>CAUPZG010000007.1:0-31397 GCA_963516175.1 uncultured Candidatus Saccharibacteria bacterium | reverse complement strand
CAAAAAGCCTATTTGATCGGCTCGCGACCGATGGTGATATATCCGATATCTTGCCTTCTCAGTAAACTAACGTGCCGCCAGATATTCACCGAGTAATGTTATTTTGTGTCCGGTTGAACTAATTTTGTTAATGGCATGGTGCAGTGGCTGGCCGGCAGTATCAACGGTCATGAAGAATTTATAGTTCCACGGTTGACCGACAATGGGCTGGGACTGTAGACTGGCAAGGTTGATGGACTGATCGGCGAATGTGCGGAGTATTTCAAGGAGGCTGCCTGGTTGGTGGGCAGTGGTCACCACCAGCGTTGCTCGATTGGCATCAGCCGCTGTCGTTGTCTGGTCGAGGACGAGGAAACGAGTGATGTTGTCCTGGGTATCTTGGATGTGGTGTTTGAGAATTGGCATATTGTATAGCTGAGCGGCAGTTTCACCCGCGATGGCTGCTAGGTGTGGTGAACCTTGTTGCTTGATAAATTCAACAGCGCCAGCGGTATCAAAATATTCAATTTGCGCAGCTTGTGGTAGGTGCTCTTGGAGAAAATGCTGGCACTGTGACAGAGCGACAGGGTGTGAATAGACAGCAGTGATATCTTCAAGTATTGTGCCTGGATTGGTGATGAGCATTTGTTGAATAGTAAGTGTCACTTCACCGACGATAGGAGCACTGCAGGATTCAATGTGACGGTACGTTTCGTTGATTGTACCGTAAATGGTATTTTCCACTGCCACGACAATAGCATCAGCCTCGCCGCGAGCATAGGCTTGAAAGACGTCGCCAAAGGTCATACATGGAATAGTGGTAGCGTTAGGTCCGTACCATTGTTTTGCTGCTTGTTCGTGAAATGATCCAGCTTGTCCTTGAATGGCAATGCACATGAACTCTATTGTAGCATGATCTGGTGGGGTCTATTTCTGGACTTTTACATCAGATTACCGTATAATACGGGGGAATAATAACCTAAGGTTATGTGCAATAACATAACCATCCGTAATGGATTCCGAAGGAGGAAACATGAACGAATATGAACTGACCGTTCTGATTCATCCGGATTTGGAAGCAAATCTGGATGCGGCCCTAGACAAGGTCCGGTCGCTCGTCACTACCAATGGTGGTGAAATTACTAAAGAAGATAATTGGGGTAAGAAAAAGCTAGCTTACCAAATTCGCCGTGAAGATTTTGCAGTGTATGTTTGCCTTGAGGTGAAGCTGCCAAGTAGCGCGCCACTCAAGATCTCGAATGTCCTGAATATCACTGATGAAGTGCTTCGCTATTTACTAGTCAAGACTGACGAGAAAACACGGCGAGCGCTTGCTGAGCAGAAAGAGCGTGAAGCGAAGGCTGCTACCGAGGCAGCTGATAAAGAGGCCTAACACTCAACGCAATATATCATAGAAAAGGAGGGTCATCATGGCACGAAGTATCAACCAAGTTATCTTACTGGGACGGTTAACACGCGATCCAGAGCAGCGGACAACACCATCAGGTCGGACAGTTGTCAGCTTCAGTATCGCGGTTGACCGTACCGGACAGGATGATCAGGCTGACTTTTTCGACGTTACGGCGTGGGAAAAGCTTGGCGAGCTGGTGATGC
Organism: uncultured Candidatus Saccharibacteria bacterium; assembly: GCA_963516175.1. Lineage (GTDB taxonomy): Bacteria > Patescibacteriota > Saccharimonadia > Saccharimonadales > Saccharimonadaceae > Nanosynbacter. The sequence goes on along the minus strand of CAUPZG010000007.1, from coordinate 29,804 downwards.
AATATCTGTCGAAAGGCCGACGCGTATTGGTGCAGGGTCGATTGCGACAGGACAGCTGGGATGATAAAGAAACTGGCAAGCGCCGCTCACGTATTGAGGTGACGGCGACCGATGTGACATTCCTTGATGCCCCGAGCAGTGACAGCGCAAATACGGCTGCACCGCGTAACACCACTAATACTAAGCAAGCTGAGGTTGTAGCGGATATCGATGATAAACCGATCGACCTTAGTGAGATTCCGTTCTAAAGGAGAACAAAATGGCAAAACGATTAAAGAAAGATACCCCAACAGTTTTTGACTATAAAGATGTTAAAACATTGATGCGCTATATTAATGCGTATGGTCAAATTGAGCCGGTAGCAAAGACCGGTCTTAGCGTCAAGCAGCAGCGTAGTTTGGCAGTGGCAATCAAGCGTGCTCGGCACTTGGCATTGCTACCGTTTGTATCGCAAGGGCAGTAAATATACATTAGGGGCTTTATCTAACCCCATATTATATCGAAAGAGACTACTGAGCGGCCTGTGTACGATAAGTTGCAGGTCGCTATTATTTGGACCCATTATTATTGTGATACAGCAAATAGTAGCAACAATATATAATATTGGGTCTAGTGTGGGGTATCTGGGTAAAAAATATGTTCAGTCTGCGAAAAATATCCTACCGTCTAAAATGATGTTAGAATTAAGTACGGCAGTATAAATGGTTATAGGAAAGGAAAAAGTATGTATCAACCAACAGATCTAAAAAAGGGCACAGTTTGTCAGATTGATGGTAAGCCGTATCGTGTCATTGAGTATGGACAAAAAGTTATGGGGCGCGGAGGCTCTATCGTGAACGTTAAATTAAAAAATCTACTGGATGGCAGTGTCATCCCAAAGACTTTCAAGGGCCAAGATAAGATTGAACCAGCTGAGGTTAGTAGCAAAACAGTTCAATATTTATATCATGACGGAGATATGTTCTACTTCATGGATCCAGAAAGTTTTGAACAATTTGAGCTATCTAGTGACGTGGTAGACGAAGCAAAGGATTATCTAAAAGAAGGCTGCGAGCTGAGTCTCCAGATGTTTGATGGGCGAGTAATTAATGTTGAACTGCCAAAAAATCTCTATCTCGAAGTTACATATGCCGAAGACGTTGTGAAAGGTGATACAACTTCAAGTGTACTTAAGGATGCAACGCTTGAAACAGGTCTTGTCATTAAAGTACCGGCGTTTATCAAGCAGGGTGATATTGTCAGTGTTGATACAGCAACGGGTGAATATCGAGAGCGTAAAAAATAGAGAATAACTTTTCTTTTCGGGGGGCGCCACTCAGAGTGTTTGGGTGGCGCTTTTTTATTGTTATTTATACATCAAATAATAGTAAACAATGAGACAAGAATCCATACGTTAATGATAAAAATACAACATAATGTATACATAGGCAGTAGAGTATTTTCGCGACACATGTGAGAATTATTTTTATGAGAAGCATAGGTATTTTATGCGATCATGTCAGGAATACTCTCCACTATTACAGAGTTAAAGATAACTATTGATGTATAAAATACACTGATGTATATTATGCAACGTTGTATTTTAATTACTATACTACTAATCATGAATGGGATTGGACTATGAGTAAAATCAGAAATAGTTATTGATGTATTTATAACAGCAATTACACTATATAATTAGGCTGCAGCGATTGAGAAAAATATGTATTCAAGCTACAATGAGAAGCGATATGAAACAGCGATTAGATAAAATGATGCTGCAGCGCAGACTGGTGGAATCACGTTCGGAAGCAGAGAACTGGATAGATTTAGGACAAGTTATGGTCAATGGTAGCGTGGTTACACGTTCCGGATATTTTGTTGACGAGACGGCAGACATTACATTGCTGAGTCGCGAGCGATACGTTTCGCGTGCAGGTCTCAAGCTAGCAGGCGTAGCTGATATTTTTCAATTGGATTTTCAGGGAAAAACCGTCTTGGACATAGGGTCAAGTACTGGTGGATTTACTGATTTTGCGCTGCGTCATGGTGCTAGACGAGTGTATGCCGTTGATGTAGGCACAAATCAGCTACACCGGCGATTACGTAATGACCAACGTATAGTACTACATGAAAAGACGGATATTCGTGACTTTGAACTTGATCACTCGCCAGACATCATTGTGGGAGATGTATCGTTTATTAGTCTGCGTGATATCTTACCACATGTCGCAAAACGACTAATGGGTAGTGCGACGGTGCTTGTGGCAATGGTAAAGCCACAGTTCGAGGCGGGGCGTCATCTAGTGCAAAAAGGTGTTGTAAAAAATGCTACTATACGACGAAAAATCCTGGCTGATTTCGAGCAATGGGCGAAACAATATTTTATAATCCTTGATAAAAAGGATAGCACGGTTGCCGGTAGCAAGGGTAACGTTGAGCGCTTTTATAAGCTACAACTCAAAAATTAACAGAGGTGATACTTGTAGTAAAAACAGCATCGTTGTACTTAAGGCAACGTAGTATAAAACACATTAATTACGGTAGGTCTAGACATTAAATCGAAACTCTACAACATCGTCGGGCTGCATGATGTAATTTTTACCTTCGGTACGGATTTTGCCTGCTTCACGGGCTTTGGTTTCTGAGCCTGCAGTTACGAGGTCGTCGTAGCTAATGACTTGGGCGGCGATAAATCCGCGCTCAAAATCTGAATGGATGACGCCAGCAGCCTGCGGTGCTGTCCAGCCTTTATGTATCGTCCATGCTCTAACCTCTTTCTGTCCGGCCGTAAGGTAGCTTTGTAGACCAAGTGTGTCGTACGCGGCATGGATAAGCTGTGACAATCCAGTTTCGGAAGCTCCATAGCTACTAAGTAATTCAGCGGCATCATTGCTCGACAATTCTCTCAGCTCTTCCTCGAGCTTGGCACAAATAAATAAGGCTTGGGCGGGTGCGACAAGTTGAGCAAGTTTTTTCTGCAGGGCATGGTCGCTGAGCTCGGTCTCGTCAATATTAAATGCGTAAATAATTGGCTTGGCGGTGAGCAAATGAAGGTCGTTGATTATCTCATATTTGATATTTTCTATGGAAGCTATCGGTATGCCCGAATTAAGTGATGTTAGGAGTGTTTCAAGATATGTAGCTGTCTGTCGTGCTTTAGGATTGGCTTTGGCTTCTTTCTGGAGACGAGGCAAGCGATGTTCTATGGTTTGAATATCGGCAAGGATAAGTTCGGTATTGATGACGTCAATGTCGGCTTGGGGGTTAATTGGGGAATTGTCGTGCCGTAATATGTCTGAGTTTTCAAAGGCGCGCACAATGTGAACAATAGCGTCACATTCACGGATATTATGCAGGAACTTATTACCAAGTCCTTCTCCTTTTGAAGCGCCAGCTACCAATCCGGCAATATCGACGAACGTCACAGTTGCGGGGATAATTTTTTGGGTATTGTACATTGCCGCGAGCACATCAAGCCTTTTGTCTGGAACTGGTACAATGCCAGTATTTGGCTCGATGGTGGCAAACGGGTAATTTGCTGCTAGGATACTATTGTTAGTAAGTGCATTAAATATGGTTGATTTACCAACGTTCGGTAAACCAACAATTCCGATCGATAGACTCATATCGTGTATTATAGCAAATTACACAAACTTGTTTCGGTATATAATATGTATTAGAATAAGCAGTATGAATAAGATCGTTGTCTCGCGTATATTTATAGTAGTGGGTGTCATTATGAGTATCGGGTTAGTTGTCGCTGCCCTCATGATAATGACTGGGCGATTATATATTGGACTAAAAGAACCTAGTCAGGATATTGCACCGGCTGCTAAGACAATATGTGGCGAAGATATCATAAAAGAATATCAGTCAATTATTGCTGCGCCGAATGGCTATGGCCCGACAGCGCTTGAGGGGCTGGTCAAGAAGATCTCAGAACATGGCGGGCCGAGTAATGATGCAGTATGTCACTACATCGTACTTCATGATGCATCGTTACGGAATGATCGTCAGCGAATTGATCAAATTCATCAGGAGCTGATTAACTCGATGAAAATGCGTCAGGCAGTCGAGCCGTTTTATCGGCTTGGGATCAGCCGAGATACAGTAAAAGCACTGGTCGAGATCGGTAAGGCTGATGCGGGTGCGGGGAATAAGGATGGTACATCAGGTCAAGGCTAGAGCTGGGTTACGGTTTGTTGTTGGCTATGTGTTCGCGCTTGTGGTCATGGCATCAGTGACGGCGATTGTTAGCGTAGACAAGGTAGAGGCACTCGATTGTAGTGGCCTGAGCGGTCGACGGCGTTTAATGTGCGCCAATGCACGTAATGATGGTGAGCGGTTCGCGGTGCAATATATTTGTAAGGGTGGCGGAACGCGCTGTGGTGCAATGTGGATGTCGTCGCCCGGGACGTCATATACGAATGATGTCATCAATACTGTTGGTTGGAACGCAACGTCATTGTCGCTTGACTTACGAGGGTCAGTTAATGGTAACGGTCAGTCGCAAGCGCGAGTTTGGGCTACCAATGTGACAGTTAGTCAAAATGGTCAAACATTGGTTTCGGGTGGAACGCTTGATCGTGGCACACATCCATCCAGTGCGTATCATTGGGTCGATGGTGGTAGTAGCATCAGGGTGAATGGAATTAACATATCTGGTGTGATAGCACCAGGAGGCTCTGGCCGTATCGTCTTGCAGGTACGTCGCTGCTTTTATAGTAGCCCGGGCGGTAGAGGTGATTGTGCAACACAGGATGTGGAAGTATGGATTAGACGTGAGCAGGCGCCTAATCAGTGGACGGTTGAGGGGCAATCAAGGGTATCGATTAACGGTGGTAGCTTAGTGCAAAATGCGACTGCTGCACCAGGACAGCGTGTACGCTTTTTTCACTACCTGAGAAACAATTCTTCGTATACAATTCCTCCCTATACCCTCAAGCGCATAGGTATTAACCAGGATGTTAATGGCGCGACAACCCATCATACATGGGTATCGCCATATACACATAGCGCTAGCCCGTGGAACACCTTTTATGCACCGAACGACGTTAAACCATATAACAGTGTCTTTGGAGCTGAGGGGATTGTGACGCAAGATGACGTCGGCAAGACAGTGTGCCAAAAGATTGTATGGCTGCCGGGTGCGTGGAATACTGATGGCTGGGGGGTCTCGTCGAATGCTTGTGCGTCGGTGCCGTACAACTATGAGCTTCGGCCAGAGGTGCAGGCGCCGGACTACATTAATGAGGGAACGATCGAGGTGAGCGGTGTGACCGCACGCATTAATCATACAGGATCAACGCGGTCGAATCGGGCAAATTATGCTGTGGTGCGGTTTGTGCTAAAGGGAAGCGGAAATTATACTGTGCCGGGGGGTGAAGGTGTTGTTGTGCCCTATGATGGTCGTTCATCAGGTAGTCTGGTGGCTGATTGGGATTGTTATATTGCTAAGAACACCATTAAGAATAGCCGATCGGGTTTGCAGGTGGTAGATTGTACATCTAATAATTTAGCGCGTAATGGTGCAGGGACAATTATTCAGCGAGGTGGGCTGGAGATCCCGCTCGGTAAGGATAATTTGAGCGGGGTGACGATGACAACTGGCGACCAGTTGTGTTACATGACTATTGTGAGTACGTATAATCGGTATGCAAATACCAATACGTTTCGTTATGCAGTAGATTGTGCAAAGGTCGCTGGGCGGCCAAAAGTTCAGTTCTGGGGGGCGGATGTACGAGTTGGTGTCGGGATAGACGGTAGTGCGGGTAATAATAATGCGGAAGTCAGGACATCACTGACGAGGGTGAGGCGATAGATGGCGCTGCGGTTAAAAAACCACAGGTGGTGGATGGGCGTTGGCACTATCGGAGTAGTGATACTCGGAAGCCTTGGGGTGTATATCTGGCATCATTATATTAGTGTAACGGCGCAAGTAGCGCCTGACGTAACCCATGTCGAGAGGGTAGTGTTAGCAGCAAGTACGACGGCGCCACCGGGCGGCAGTAGCTATGGTCCAGTCACATCACATCACATGCCATGGGAGAAATATCCGGTTGGTGAGAGGGAGCAGATCGGTGGAATATCAGAGCGGATTAGTAGTTGGCCAACGGCTGGTGATGGTGGATCTGATTGTCGTGTGAACGCAAATGCCACGACTGTGGTTGATGGTGTTGGCGGGACATTTAATTATGGTGGGTTTATGATGCTGCCATCACCGATGTCCGGTAATCGGACAGCTGGTCAGGATAAGTGTGGTGGATCGGTGTCAACATGGACAGCACCGGATGGTGAGAATAGTGCATCTTCGGCAACGCCAGCACCGAGTTGGTTTGATGATGTAGTAGCAGCTAATAGTGGTGGTCGAGCAGGTGGAGCATATATTAATCCACGAGCGTATGGCGGCTGGGCAACGGATGCTAATGCTACGATGAAAGTACCATTTGGGCTACCCGCTCAGCGATCGGGCGCGGCTGGGGTAGCTGAGTTTACCGAATGTGGTGGGGCTGCCAAGGAGTCAGGGACATCTGCGTGGGCGACTGATGGGGTATTTCGACAGTCGATATATGATCAAGGTGGCCAGTCAAAGCCGCTCTGGGGGGCGCGCTGCAAGGATACGACGAAGTTAAAAGAGGTGCTGACTCGGCGTCATAATACACCGCAGACTGATACTAATGGTGAAAACTATGTGAAGTCATCTGGCGTAACGCTATTTCGGCAGAAGTTCCAGTTGACTAGCCAGCAGCTCGAAGAGATTCGTCAGCTGGATTTGTTGAATGACGGACGATCGGGACTATACCTACGCTTGGCGGTTGATGATTATGCTGTGGTGTACATTAATGGTAAGCCAGTGTTTGCTAATCCCAAAGCATCATCTAGTGTCGAGATGAAGAGAATCATCGCTGATTATTTACGAGCTGGTGATAATGTGATTGCTTTAGAGGTGCAAGATGCAATTGCTCCAACTAGCCTCGCCAATGCTAATGCAGCTGCTCGGTGGCTGCTCGGTGTGTATGCGCCAAAGGGGTGGCAGCCAGTACCGGGGGAGCCACGGCTGTATGGATCGTGGGCGGAATATGCCATTAGTGCGCCTGGACAAATTATTTCTTCATCGGGGGCAGGATTGTCATCTACGCCGACAGGGCGAACGGGGGCGATTGAGGCGCGACAGTATAATGACCTGACATTCCAAAATACTAACACCCCGTTTGGTAATTTCCGTGACAAGATGCCGACCGTGCGAACGCCTGATGCCTATTTTACGAACACGGGAAGTTTGTCTGGGGCGGTGTCTATGAGTGACGTAGCTGGTGGTGTGTATCAGGCAGGCAATGTGACGATTACCGGCGGAGAGATTAAGCGTGGTCGGCAAATTGTTATCAAATCGGGCGGCGTGGTGACTATCAAAGGTGACGTAAAGCAGGAGGGCGGTAACTATTCGGTGGCTCGGGATTTGCCGCAGCTCATTATTAGTGCTCAGCACATCATTATTGAGCCAAATGTCACACAGCTTGATGCTTGGCTAGTGACCAAGAATGGTGCGGTTAACACTTGTGATACCATAGTTCGCGATAGTCGTCAGTGGCTGTCGGGGCTGGATGCAAAAACCTGCGAAAAACAGCTGCGCATTAACGGTCCGATTATCGCGAAGCATCTCTTTTTGCGCCGCACATTTACCAAGGGTGGCGATACCTCTGGCAATAATCCGGGCGAGCCAGCGGAAATATTGAATTTGCGTGCTGATGCATATTTGTGGGGAAATGAGCGGTCGAAAGAATCAGGGGCCATCAAAACGATGCATCTGAAGGAATTGCCGCCGCGTTTTTGAGGGTTTTACATTTTAAAATGCTTATGTATAATAGAATAGTATGAAATTAGCAAAAGGGCTGGGCGACTTTTTCGGATTAGACATCGGTACGAATGCGGTGCGTGTCGTTCAGCTGGCGCGAACGAGCAACGGATGGAATCTGCTGCATTATGGATATGCGCCTGTCGACCCCAAGGTCACAAGTAGCGACTCACCAGAGGCGCAGCGTAAGCTTGGTGAAGTGATCATGACCGCTGTCGGGCAGAGTGGTATCAAGACGCAAAATGTAGCGATTGGCTTGCCGTCGAGCAAGACCTTTACGGCGATTATTGATGTGCCAAAAGTATCAGACCAAGAGCTAAAGGCGACCATGAAATACCAGGTCGATCAGTACATTCCTATGGCGATTGAAGATGCCAAGGTTGATTGGGCGCTGCTCGGCGACAGCTTGCGTGAGCAGGGTCAGTATGAGGTGTTATTGACGAGTGCGGCGATCAGTTATGTGGAAGAGCGACTGGAGTTCATCGAAGGGCTCGGGTTTAATGTGGTCGCTGAGGAGCCGGATCCGATCGCGATGCTCCGGGCATTGGCGCCGACTGACGGAGCGACCGCAAAGCTCGTGTTGGACATGGGCGAACACTCGACTGACTTGGCGGTCATTTATGGCGATATGCCGCGGCTAGTGCGCACGGTGCCGAGTGGACTACAGGCGTTGGTGCGGGCGGCGGTGCAAAATCTCAACGTGCAGGATGATCAGGCTCGTCAGTTTATTATCAAGTTTGGCTTGGCGCCTGACCGGCTCGAAGGGCAAGTCCTCAGGGCAATTGACGGCGTGCTGGATAATTTTGCGACCGAGCTGACCAAATCAATCAAGTTCTTTCAGACGCGCTACCCAAGTATCTCTGTGTCGGGTATTTTGCTGTCGGGCTTTGGCGCGGCAATACCGATGATGGATAATTATATTGCCAGCAAGACTGGTATACCAGCGACTACGGCTGATCCGTGGCAGCATGTCAGTCTTGGGCAGGCCGATCAGCAAAAATTAGCACCAATTGCGTCGGAGTTTGCGACAGTTGTTGGTCTAGCGCAGCGGAGGAATGGGTCGTGATTGAGATTAACTTGATTCCTGATGTCAAACGCGAGTTACTTCGAGCGAAAATGATGCGCAACGCTGTCACCGCGATGTCGGTGACCGTCGGCATGATTGCGGTCGGAGTGGCAGTTGCGCTTGGCTTGATCTTTGGTGGCCAGATAGCTCTGGAAGCGCTACATGACGGGACGATTAAGAGCAAGACACGTGAACTGACGTCGATTGAAGACCTTGATAAGTTGGTGACCATTCAGCATCAGCTGGCAACAATTAACAAATTATCAAGTGAGCGGCAGGCTGATTCGCGGCTCTTTGACGTGATGACAGCGGTCAATCCAGTAGCACCAAATAGCATTAAAATTGCAACACTAAAACTCAAACCAGAGTCGCGAACAATTGCCATCGAGGGCTCGGCCGAGAATGGCTATATCGCGCTGGAGATATTCAAGAAGACAATTACCAATACAACGGTGCAGGCAACCCAGGATGGCCAAGAGGTAAAACAGCCGTTGGCTGAGAATTTGCAGGCGGGTGAGGCTAGTTTTGGTGAAGATGCCAATGGCAAGAAGGTATTGCGCTTTTCGTTCACGTTTACCTATCCGGCAGAATTGTTCTCAAAAACGAGTGGCTCGGTGGTGATCGTAACGCCGAATGGTAAGGTTGACGTAACCGATTCGCGGCTGGGTGTACCAGAGAGTTTGTTTGCCAAGAAAGCAAAAGATGCCTCAGATAAGGAGAAAAACTAATGCCTGAAAACAAAGACGTTGCCATCCGTAAGCGCCAGCAGATTGACTCCTCGAAAAAAACCATGTTTTTGTTTGTGGCTGGTGCGGCATTTGTGAGCGGCGTGGCAATTGTGGTGTCATTCTTCCTCCTGCGGCAGATTCTATTTCATGGTGCAGTCGTCCTCGCGAAGCAAGATACCATCAACACGCTGGAGAATAATAAGAAAGCGGCAGATTCGCTGAAGGACAATGTGCGCTCACTCGAGGCGAATGAAGCGCTTAATTCGGTAAAATTAACAGATAGTAGCAGCCCACTGCAAACGATTCTTGATGCGCTACCGGCCAGTGCGAATGCTGATGCGCTCGGTGCGTCCATTCAGAAGAAGTTTGTTAACGGTATTGCGGGTCTATCGCTTGATAGTATCTCGGTGCACTATACGGCGAATGAGTCAGGTGCGGAGCAAGAGGACGCTGGCGATGGTCGCTCGGCGGTGAGCTTTACTATGACTGTGAGCGGTACCTCATCAAGTCTCAAAGAGTTGTTAACGCGCTTTGAAAAATCAATACGGGTTATCAATATTACCGAGATCGAGATGCAGGCTAGTGAGGATGGCAAGATGACCATGGATATATCTGGCAAGGCTTATTTTGAGTCAGCACAAAAAGTTGGATTAGGAAAGAAGGTGATTAAGCCATGAAGAAGAGTGATATAGCAATGATTGTATTAATAGCCAGTCTCGGTATCGTGGTAGCCTATTTTGTTGCCAGTAGCATTCCGTTCTTGCGCGTCCCATCATCGGGTGTAGAAGTCCAGACGATACCGAAGATTAGCCCAGATATTGAGCAGCCAGATAAGACAGTGTTTCATCGCGATGCTATTAACCCAACGGTGGAAGCAATTGTTGGTAATGCGACTGGTAGTTAGCGCGGAGGTGATATGGCGCTACTGACGGATGACATGCAGGGAAAATTGATTAGCTTGCTGACAAGCGAGGGCTTGATTGAGCGGTCGGTTGTTAAGGAGGCGCAAAAACGTGCCAGCGAATCGGGTAAGCCGCTACTGTCACTGCTAACTGAGGAGCACCTTTTGGAGAATGAATTATTGGTGCATGCGGTGGCACAGTTGTCTGGTGTGCCGTATGTTAATCTCGCGAGTAGTGTGATTGAGCAACACATCTTGAATTTACTGCCGGAGGATGTCGCTGAGCGATTTATGGCGGTACCACTGGCCGAGGTACAGGGGCGCCTGGCGGTGGCGATGATTGATGCTAATAATGTCCAGGCAGTTGACTACCTAGCAAATCGTATTCAACGACCGCTGAAGGTATTCATGGCCTCCGAAGAAAGCATCCGTCATGTCCTTGGTCAGTACAAAACAGACCTATCATCGGTCAATGAGGCAGCAGAAGACTCGCAGCGTGAGGCGCTCGACGAGTCGTCGCAGAATATTGTAACGATCGTTCAAGATTCACCAATATCGCGGGCGCTCAGTACGATACTGGAATATGCAGTGAAGAGCCATGCTTCGGACGTACACATTGAGCCATTAGAAAAAGCATTGAAAATTCGTTGCCGTGTTGACGGTGTGTTGCGGGAAATTATGCAGCTACCAAAAAGTATTGAACCAGCGCTGGTTAGCCGCATTAAAATCCTATCAAATCTCAAAATTGATGAGCATCGAATTCCGCAGGATGGCCAGTTCGCAGTCAATGTGGCCGGTAAGGACGTTGACCTACGTATCGCGATTTCGCCGGTAGTATGGGGAGAGCAGGTGGTGATTCGTCTGCTTGACAAGACGGGCAACTCGTTTGATCTGACTGATATGGGATATGCCGGGCGTGCGCTGAGGGCCATCCAAAAAGGCATCAAGCGGCCAAGCGGAATGATTTTGACATCTGGGCCGACTGGTTCGGGTAAGTCGACCAGCTTGTATGCGCTGATCAAGGAAATCAAGGACGACTCGATCAATATCGTGACGCTGGAAGATCCGGTGGAGTACAAGATTGACGGGGTGAATCAGATTCAGGTGCATGCTGATGTTGGACTAACCTTCGCATCGGGTTTACGGTCAATTCTCCGGCAGGACCCAGATGTGGTGATGGTCGGTGAGATCCGCGATACCGAGACAGCGAATTTGGCGGTGCAAGCAGCGCTGACTGGACACTTGGTGTTCTCGACATTGCATACCAACTCGGCGGCCGGTGTGTTGCCGCGGCTGCTGGACATGGGGATTGAACCGTTCTTGATCGCTAGTACCGTGAATACCATTATTGGTCAGCGGTTGGTCAGGCGGGTGGCGCCAAAGTATGATTCGTATCAATCGTCACCACTTGAGACCGAGACCATTCAATCAACGGTCGGGCATATCTTACCAAAAACCCAGGCTGACATACCAACTGTTTCGCAGGATTTGGGATACAAGACCTTGCCATTAGCTGATCAAACCGCTTATACTTTAGTCAGAGGTCGCGACATGCCGCAAACACCGCAAGGTTATTCTGGCCGGTGTGGTTTGTACGAGGTGATGGATGTCACCGAGGAAATTCAGAACTTGATCGTCAAGCGGGCAACGAGTGCTGAGATTCAGCGGCTTGCTATTCAGCAGGGTATGATAACGATGCGTCAAGATGGTTATCTCAAGGCACTCAGTGGCGTGACAACATTAGAGGAAGTGAATCGGGTCGCAGCCGATACAGCGTAAAAGAAAAGGGGGACAATTATGAATAATCAAGAATTACGTATCGAAATTTTGCTCGAAGAGGTGGTCAAAAAGCGGGCATCAGACCTTCACATTCAGGTGGGTCTGCCGCCAATGCTGCGTATCGACGGAACATTGACTCCGGCAACAGGTACGCAGCCCCTTGATGAGGCGACGGTGGAGCGGCTGGTATTTCAGATTCTTGATGAGGATCAGCGGCAGATTTTGCTCAAGGATAAGGAATTTGACTTTTCGTTTGCGTTCGGCATGCTGGGGCGATTCCGGGTGAATGCCTTTCATGAGAGGGGCAACCTGGCGGCGGCGCTGCGCTTAATTCCAAACGAGATCAAGACTGCACAGGAGCTGGGTATGCCGCCGATTGTCAATACATTTGCTGATTTCCCACGCGGTTTGGTGTTGGTGACAGGGCCGACCGGCTCTGGTAAATCAACGACGCTGGCGGCGCTGGTCGATAAAATTAATACTGAAAAGTCGCAGCATATCATCACTATCGAAGACCCGATCGAATTTACGCATAAGTCAAAAAAATCGGTGGTAGTGCAGCGCGAGGTTCATTATGATACCTATTCATTCTCGGCGGCGCTACGTTCCAGCCTCCGTCAAGATCCAGACGTGGTGCTGATCGGCGAGATGCGCGACCTCGAGACGATCTCGGCGGCGATTACCATTGCCGAGACCGGGCACTTGGTGTTTGCGACGCTGCACACCAACTCAGCGGCGCAGTCGATTGATCGTATGATCGACGTCTTCCCGCCGCATCAGCAGCCACAAATTCGGGCGCAGCTATCGAACATTCTGATGGCAATTTGTTCACAGCGACTAGTGCCATCTATTGGTGGCGGTCGGGTAGTGGCGGCCGAGATCATGATTGCTAATCCAGCGGTACGCAACATTATTCGTGAAGGCAAGAGCCATCAGCTGGATGCTGTCATTCAGACGGGTGCTGATCAGGGCATGCAGACGATGGATCGGACGCTGGTGAATCTGGTACAAAACGGTACAATTACGTATGACAGTGCCCGTGAATTCGCGGTTGATCTAGCGGAGTTTGAGCGGCTTATCAGGGGATAACGCATGAAAAAATATTACTATGAGGCCAGAGATTCAGCCACGCAAAAGATCACCAAGTCGGTTGTGCAGGCTGAGAGCGAGGTTGCCGCAGCGAAGCTGCTGAGCGCTCAAGGCTTCGTGCCGCTGAAAATTGAGCTGCAGGATGAGCGCGAGGGCTTTTTTCAGCGATTGTCAAATAAAATATCGCCCAAGGATAAGATCGTCTTTACGCGGCAATTAGCGACACTGATTGGCGCGGGATTACCACTAGCGCAGAGTATGCATACTGTGCTGGAGCAAACGCAAAACAAGCAGATGCAGAACATCATTCAGGAGATAATTTCTGATATCGAAGGTGGTCGGCAACTGTCAAGTGCATTTGAGAAGCATCCAGAAGTATTTGATAACGTATACGTAGCGTTGGTAGCAGCTGGTGAGGCGTCGGGAACATTGGACGAAGCACTGAAGCGCATCGCATCACAGCAGGAAAAAGATGCAGCAATGATTGGTAAAGTACGTGGTGCTATGGTGTATCCAGCAATTGTACTGTTGGTAATTATCGCGGTGGTAGTATTTATGCTCGTGATGGTAGTGCCGCAGGTCGAAGGCCTGTACAGTAGCTTGCACAAAGAACTACCATTCATGACCAAGGTGATGGTGAGCGTCGCTGGTTTTTTGGCGCAGTTTTGGTGGGCCTTAGTGATTTTGCTTGGCATTGGCTTGTACTTCTTTCAGCAATACCTCAAGACCGAGGCCGGTATTCGCACTAAAGACACGTTCAAGCTGAATGTGCCAGTGTTTGACGCTATGTTCCGCAAGCTGTACATGGCTCGCTTTACTCGTACCGGTCAAACGCTTCTTAATAGCGGGGTGGCGATGCTGGACATGCTGCGCATCACCGCTCGGGCAGTCAATAATTCAGTTATCCGTCAAGGCATTGAGCATGCTAGCGAGAAGGTGAAGGGTGGCAAGGCATTATCGGTGTCGTTAAAGAATGAGGATTATATTTTACCGATGGTGCCGCAGATGATCAAGATTGGCGAACAGTCGGGTAAAATTGATGAGATGATGGGCAAGTGCGCGCAGATTTACGAAGATGAGCTGGACGAGGAGATCAAGGCAATCACGACGACGATTGAGCCGGTGCTGATGGTGGTCTTGGCGGTCGTAGCTGGCGTGATGGTTGGTGCGATCATCTTTCCAATTTATAGTCTGGTCGGAGATATTAGCGTCTAGACAATCCATAAGCAGTACGTTACAATAGCGAGAGAAAGTTAAGTCACAGAAAGGTGGGCAACTTCATGGCTCAGCAAAAAGCAAATAAAGGATTCACAATCATCGAAGTCGTGTTGGTGCTAGCAATTGCTGGACTGATATTCTTGATGGTATTCCTCGCATGGCCGGCTTTACAGCGTAGCCAGCGCGATACACAACGACGGAGCGATGTAACGCGGTTCGTCTCGCAGGTGAATAGTTATGCAACGAATAACAAGGGAAGCATCCCAAAAACCGATACGGGATCGATTAATAGCTTCCTTGATTCATATATGAAACGTGGCAATGGTGAATTCAAAGATCCGCAGACCGGCAATAATTACAGCGTAGTAACTGGTGTCGCTCAGCAGGGATCGGCAACGACCGAAAAGATGGTCTATGCCACGAGCGCCCAGTGTGATGGCGAAAATATTGTTGCCAAAAGTGGTTCGCCGCGGTCATTTGCCGTCAAGGTGCAGCTAGAAGGAAGCGGTGCGTTTTGTAAAGACAACCAGAACTAGCCAAGACAACGAATTATTGGCAGCCTCCTACTACCAGGGGGCTGCTTTTTTCATGATTTCTTGTTACCATTAACAGTATGATGTCAATGACAATACTGGTGGTCGTAGCTGCTCTTGGTGCGGTGATGGGGAGTTTTATCGGTGCTCAGATATGGCGAGTTCGTGCTCGGCAGCTCGTTGAAGACAAGCAGGCCGGTGAGCCAGTTGATGCACTAGAGCTACGCCGCCTAAAGCCACTGCTGAAACCTCTCAAAGACGATCGGTCACGGTGTCTTTCCTGCGGGCACGAGCTACGCTGGTATGATTTGCTGCCGGTGGTGAGCTGGCTGGCTGCCAGAGGGCGCTGTCGGTACTGCCAGGCGTCGATTGGCTGGATGGAGCTAGGACTCGAGCTGGTAATGGGGGGATTATTTGTCATCGTGACGTGGTATGGCATGATGACGTTTGCAGCGCCACTAATGATAACCAAGGTCGTAATTGCTCTGATGGGGGTATCGTATTTAGCGTTTCTGTTCGTGTATGACAAGCGGTGGTTTTTGCTCCCGGATGTGGCGAATTGGCCATTTGTGATGCTAGGAGTACTGTTTGCTGGGATTCACGCGGCAACTGGTCAGCTACCGGGCGGAGTGCTTGGACTGATGGCGGCGGTCGTCATTCTTAGTGGCGTATACGCGCTGCTCTACGTCGTGTCAAGTGGTCGCTGGATAGGGTTTGGTGACGTCAAGCTGACACTTGGTCTCTCACTCTTTTTGATGGATTGGCGACTGGCATTTCTCGCGCTCTTTTTAGCAAATTTACTCGGCACGCTACTGGTACTACCGGGAATGCTTCGGGGCACAGTGCAGCGTGGAGCGCGAATTCCATTTGGGCCGTTGTTGATCCTTGGCTTTCTTATTGCGTGGTTTTTCGGTGCCAGGATCATGGGCTGGCTTCTCGTGATTTGATAGTGCTTATGCTATAATAATAAGCATATGAAGCGGTGGCAGTCCGGGTTTACAATCGTTGAAGTGGTGTTGTTCTTGGCGATCACTGGCCTATTGACAGTTGGGTTATTAGCTGGTGTAAGTGCCGCACTGCGTCAACAGCAATACCACGATGCTGTTCAATCATTCGCTGGCTTTATTCGTGATCAATACAGTCGAGTGATTAGTATTGAAAATGATCGAGGTGATCGTGATAGGTGTCCTGTCGAGGGTGCAACAAATGACGGAGCTCGGGGCCAATCAGACTGTGTTGTTGTTGGTCGTTATGTTAAATCAACCAATACTGAAGCACGCTCGTTTAACGCTTATCCGCTGTATGCCCTGAAACGCTCGGGGGTTTGGACATATAGTTACAGTGAGAGTGAGGCGGATACCTATACTGTTGGTTGGAATGCACAGGTGCGCTCACTCACGGCAACTAATACCATTGGTAGAGAAATTGCTTTATTGATATACCGCGATCCAGACAGCGGGCAGGTTATCGTACGCACGAATGACACGCCGTATTCACCGGCTAATATCAGTAATTTTGTCCGTAATATGCAGCCAAATGGTGGTACGTATACAGCCGATTTGCAGCTGCGGCAGCGAGAGTTTTGTATCTATGATGCTGGCTGGTCAGTTGGCCAGAGGCTATCAGTCTTTTTGGGAGCAAAGGCTGGCTCGAGCGAGGCAGTGACGGTCGGTCATGCGACAAAGGGGTGTGATAATGAAGCGACGGCATAGCGCCCGGGGTGATACGATCATCGAAGTAGTCATGGCGGTAGCGATGTTTAGTATGCTGGCGATTGGTATCATGGCGCTTATGAACAGCGGTATTGCAATGGCACAGCGGTCGCTAGAGTTGACGCTTGTGCGACAGCAGATTGATAGTCAAGCAGAAATGCTGCGCTACGTTCACGATAAGTCACCTCAGGCTGGGAGCTCATTTGCCACCCTCTGGGATAGAATAAAGAATCGGACGATTGACCATGCTAATTCGGTGCTGAATGTTGATCGATGTCCGGAGGCGATGCCAAGTGGAGGATTTGCACTGGCGCCCAACAAGAATACTTTTCAGTTGATTACCAATAAATACGAATTATCACCGACATATGCCAAGATTTCAACTACTCAAAATCCAACTTCTTTAGGCATTTCAATTCAGCTGGTGCGCGTTGAGGGTGGCCGCGCGTATGATGCGTACATCCAGGCCTGCTGGATGAGTGTGGGGACTGACCGGCCAATGACCACGGGGACGATTGTGAGGATGTATGACACGGCAGTATAGACGATATGGGTTTACCTTGATTGAGTTGATGCTGGCGATGGCATTTGTATCGGTGTTGTTGCTGGCAATCGCCACGATAGCAATTCAGGCTGGCAAGCTGTATAATCGAGGCCTTACACTCAAAAGTATCAATCAGTCCGGCCGCGAAGTTAGCGATAGTTTGCGGCGTGACTTTCTGCAGGCCAATGCTGGCAAGATAAGCGGCAATGCTAACTCGGCCGTTGTCATGGTGCAGGCGGGTGGTGCCGATCGAAGTGGCCGACTGTGCCTCGGTGATTATTCATATGTCTGGAATGTGCCAAAGGTTGTTTCTGGAGAAGTGAAGGCTGGAGCAGGTATTATTACCGAAGTTGGTGGGCCGCATTCTGGTCGTCCAATTAATTTTGCTCGAGTGATTGACCCAGATGGTATGCTGTGTCAAAAAAATCAAACAACAGGGGCGTACGTGTCGACAGTTGCGACGGATAAGGTGACGCATCTTCTCAAGCCAGCCGGGTCGAATGATGTAGTGTTGGCAATTCATCACATGAAAGCAGCGCGAGTGGTGGGCGATGGCGGAGCAGATGGCCTCTATCGTCTGGAGTTTGTACTTGGGACTAGCCAGCTTGAGGCGGTTAACACCGCTAATGGCACCTGTAAGCCACCGGCGGATAACAATGAGAATCTCGATTTTTGTGCGATAAATAGCTTTGAGATGATTGTGAGGACAAATGGATAAAATAACAAGAGATAATCAGTCAGGCGCGGTATCGTTGTTTGCAGTGATCTTTGCGACGCTATTACTAACGGTTTTGATGCTTGGTTTTATGCGGCTAATGATGGTCGATCAGCGACAGGCTCTAAATAATGAACTGTCACAAAGTGCGTATGACGCCGCCCTGTCTGGTGTCGAAGACGCCAAGCGAGTCGTGCGTGCCTGCCAAAAAGGAGATAATGGTGGCAAGGCATGCGAGCAGTTGCGATTACCTAACGATTGTAAAGTCGTCGCACGTTCGGGCGTTGCCGGTAATGTGGCCGCCAACGAGACACTGATTCAGTCGCGCCGCTCAGGGGACGGTAAAGAGTTCAACCAGGCCTATACTTGTGTCAATATTACGATGGACACGGAAGACTTCCTGGTGAGTATACCTGAAGGATCATCTCGTCTTGTGCCACTAAAGGCCAAATCTGAGTTTAATAAGATTATTCTCGAGTGGTTTACCAAAGAGGATGCAAACGGTAACGTCGCTGCTGGGCGTGTAAAAAATGCTGCCTCCGTATCAACTTCGCTGCCGGCATACAGTGACTGGGATGAGTCCCCGTCTCGTCCTGCGCCTGCGCTGTTACGCACGCAGATGATTTTTGCGAGCGATACGTTTGACCTTGCCAGTCTTGATAGTTCTCGTGTTGCAACGATGTTCCTTTATCCACGAACACTGAGTGTCCCCGGGCCGACGAACGGAGGTGTATCAGCGGTTAATCTACCACGAGCTGGAGGTGGTGGGCAGTTTAACAATGCTCCGACACCGGTGAGCTGTTCTCCAGATTTTGCGAATAGTGGCTACTCGTGCCGAGCCACAATTGATATATCACCCGTTACGGCTGCTGCTAGCATTAATTCATTCTTGCGGCTAACACCGCTATATCGCATGTCACACGTGCGAATTGCCCTATATAATGGTGCGGAACCGGTTAAATTTGATGGCGTTCAGCCAGCGGTTGATGCAACTGGTCGTGCTAGTAATGTATTTCGGCGGGTTGAGGCGCGCCTTCAGATAGGTGACGATTTCCCATATCCTGAAAATGCTATCGATCTTGAGAACAGCCTCTGTAAAGATTTTTCAGTGACCGAGGGTAGCGTAACGTCTGGCAACTGTCGACCATAGCTATGAACCTATCTGGTGTCACTGTGAAAGCGCTCGTGGACATCTTTGAGGTGCTGGTCGGTGACGTGTGTGTAAATCTGAGTCGTGGCGATATTGCTGTGACCAAGCATTGATTGTACTGCCCGCAAGTCCGCTCCATTCATCAGAAGGTCGGTGGCAAAGCTATGGCGCATAGTGTGCGGGCTAACGTGTTTGGTGATGCCAGCAAGCCGGGCATAGTGTGATACCATCCGCTGGATCGAGCGAGCACTCAGCCGGCGATAATCACCAGAGACTGATGGCTTTGCAGATCGCCGACTATAGCTGATGAATAGAGCTGGCAAGCTGTCACTTCGCGCATCAAGGTAGTTTTTGACGTGCTCGGCAGCGGACATTGAAACGAATACAGGCCGGTCTTTCTGGCCCTTGCCGCGCACCATAAACTCGCGTCGAGCGAGATTAATGTGGTCACGATTCAAGTTAACAAGCTCCGACACGCGCAGTCCGCTCGAAAACAAAAGCTCAATGATTGCGCGGTCGCGAAGGCCTGGTTCATTGTCTAATGGGATCTGCTCAATGAGCCGTACCACCTCGTCGTAGTGAAGAAATGTGACTTGTTTGCGAACAGTTTTTGGTAGGATGATCTTGTCAGCTGCCAGTGATGAAATGTCTCGTTGTGATAAATACGTCAATAATCCACGCAGGGCGATCAGGTGGTAATTTTGTGTAATTAACAACAATTCTTCACCGGTGTTGCTATTTTTATAACGGTTTAACCAGAGGCGATACTTACGAATTGTCTCTGATGTTATTTTTGCAACATCAATATCACCAGCAAAATCAATGAAGCGCTCAAGGTATAATTTGTAGTTCTCAATGGTGCGAGGACTGCGTCCACCCTCAACCTCTAGGTGCTCCAGGAAATCTGCTAATGCTTCGGAGAGATACATAGTTTAATTTTAACAACATCTATACCGTTTATCAAACGAATACTTTTTGTTATGATGAAGAAAATAATACACGAAGGAGATATATGACTGAAGTAAAAGAGAAGAATATGTGTGGCATAGAACGAACACTGATTGTGTTCAAACCCGATGCGGTGCAGCGGGGAATCGTTGGCGAGATCTTGCAGCGGTTTGAGCGTGTTGGCCTCAAAATTATTGGTGTCAAGATGGTAGCCCCGGGCCGTGAACATTATTTCGCGCATTATGAGACGATTGGCAAGATGGTGACCCGTCGTGGTGAAGAAATTTTTGATATGACGCTCGACATGATGATGGACGGGCCAGTGATCGCTATGGTTCTTGAAGGAGTCGAGGCGGTTGCCGTGGTGCGTAAAATTGTTGGCCCAACTGAGCCGAAGTCTGCCGACATGGGTACGATTCGCGGTGACTATTCGCATGTTAGCTTTGGCTATGCCAACGAATGCCAAAAGGGTGTGCCAAACTTAATTCACGCATCGGGTGACCCTGATGAGGCAGCGCAGGAAGTCGCTCACTGGTTTAAACCTGAAGAGTTGATGGATTATGCGACATTGAACGAAAAGTTTACTCGGTAACATTTGTCGCGACTGACGACCACCCGTGCTATAATTAACATGGGTGGTTTTATATGTGTGCCTCGGTAGCTCAACTGGATAGAGCAGATCCGTCCTAAGGATAAGGTTGTAGGTTCGACTCCTGCCCGGGGTACCAAAGAATTATGACGAAAAAAGCTAAACCAGACAAAGCATTTGATGGCCAGCGCGACGGCGAGGAGTTATTATTTGTATTTCGCCGACATATTATCGCTATGCGCAAGGGCTTCTACCTGCTGCTTATTCCAATGACGGTTGGTGCACTGCCGTATCTTATCTGGCAGGACAATCTCAATCTCTTGTGGGTGTTTCTCGGCAGCTTTATTATTGGGCTTGTTTTGTTTAGTTATCATTTCTTGATGTGGTTTTATACATACTACATTGTAACGAACCAGCGACTGCGCCAGATAACACAGCATGGTTTTTTTGGTAAGGATGTCATTGAGCTTAAGCTGTCAAAAGTCCAAAATATTAGCTATGTTGTGCCTGGCTTTACGGGCGAAATGTTCAAATTTGGTACAATAGTTATTCAGACATTTGTTGGTGATCTTGTCATCAAAAATGTTGAACACCCGGATGAGATTTATAATAAGCTGCAAGATGCGGTGGACCTTGCTGCTGAAAGGAGTGATCGTGCTAAAGAAGTCAACGAAGGTTAAAAAAAAGGATAAGCATTCACTGCCGTCGCGGATTACTAATGATACCGTCGCTGAGCATCGCGAGAAGGTGCTGGCCGGTGGGCGCAAACACAAGTATCCGATACAGTATTCCAAGCATAAACTAGTCTGGAATACGATTTTTATTAGTATCGCTGGGCTCGTGACAGTGATCGTCCTATTATACCTGCAGCTCTATGTTTGGAAGGACACGAGCGATTTGGCATATCGTATCACCAAAATTTTGCCACTGCCGGCTGGCTCGGTAGAGGGAGAGTTTGTTTCCTATAGTGATTATTTGTTGTATAACCGGGGTAATATGGCCGTTCTTAAGACCCAGGGGCAGGATCAGGCTGGTGATAAAGTTGCCTTCCAGCGCCAGCGAGCCATGAATCAGGCGGTACAGGACGCATATGTACGCAAGCTTGCTCGAGAAAAGAATGTGTCAGTCGATGACCGTAAGGTTGATGAGGAGATGGATCGTCAGCAAAAGGATGCCGGCCTGTCAAAAGAGGCCTACCGTTCGGCGGTCAAAGACATGATTGGTTGGTCACTTGATGAGGCGCGTGATGGCATTAGGGCCTCACTGCTGCGCTGGGAGGTATCCTT
Source organism: uncultured Candidatus Saccharibacteria bacterium (assembly GCA_963516175.1). Classification (GTDB taxonomy): domain Bacteria; phylum Patescibacteriota; class Saccharimonadia; order Saccharimonadales; family Saccharimonadaceae; genus Nanosynbacter. The sequence continues at coordinate 7,712 of CAUPZG010000007.1, read as the reverse complement.
CGCTGTTGATGAAGCGGCGGCAAATATTGTTAAGGAGGTTGAAGCGCAGCTCAAGTCCGGTAAGTCATTGGCTGATATTGCGGCGGCATTTGGTGAGCGAGTGCAATTAATGCCAGAGACTATTATTCCGAAGGCTAATAAGGATGGCGGTCTGACCGAAGCGGCGATTAAAACAGCGGACGGCACGATATCTGGGGTTATTAAACCGCTTGGTGGTGACGGCTATTACTTTGTCCAGCCACGCTCGCGGGACGATAATTCAGTTACTTATTCGTATCTCAAGATTCCACTAACAACGTTTAAAACTAATTTTGATAAGTTGATCAATGATAAGAAGGTTACCTACTACGTGCATCTTGATCAACCAGCTGAACAAAAGTCTGGTGAGCGGAAATAGCCTCCGGCCTACCTGTTGTCATCTTTGCGAAAGCCTCGCCCATCTGCTATAATCCTTGGGGAGACATGCCGCTGTAGCTCAGTTGGTAGAGCGGCGCTTTCGTAAAGCGTAGGTCACCGGTTCGAATCCGGTCAGCGGCTCCAGAATAGTATGAAAAATCGCATTACAAGTACATTACAACAGATGATGAAAGATCGTTGGCTACTCGGTCTCGTCGTTGTCAATGTCTTGCTGGCGTTGGTGATTATCATTTCTTTTGCGATCACTATCAAGCCCAAAGAAACGCAGGTCATCGTTCAGCACAGTGCGTTTAGTGTGACGGGGCTATATCGCGGTCACTGGTATTCGCTATGGACGTATGGTGTGTTGCAGCTTATGATTACGGTTGGGCATATCATATTGAGCGCCAAGCTCGCAGCGGCACAGCGTCGAGATTTAGCACTGGCATTTCTTTGGTTAACGATTGCTGTATCGGTCATGTTGGCATTATTTGCTTATTCAATAATCGTAATCGCATCGGTGGTGTAGAATTATGGATATAGAGATACCACTTGGTAAGCGAAAACCGTTCTATCGATTTTTAGAGATTCTACCAGGTCTATTGAGTTATGGCGCGATTATTCTTCTGATCGTTCTATCAATTTTTAGTCCACTGCTTGCATCGCTCTACCTGCTTATCATCATCCTGTCGATGATGGTGCGCGTTGTCGGTATTACGTACCATATGATCGCCGGTCGTGCCAAAATGGACAAGGCATGCCTGATTGACTGGCATGCACGTCTTGAAGATCTCGAAGATCCACAAACGGCGTATGCACATATTCGTGATCAGCAGCGTAAAGAAGTCGGTTTTGCAGAGCATAAAGAAAACCTACGCCTCGTTGCTTCTGCACAGCCAGGGTTTTTCCCAAAGCCATCAGAAATTTATAATGCAGTTATCATGCCAGCTTATAACGAGGGGATTGAAGTGATTGAGCCGGCGATTAAGTCGGTAATTGCTACCACACACGACAAGAAGCGTATGATTATGGTGTTTGCATATGAGGAGCGAGGCGGTAAGGATATTGATACGACAGCCAAGACGCTACAAAAACGCTACAGTAAGTATTTCCACGCCTTTCATATCGTTAAACATCCAAAGGATATCCCGAATGAGGTGATCGGCAAGGGTGGTAATATCACGTATGCTGGGCGTTGGCTAAAGGAGTGGCTCAAGGAGCAGAACATTCCATATAGTAGCGTTATCGTTACGACGATGGATTGCGACAACAAGCCGCATGAAGCTTATTTTGATTATCTCACGTATGAATATATCGTCCGTGAAGATCGCAAGCACTATTCATACCAACCAGTCTGTCTATTTACCAGTAATATTTGGGATGTACCAGCACCGATGCGTGTGGTCGCGACGGGTAACTCATTTTGGAATATTATTAGCTCAATGCGCCCTCATTCACTGCGTAATTTTGCCTCACATGCTCAGCCGATGGATGCGCTTGTGGAAATGGATTTCTGGAGTGTTCGGACGATTGTCGAAGATGGTCACCAGTATTGGCGCAGTTATTTCTATTTTGGTGGTAACTACGGGGTCGTGCCGCTCCATGTACCGATTTATCAAGACGCGGTATTGTCGGCCACGTATACAAAGACACTCAAGGCACAGTTTATTCAGCTTCGTCGCTGGGCATATGGGGCGTCTGATGTTGCATATGTTGGCGAGTGGGTCTTTACTAAGCAGCGTAATGTGCCATTTTTGGCTGGCTTTTCGCGATTTGTCAGGTTGCTCGATGGACATGTAACGTTGGCCTGTGTTTCAATTCTGATCGCTTTTGGTGGCTGGGTACCGCTTATTATTAATGCCGAGGCTGCCCGTAGTGTCGCTGCGCATCAATTACCCGATACAGTGAGTACCCTACAGCAAATTGCGTTAATCGGTATGGCGATAGCAATCTTTAGCGCCTTTAAACTTCTGCCGCCACGTCCAGTTCGGTATACGCGCCGCCGGAATATCTGGATGCTACTGCAGTGGGTCCTGATGCCGGTAACGGCCATTGTTTATAGCTCTGCTGCGGCATTTACCGCACAAACTCGCCTACTAGTTGGTTGGTATCTTGATAAGTTTGATGTCACTGAAAAAGCTACAGCGGCGATTAGTGCTCGTCAGAAGGCGACTGCACGTAAGCGGTCGAAGGCCGCCCGCGTCGTCGAGAAGTAATGAGGTGGTGCTGAGCAGCGTATTGAATTGCTGCTACTGGATCGTAACGTTGTAGAACTATGTGTGTCGCCTGGGCAATAACTTGCGCAGATAGTAACTTACCCTGACCGATAATGTGTTCCTGTACGGTTTGTGCGAGGAAGTAGCTGTCGTAGGTGGCAGCGTGCTCATTATGCTGAAAGCTACGGCTAATGCTTATAATGAGCTTTCCAAGATTAAATGGGCTGGCTGATCCATCTCGTGCTTGTACTGTATGCTCATCTAATGTAGCTCGTTCGTATGTCGTAAAGACTGTACCACATTCTGGACAGGCCCGTCGTCGCCAGACGCCAGGACGCTTCGTGTGTCTACGGGAATTTTTAGTAGTAGTTTTGTCGTGAAAACAATTTATACAAATCATATCAATATATTGTCATATCGCTATAAAAAATACCAGTGGAAAAGTATATAAAAATGTGTAAAACAGAAAACCCTCACACGTTGTGAGGGTTCTATATTGTATACAATGATGGTGGGCAATAGAGGATTCGAACCTCTCACCTCTTCAACGTCAATGAAGCGCTCTAGCCAAATGAGCTAATCGCCCGTGTCCTCATGATAGCAGGAATAGGTGGTAAATGCAATTATCTCTCACGTAGAGAACATGACGACCAGAGTATCGTATTGTTTCTGCAAGCTACTTTTAACATCCTCAAAACATATCTTATTATGAAAGTCACGATTGAGTTTATCGGTAGCCCATCGTTTTATCTCATCAAGACCTACATTGTTTGCACCGCCCGACCATATCGCGTGGATATAGAAATCAGTTGTCAGATGAGCCATGGCATCAGCCGTAGCAAGGACTTTACCTTCAAGTGACATTGGTTGGTCGCCGTCATAGCAGCTATGCTTTGCAATAGTATCATCAACGATAATGGATATTTCTTTATTAGAGAATCCGCTCTCTTGTAGGAGAGCCCGTGCTATGGCGAGACTTTCTGTCGCATGGTTTTCATGAAAACGAGACATTACCGCGTCTGCTATGTCATGTAGCATACTCGCTGCTATCACTAGCTCTCTATCTGCACCATGTTGCTTTGCTAGTTGATCTGCATGATCAGCTACAATGAACACATGATGCTGGTAGAGCCAATCTGACCAGTCAGTTCTTGTGGGGTGCTTTGCTTCATATAATTGCCGCACCTTGTTTTCGAGCAGCATGATTCGGCTCACTGCATTCATTTCTTGATTCTTTGCCATAGTATTTATAATACGCTATCTAATATTACCGCGTAAGGGTTGCTTGGAGCTTTTAACTATGGTACGGTGGAGAGTAGCAAAGACAGAGACTAACCACCTCTCGAGCGACGTGAAAGCGGTTGCGGCGCACGAACCAGCCGGAGCAAGAGTAATCGCCAAGGTGGAACCTCCTGGTTCATTTCCAGGACCGAGGCACGCACGCTATACGCGTTGGGCGTGCTTTTATAATTTTAAAAAAGGAGGTTCTATGAGTGAAGACAAACTCTATGCAATGCGACACAGCCTAGCGCATATCATGGCAGCAGCCGTACAGCGATTATGGCCAGATGCGAAATTCGGAGTTGGTCCGGTCGTTGAGAATGGATTTTATTACGATATTGACCTTGGCGAGACAAAGATTAGTGAGCAGCAGTTTAATAAAATTGAAAAGACAATGCGACGAATCATTGCCGAAAAGCAAGATTTTGTTTGTACAAAATGCCCAATTGACGAAGCGATTCAATGGGCTAAGGATAGCCATCAGCCGTATAAAGAGGAACTACTTAATGACCTGAAACGTGCTGGGACGACAGTAGCAAAAGACTTAGATGCTGCAGAGATGGGCACAATTACCGAAGGCAAGGGTGCACTTGGCGAGGTCTCGTTCTATACCAACGGTACATTCAAGGACCTATGTCGGGGACCGCATGTTGCAAATACCAGTGAGATTGGCGCATTTAAGCTGATGCGAATCGCAGGTGCCTACTGGCGTGGTAATGAGAAAAATCCCCAGATGCAGCGACTATACGGCGTGGCTTTTGCCGCGCAGGAAGAGCTGGATGAACATTTAGAGAAACTAGAACTAGCCAAGCAACGCGATCACCGAAAGCTAGGTAGGGAACTTGATCTATATACAACCTCGCCTCTAGTGGGCGTTGGCTTACCGTTATTTACACCTCGTGGAACTATCTTGCGTGATCTTGTATCTCAGTATTCGAACCAACTACGTCAGAAGTTTGGTTTTGCAAAAGTCTGGACGCCACATATCACCAAAAAGGACTTGTATGAAACATCAGGTCACTGGGCTAAATTTGGTGAAGAACTGTTCTTGGTCAAAAGTCAGGAAACTAGTGATGAAATGGCATTAAAGCCGATGAACTGTCCGCATCATACACAAATCTTTGCTTCCCAGCCACGCAGCTACCGTGATATGCCGGTGCGCTACCTAGAGACAACTACTGACTATCGTGACGAGAAAACCGGTGAGCTTGGCGGTCTGAATCGTGTACGCTCGCTAACCCAGGATGACAGCCATGTCTTTTGTCGGCCAGATCAAATTGAACAAGAAATCAACAATTTATTGTCCGCTGCCCAGGAATTGTACGGTACTATTGATATGAAACTGCGAGTTCGACTCAGTTATCGTGATGATTCTGATGCATACTTGGGTGAACGCGAATTATGGGCTTCTGCACAAAATCAGTTGAAATCAGCAGTTGAAAAAGTTGGCTTGGACTATTTTGAGCAGGAAGGTGAGGCTGCTTTTTATGGACCAAAAATTGACTTCATGGCAACTGACGCTATCGGTCGTGAGCACCAGGTTGCAACGGTACAATTAGACTTTGTGCAGCCGCAACGGTTCGGTTTGGAATACACAGAGAGTGATGGTAATTTTACAACACCGGTGATGATTCATTGTGCATTGCTCGGCTCAATTGAGCGATTCTTGAGCGTCTTCATTGAGCATACGGGCGGCTGGTTCCCGTTCTGGGTAGCGCCAGAGCAGGTGCGTATCTTGACGATCAATGACACTGTTTTAGACTACGTTGATGAAATAACAACGATTTTATCAGGGGTGACTTTAATGAAACCGATAAAATACAACGATGTAAGATTTACTATAGATACACGAAATGAATCAATTGGTAAAAAGATTCGTGAAGCAACTGTTGTAAAAATACCAATGCAGATTATCGTTGGTCCAAAAGATAAAGAGCAGCGGATTGTAAGCATACGCACACAATCTGGTGAAGAAAAGGTTGAGCTAGTAGAGCTAGCTGAGTATATACGGGAGTTGTAGCCTTGTGCGTAGACTGAGGATCGCGATCGATATTGACGATGTTCTAGCTGAAAACGCAATCGGGTTTGTAGCGTTTAGCAATGAGCGGTGGGGTACACGGTTGAGCGTTGATGATTATAGTGAACATTGGTCAGAGATGTGGCGTGTTGACAGCGAGGAAGCAGAGCGGCGCGCCCATGTCTTTCATGATTCTGGCATAATAAAGGGATATGCCCATGTAGGGGGGGCGGAGGAGGTGCTTAGGAACATGTCGCAAGTGCATCATCTTATGATTACTACTTCGCGTCGCTTGCAAGTACAAAGCGACACACTGCTTTGGATTGAGGAGCATTTCCCGGGGATTTTTGCCAGTTCCGCGGTCTACTTTTCTGGCCTATGGGATACAGTGCATGAGGGCTCTCATAAACTGACAAAAACAGAGTTAATCACGCAAATTAATGCCGATGTTTTAATTGATGATCAGCTGAAACATTGTTTAGCTGTTTCTGAAACTGGTCGTAACGCTATCTTATTTGGTGATTATACCTGGAATAGGGCAGATAACTTGCCGGATAGAGTGGTGCGATGTCGTTCGTGGTCAGAAGTGGAGGTAGAAATTGAGCGAATTGCTAGTAGCTAGCCTGCGAGACCGAGTCTATACTCTTATGGCGCAGCTGCCGGATAATAAGGTGACTACATACGGTGACCTGGCTGCGCTGTCTGGATACCCATATGCAGCACGAATTGTGGGTAGGATAGCGCATGGTGGCCCGGAAAATTTACCCTGGCACCGTCTCGTGAATGCAAAGGGTGGCTTGGCTGTCGGCTTTCCGGGCGGGCAGGATGCACAGAAGCAGTTACTTGAGCAAGACGGTATTTATTGTGATGAGAGGTGGCGGATAGTTGATTTTGAGGAGCGACGATGGAGACCGAAGCTATAGAAGCAAGATTACCACTAATTGTTATCACGGGGCCAACTGCTAGCGGTAAAACCTCGTTAGCAATCCATTTGGCGAAACAATATAATGGTGAAATAGTCTGTGCCGATAGTAGGACGATCTATCGAGATATGGATGTTGGTACGGCAAAACCAACCAAGGCTGAGCGAGAAGCAGTGCCTCATTGGGGCCTTGATTTGATTAGTCCGGGTGAGGCATTTAGCGTTGCACAGTTTAAGGAATATACTCTGCAGAAAATAAGTGAAATTCGTTCCCGGGGACATTTACCGTTCCTTGTTGGCGGCACAGGTCTTTATATTGATGCAGTACTCTTTGATTTTCAATTTGGTGGACCTCCTAGTCCTATTTTCCGGAGTGAGTTAGAAAAAAAGACAGTAACTGAGCTACAATATTATTGTCGTATACACAACATAAAATTACCAGAAAATGACAAAAATAAACGCTATCTCATACGCTCTATTGAACAAAAAAATAGATATGACAGAGGTAAATCTGTAATAAAAGGCAATAATATCGTTGTAGGTATATCAACGAATAAGAAAATACTACGAACAAGAATTGTGCTCAGGTCTGAACAATTATTTTCAAATAATGTTGTGGGTGAAGCAATGATGTTGGCTCAAAAATATGGCTGGGATAGTGAGGCCATGACAGGTAACGTCTATCCGTTGGTTCGTGAGTTTTTGAACAAAAATATTACTGAGAGTGAATTAAAGCAGCGATTTATTACAGCTGACTGGCAACTAGCGAAGCGACAGATGACATGGCTGCGTCGTAACCCGTTCATTGTGTGGACAACACTTGGTTCTGCTGAACACTATTTGTCACAACTTTTGGCTCAGGCGTAAAATTTATGGTACA
>CAUPZG010000006.1:0-39644 GCA_963516175.1 uncultured Candidatus Saccharibacteria bacterium | reverse complement strand
ATTTATAGAGGTAAAGGAAATCTATGCCAATCATCAAATCCGCCATCAAACGGGCAAAACAAACCCTAAAGCGCCGCGAGCGCAATATCGGCATCAAGCGCGACATCAAGTTAGCTGTCAAGGCCTTTATGGCCGAGCCAAGCGCCGCAACACTGGCCGCTGCTCACAGTGAGCTTGACACCGCTGTCAAGAAGAACCTGCTAAAGAAAAACACTGCCGCTCGGCGTAAGAGCGCTCTCTCAGCTATCGCCAAGGAAGCTGGTGTGAAGCTTGAAGCGACTAAAAAGGCAGCCGCCAAAGCTCCAGCAAAGACGGCGGCAAAAACCACTGCGAAATCAACCACTACCAAAAAACCAGCAGCCAAAGAGGCTAACTAGCCATTCACGGTTGCATCAACAATACTCCCGTCGGTTGGCGGGAGTATTTTATTATGTTATATGTCTAGCAATATCAACCAGTGCCGCCTCGACCAACAGCCACGGCGACACGCGGGTTGTCTTCATATGTTCATCAGCCTGCGCCAAGGCAGAGTTAATTACCGCAAGTTGCGCTGGTGTGATTCGCGCTGCATACGGCGCTACCTTTCGCAGCGCATACGGATGGGCCGCAAAATCACGAGCCACCGCCCCCGCGTCACCGCCAGATAGCACCAGCGCGTTCAGCTGCACCAATTGTGAAACCAATAGCCCCAGCGTCTGGTACGCCCCATCATCACCGCTCTCCGCCTCGAGATAGGCAATGATCGCGCGCACTTTCCCCCGGTCGCCATCCAGCATTGCCGCAAACAACTCAAACGCACTTTCAGCCGGAGCCAGCGGCACTAGTGCATCGATCAGCTCATCATTTAATTCACCGGCCAACGCCAACTGCTGCAACACCAAATCAAGCCGCAGCTGATCAAACCCCAACCGATCAATCAGTGTCGTCGCCTGCCTCACTGTCAACACTGCCCCATGCACCTTGGCTTGCTCAACACACCACGCGCTCAGCTGCGGTTTTTGGCGTTCAGTGAAATGAGCGTATTCCCTTACCTCGGCATGGTTTTGCAGCCACTTATACGTTTTTGTGCGCTTATCAAGCTTCGTCTCTAGAAGGACAACCGTGGTCGCCACGCCGCTAAGTAGCTCCGGCAAATCACGCCACAATGCTACATTCTGACTCACATCAGTAATGACCACTGCCTGCTCTAGCGTGAACAAACTCTGCCCCATCACCACCTCACAGACCTCGGCGGCCGTCAGTTCTTCACCGTCGCGCCGCACCACCGCCATATCACCAACCAGCGCCGCAAGCGCCGCCCGCTTCTCAAATTTGTTGTCGCCGTGAAAGAGATAGATCATATAACTTCCACCTGGCACACCGGACAAATGTGCGTACCGCGGCCGCCGACTTTTAACTTGATGACTTCTTGGTCGGGGTGGCGGTGGCAGGCCTGGCCTTCGCGGCGAAACACATGAGCAAATGTCAGATAATTCCCTTTCTGGCCCTCGGCGTCAACATAATTTTTATCCGTCGAGCCGCCCTGATCAATACTGAGTTGCAAGATGCGCCGCAACTCAGTAAATAATGCATTCAACTGCTGATCACTGATGTTCTTTACCCGCGTTTGCGGATGAAGACGCGCTGCCCACAGCGCCTCGTCCGCATAAATATTACCAACGCCTGCGATTACCGTCTGGTCAAGAAACGCTGGCTTAATCATCGAATTCTGGTGACGACGAATCCGCTGGATGAAATCCTTGGCGCGCGTCTGAGGATCAAGTGGCTCCGGCCCAACTTTTTGCATGAACGGCAGGTTTTTTACTTCATCAGTCGGCAGCAATTTTACCCAGCCAAACTTGCGCTGATCATTGAAAAACAGCCGTGACCCATCGGTAAAATCAATCTGCACCCGCGTCGACCGATCCGGCAGCTCACCAATCAAACTATCATTCGGATGCCCGCCAGCAAAGTCGTCGATCTCGCGAGCGGTATCCGCAGAAAAATTGTGGGCAACGTTACGTGGGCCCCGAGATTTTTTTGGGGATACCCGAACGCTATGGCGAGAGCCTTGACGAAACACCAACTGCCCCGTCATCTTCAGATGTATCACCAACGAATACTGCGTATCCAGATCAATCATCAGCACCTTTGCCCGTCGCCGCACCGCCGTCACGCGCGCGCCATACAAAAATTGCTTAACATCAGCCGGCGCATTTGGGAAACTTTTTGGCGAGTCAAACACTGCCGTTCGCACCACCACTTGACCTGGCAGTAGCTCTGCCAACCCGCGGCGAACTGTCTCGACTTCGGGAAGTTCCGGCATAGGAGGCTCCTAAAACTTAAACAACGTATCCCGCTGATACAACCCGATAGCGGTGGCCATCTTGTTGCCATCAGGGATTTGCTTGATAAACATATCGACGATTTCCTCGACATTAGCAACGGCCGAGCCCTTGGAGCCGCCACAATCTGACGTCCATAGCGCCTTGATCGGCGTTCCGTTCATCAACAATTCAAATTTATACACCTTGCCCGTTGCACAAATACCACGCAGATCATTCTGCTCGTCGCTCAGCTGCCGGCCCTCCATCATCTTGCGCTTGTCTAGTGCATACACCAGTTCCTCGTACGCCTTGAAATTATTGTCCAGCTGCTTGGTGTTTAGCTGCTTCTCGATATACCCCTCGTACGTCGTCATTGTTCGCGAAGCTGGTGCAATAGTTACTTGATATGAACGGAATTTTTCATTAGCGACAATCGGGCCACGCACTGTCAGTCTGACCGATCGGCCTTCATCAGTTTGTAGTAAGTCACTTTTTTTCTGTTCAGTTGTCTCTGGTTGCTGCTTTTGCTCATTGCCACCAAATATTGACCGGCTGATGCTGATAATCGCAACAATGGTCACGATGGTGATAATGATAACGAGCAAAATTGGCACAAACCGGGAAAAAGAATTAAACGAATTATACGTACGCCTCATGGGTTGATTATACCATATTCTGCCAGTTTTGCATTTATTGCCTCGGCTATACCTCGTCCCAGTGCAGCCCTACGCCGACATCCACCTTTAGCGCAATTGGTAGTTCCGGACAAATACCTTCCATTTCTCTGCGCATGATTTCTCCGACTCGCTCGGCGTCCGCTGCTCGACATTCTACCAAAATCGAGTCATGAACTTGCAAGACTGGCTCGGCTAGCCCAGCTAATTTGTCCTCCAGCTGAATCATCGCCAGTTTCATCAAATCTGCTTCCGTTCCCTGAATTGGCATATTCATCGCTGCCCGCTCAGCTGCCGAACGTACCATAAAATTGCTCGACTTAACGTCTGGTGTGGGCCGCCGCCGACCAAAATAGGTCTCAACAAAGCCCTGTTCGCGCGCTTGAACTAAAATTGTATCCAGATATTGGCGGATTGGCTGGCGCACCGCAAAATAGTGTTTAATAAACCGCTTCGCCTCAGTAAACGTCATGCCGGTAGCTGCTGCCAAGCCATGCGGACTCATGCCATACAGCACCCCAAAGTTAATCACTTTGGCCGCTCGCCGCTGTGCTTTCGTCACCTCGGCCATCGGCACGCCGTAGGTCTCGGCCGCCGTCTTGGTATGAATATCAACGTCACTATTAAAATCGTTAATCAGCTGTTCATCGCCCGCCAGCACCGCCGCCAGCCGCAGCTCAAATTGTGAATAATCCGCACCAACAAACACTTTGCCCCCACTCGGCACAAACGCCTGGCGAATTTTCCGGCCCAATTCCGTTCGCACTGGGATATTCTGCAGGTTGGGATTGGTGCTGCTCAGCCGCCCAGTGCTGGTGACGTCTTGATTAAACGTGGTGTGAATCCGCCCGTCCTCGGCCACCAACTTCGGCAGTGCTTCAATGTACGTGCTGATCAATTTAGTCAGCTCCCGGTACCGCTCAATCAGCTCAATAATTGGGTGTTGCCCGCGCAATTTATCCAGCTCTTTCTGTCCCGTCGAATAGCCAGTTTTGCCCTTTTTAATGCCAGCCGTCGGCAGCTGCAACTTGGTAAATAACACCTCAGACAGCTGCGCTGGACTAGCGGCATTGAACTCGCGCCCAGCCATCGCATACATTTGTTGTTCAAGCTGACTCACCTCCGCCCTCAGCTCCTCGCCCATCTGTTCAAGCAGCGCTGTGTCCAGCTTCATGCCGCGCCTTTCCATCTGAAATAGCGGCCAAATCACCGGAAAATCAAACTCACGCAGCACCCGAGCAATCTGCTGATGCGTCGCCATATAATCCTGCTGCTGGCGGTAAATCTGGCGTAAGCGTGCCAGCTGCCACGGCACAGAATTATCCTCAGAAAAATCACCGGCCAGCGCTGCCATACTACGATCGCGCCTAAGTGGATCAATCAAAAACGCCGCCTGCCCAACATCCCAGACCTCATGAAAACGCACCGTCACACCGTGAGCATCCAGCACGTGATACAACTCCTTGACATCCGCCACGATCACCACACCCTGCGCCAACAACTGCCAAACGTGTTGACCAATTTCGCTAACCTTTGCGCGCCACGCCACGTCAGATTTGGCATTGATATACACCATGTCCGGTTCTAGCGGGTCAATATAGATACTATTTTCCGCCTCAAACAGCGGCTCAGCCGGTAAATCTTCGACGCGCGGCAATTCCAGTTCCACCGTCTCTGCTACCTCGTCCACTGCCTGCATTGTCCGCGGCAATCGCCCAATCAGCGAATGAAACTCCAATTTTCGCAAAATCTCCGCCACCTGCATAAAGTCGCAGTCGTTAACATCGGCTACTTCCCAGTCCAGCTCCACTGGCGCGTCAGTCCAAATCTCCGCCACCTGCTTAGTCAAATATGCCGATTCCCGACCACTCTCCAGTTTTGTCCGCAAAGCGCCTTTTTGCTCATCCAAATGTGCATACACTCCGTCCAGTGTGTCATATGCTTGTAATAATTTCACCGCCGTCTTTTCACCAACGCCCGGTACGCCCGGCAAATTATCGCTCGAATCACCCTTCAGCGCTTTCAAATCCAAAAACTGGTCCGTCCGAATACCATATTTTTGTTCAAAATATTCCGCCGTAAATTCCTCAATATTCCTCAGGCCATTTTTCATGGCGTAGACTTTGGTGAGGGGCGACACCAATTGCAGCGCATCCAAATCCGATGTTAACAGACAGGTCTGCACGCCGCGCGCTTCCGCTTGCCTGGCAAACGCGCCCATGATGTCGTCCGCCTCATAATCATCCAACTCATACAGCGGCCAGCCAAAGGCATCCAGCAGTTCCATCAAAATCGGAATTTGCTGATAAAAATCATCGGGCGCTGGCTTGCGACCCGCCTTGTACTCTGGGTATAATTCCCGCCGCTTACGAATATTGGTACCACGCTTGTCCCACGCCACCGCCACATAATCCGGCTCCAATTTCTTAATCAGCTCAATTGCCAAGCTCACAAATCCATACACCCCGCCGGTCGGCGTACCATCCGCCGTACTCAGCCCCGGCATAGCGTAATACCCTCGGTAAAACACTGATTTTCCGTCGATGACTGCCAAACGTTTCATATACTCAGTATATCAAATTTGCTATACTAACAACATGATACAACCACACGCAAAAATCATCGCCCTGGTCGGTCTGGCTGGTAGCGGTAAAAGTTCGGCGGTCGAATATTTCACCAAAAAGGGCATTCCAAAAATTTACTTTGGTGGCGTCATCTACAAAGCCATGGAAGAGGCCGGTATTGAACCGACTTGGGATAATCAGCAAAAATTCCGTGAGGAAATTCGCCGGCGTGAAGGCAAAGATTTCGTGGTCAAGCGTGTTGTCAAGTCCGCGCACGACTTGATTGACGCTGGCCAAAAGCTCATTGTCCTGGACGGTTTGTACACTTGGAGCGAATACAAAATCCTCAAGCACGAATTCCCTGGCCAGATGTCCGTCATCGCCGTCGTCACACCAAAGCACCTGCGCTATCAACGCATGGCCAAACGCCCCGAGCGGCCGATGCAGCCACGGGAAGTTGACCAACGTGATTGGTCGGAAATTGAAAACCTAGAAAAAGGCGGGCCAATTGCCATTGCCGACTATTTCGTGATGAATGACCGCGGACTGGATGAGCTATACGCACAGCTGGAGGCCATCACTCACCACGAGCATTTTTGCAAGGCGCCTGAGCAGTGCTAAATTATCACCACCCATAAACCATCTTACTGCATATGGTTGCAAAAAAGTAAATTATATGCTATATTTACAAACATGGAACACGATAACACTAACAAACTACCACAACAAACATCACCCTTGGAGCAGCAAGAGGGAGAGTCAAGTCAGGCAGAAGTAGGCAAGACGAGCGATACCACCGCACGCAAACTCGGCGAGAAAGGGACGCAAGCGGCACGATTGACTGATGAGGAGACGAAGCAAATAGAAGCTCGAGAAAAAGAATTCAACCAGCTCAAAGCTCTCATGGAGGAGCCGCCCGAAGGGGTGAACCCACACGTCGTCAGGGCAATGCAGGATTCAATGGCCCTACAGCGTGATGTGGCGAATGGGGTGAAGCCCCCGCTGGAAGTCGGTGATAAGTAACACCTAGCTCAAATACTCATACAACTTTTTAGCATCCTTGTGCTTTCTCAGCTTCGCCAAAGCCTTCGCCTCAATCTGGCGAATTCGTTCGCGCGTCACGGCAAATTGTTGGCCGACTTCCTCGAGCGTATGGCTTTTGCCGCCATTGTCCAGCCCGAACCGCATGCGCACAATTTTTTGCTCGCGATCGGACAGGCTCGACAGCACCTCAGCCACCTTTTCTTTCAGCAGCTGATTGGTCGCTGATTCTTCTGGCGAAATTGTATCTTCATCCTCGATGAAATCACCCAGCACCGAATCTTCCTCGTCGCCATCACGCCCGATGCCAGCATCCAAACTCGACGTCTCTTGCCGAATTTTATTGATGTACTCAATTTTTTCCGGCTCCATGTCCATTTCCTTGGACAGTTCTTCCATCGTCGGCTCGCGGTTCAGCTCTTGAGTGAGCCGCCGCTGCGTCCGCACCAGCTTGTTAATCGTCTCGATCATGTGCACGGGGATGCGAATCGTCCGCGCCTGATCAGCGATCGCCCGGGTAATCGCCTGGCGAATCCACCACGTCGCGTAGGTCGAAAACTTAAAGCCCTTGTCCGGATCAAACTTCTCCACGGCGCGCAGCAAGCCAGTATTGCCCTCCTGGATCAAGTCCAGAAAATCCAACCCACGGCCCGAATACCGCTTAGCAATTGACACCACCAAACGCATGTTCGCCTCGGCCATCTTGTCCTTGGCCTTCTTGTCGCCCTCGATGATCCGCCGCGCCAGCTCCATTTCCTCATCCGAACTTAATAGCGGGATTTTACCAATCTCACGCAGATACAACCGCACCGAATCGTCCGAAATATCATCCAGATACTGGCCGGTGCTTAATGCCTCGAGATCTTCCATCTCCTCGTCATCATGTACCGCCGTCAAATCTGGCTCAAGTGGATCGTCATTGGTCGTGGTGTATTGCTGGTCGTCGTTCACACATTCTCCTTAATCAGTGCGTTCAGCTGCTGCCGCAAGGTGCGCGCCCGCGCCTCATCGCTGAGCTCCTCAGCCTCACGCAAATCTTCTAATAATTGTTGTTTTTTTGTGTCGCGGTGTTTACGTATCAATTGCTTTACCAAACGCGCCATTTCACTGTCCAGAGCTTCTGGTTCCCAGTCCATGTAGCGGCGTTCACTTTTTAACTGTACTATTTTCACATACTGCTCAAATTTTTGCAAGGGACGTGGCAATTTTTCTACGTCAAGTAGCGGCTCAGCTTGCAGCGCCGTCACTACTGCTCGAGCTGGCTCGTCCAAGTTTGCCGCCTCAAGCGCCCCGACCCAGCGCCGAGTCGACGGCTGGCTGAGCGCCAGGCCGACGATGATGTCCGCTAATTCGTCACGAGGCTTGCTGGGAGTCGCCTTTTCAATCTTTGGTTTTTTGAGCTGAGCGGGCGACGCCAGTCTCTCAGCACCCAGCTTTGCCCGCAGCGCCGCGAGGCTAGCGCCAGTTTTCTCAGAAATCACCGCCAAATAATGCTCTTGCTCCACCGGATCTTTCAGGCCGCGCACGATTCTCAGCGCAGTTGTTGAAAATCGCCGCTTGCCCTCGGCCGTCACCAAATCTTCCATTTCGGCGTGCCGAGCAACTACCCAATCGACGGCTGGCTGCGCCCGCTCAACCGCCGCTTGCCACAAGGCCGGGTCTTTTTGGATCAATTCATCCGGATCTTTTACATCATCCGGCAGGCTCACCACCTCTAATTCCACACCAATTTCCTGCGCCAAATTGATGGCCCGCTCCGTTGCGCTCACGCCCGCTCGGTCGCCATCAAACGCCACACAAATCCGCCCTGCCAGCCGGCTCAGCGCCTTCAGATGCTGCAGGGTCATCGCCGTTCCTGCCGTCGCCACCACATTTTTGACGCCAGCTTGGTGGCTGCTAACCACGTCCAAATTCCCCTCGACGATCACCGCCGCGTCGCTTTTACGAATCGCCTCTTTCGCTTGATACAGCCCAAAAATATGGCGCGATTTATCAAACAGCAGCGTCTGCGGCGTATTCAGATACTTTGGCGCCCTGGGGTCGTCATGAATAATTCGTCCCGTAAAGCCGACCACCTCGCCGCTGCTATCGCTCAAGGCCACCATCAGCCGTCCCCGAAATAGGTCGCCGCCGAACCGATTCACCAGCCCTGCGTCAGCCAGTTCTCGGCGCGAAAATCCCCGCTTTTCCAGCGCTTTCGTCAGTGCATCGCCCTGATCTGGCGCATAGCCAATAATAAAATCACCGATCGTCTGCCGATTCAGCCGCCGTTTTTTCACCGCGTACTCGAGCGCTGTCGAATTTTTCACCAAATTTTGCTGATAAAAATTCGCTGCTAATTTCAACGCCTCCCGTGCCCGGGCTCGCCGTTTGGCCGTCCGTCCATCACCGCGGGAAAACAAGCTCAAATCCACGCCCGCCTTGCGCGCCAAATGCTCCAACGACTGACGAAAATCCATCCCCTCCACCAGCATCACAAACGTAAAAATATCACCACCCTTGCCCGAAGAAAAATCATGCCAAATCTGTTTTTCTGGACTCACCATAAAACTCGGTGTCCGCTCATCAGTGAATGGACTCAGCCCCTTCAGATTACGACCCGCCCGCTTCAGCTGAACATATTCACCAATCACGTCCTCAATATTCAGCCGCGCCCGCACTTCTTCTTTGGCATCATTCATGGTTTTTATTATATCACCCTTTACCTCTGTTGTTGTTTATGCTTTAATGGGTGTATGCAGCCATATAATGACTATGACGTACCGACCGGTATTGATTATCTCAATCAGATTTCTGCACCGCCAGCGCCACAAGGCTTTGATAAAAAATCCAAAATTATCTTGCTCGTTCTCGGTATCATCGGACTACTCGGTCTGGTCTTTATTATTAACGCCGCCCAGAACGCTTCCCGCGGCCCTTCATTGAATAACCTCATTGCTCGTCTGCAAAAACTCCAAACCGTCTCCGAGAAATTTACTCCCCGTCTCAAATCCAGCCAACTCCAAGATGCTAATAGCTCGCTTACCGCTGTTCTCACCACTGCCAATAAGTCCATCGAGACACCAGCCGCCGCCCAGAATATCGACGTCAAAAAAGACCTCAAAAACATCACTGCACTCGATCCACCAACAAAACTCGAGGAAAAATTCGAAGAGGCCTATCTCAATGCCGACCTCGATAACACCTATGCCTACACCATGAATACCGAGCTAGCCGACACGCTGTTGATGATGAATCGTATCAAAGAAGGCTCGCGCAGCAAGAGTACAATTGAATTTCTCGAAAAAACTATTTCCGACCTCACCAACGTGCGCAAACAGCTGATGGCGATCACCGGTGATTCGGAAAAGTCATAGATTTACTCGCTCTGCCATCAGCTAGGGGCGGATCAGCACCACTTTTCTCAGCGATTAGCCCCGCCGTCCTGCTTACTCCGCCACTAGCCGATAGCTCAGCCGCGCTAAATCAAAAATTTCTTCGTCACTCAGTTGTCCTGAACAAATGATGGTATTCCAATGTTTCTTATTCAGATGATAGCCCGGCAAGACCGTCTCGTACTTCTCGCGGAGATTCTCAGCCAGCAATGGATCGCACTTCAGACTAACTCTAAGTGGCTTTGAGCCCTCCGCCACTAGCGCCACCATCTTTCCCGCACCGTTATTACTCTTGCCAAATTTATACACCGCAACATCCTCGCCAAATGGATAATCCAGCCACACACCGGGCAAACTGAGGATAAACTCTTCAAATTGTTTATGGGTCATGCTCTCAGTATACAATCACAATGTCTTAAGAGCAATTTTCTCAGCCATACCCCGCGTCGCGCCAAATCGACTTGCGGCATTTACCGCCACAGCTGCCATACCGCGAAGCACCGCTCGTGTTCGCGCCCTGAGAATATCTCGCCCCGTCAAACCCTTTTGCTGATTCCGCTCTGATTGCCACGCTAATCGGATTGCCCGGCCCGCCAACGCCAAACCTCGCTGCTTATTACCTACTAGACTTTCAATCATACCCCAGCGGGATGCCATATTTATCTCATACTGGTCAGCGTTCTCTTCTTTAGAGAGCTGATTTACTTTTGCCATGTCCAGCGCAGCTTGCCGCGTCATAAGTCGCGCCTTGTCTGCCAACGCTTCATCCCTACCGTCTGCCAATAGATACGCCTTTAATGCAAATATACCAACATATGATGCCGTGGCCGACCGCTCGCGTAGCGTCTCAACTCCAGAATTCTCATTGACCGCTGTATCGTGAATATCATATGCCTGATCAATATAGTTGAGCGCCGCGTCATTTCGACCCAAACGATCACTCGCGGCGGCCATATTACGATATACCTCTCCGAGCAGTGATTCATTGCCAGGGCCGCGCAGCTCCTCCATCATCAATGCTTTTTTGCCAAGGTACACAGCCCTATCAAAATGACCGCGCGAAATCTCATTCGTTAGCCCAGCCATATATTGCTGTAGTTCAGAACTTACTGCACGCATTTTCCAACTCCTTTTGTCAAGAGATTATCAGGCAAGCATACTTTTGTCAAATAATTCAGCGGCTGTGGATATGCCAGCCGATAGGCCTAGCGTTTCACCTTCTTCAAATAATATTGCAGTTCCATGATGCTGCCGCGGATGTCCTCCAGCGCTCGGTGATCCTCTGGTTTGGCAAATTTTTTGCCGTATTTCCCTTCAAACACCACTTTCCAAGCACTGACATCCAGCATCCGGTAGTGGAGGCGTTTCGAAAATTTCTTGAACCAATGGTCGATAAAGCGCCGGTCTTGATGAATTGAATTGCCCGCTAGTAAAATTGGTGCGTCATCAAAATGCTCATCTAGAAATGCCAAGATATCGCGCTCGAGCTGTGCCTTGGTTGTCTTGGTGATCCTGTTTTGCGCTATCAACTGCTCTCGCGCGGCCGCACCATCGCCATACCAAAACGACTTATTCTTATCAAATCGCGCCTGCATTTTCTCGCTACACCAATGCGCCGCACCCTCAAAACGAGCAATCTCGGTAAATTCCCAGTCGGTCACGATCATCGCCACCTCAATCGGAAAATCCTCCACTGGATCTAGTCCTGTCATTTCCATATCTAACCATAAAATACGTTGTGGCTTGAATTTCGCTTTCATATTTCTATTTTACCACTTTTTGGCGTCGTAGTAATCTCGAGAAAACTGTTCTGGTACTTGCCGCAGCAAACATTCAATGGAACTACTAAATTCCGGCCACCGCTCCTCTTCAACCCTAATAGTATTAAGTGCGCCCTCAGATGAAACAAAATCTGTACGATTAATCAATTCATGGTACAGCTCGGTAGTCTCCATCTCTTCACAACCATATGGCATCATTCCGTGGCGCTTTAGGTTACGAACATAGCGCTCAGCTACCCTATAACTGACCTCCAGCGCCTTATCTAGTTGTAATACTTGCATAAAATAAGCGTCTCTTGGATCTCCATAAATACCGTATGGCAGCTCAACACTCCTGATGCTCGCATCATCAATCCCTTGAACTTGCATTTCCGAAAGAAGTCGCACCGCCTTGAGCGCCAACTTATTACCAATTCTATAGTTACGATCGGTGTTATGTTCAAATATTGTTGGCCTGATTATGTGCTCAGTTGTATCCAATACTGCTTGCGTACTAGCTAGCAGCTTCCAGTCATCGCTATCGTTTTTGTATATGAGTACCTGATTAATCGTGAAATCGTGCTGACGCATAAATTTAGCCACCGACTTGACACGCTCTGCATTGTAACCGTTCATTGCATCACGCGGTGAAAAATACATCGAAAGCTCACGTGCTATTGCCTCAACATCATCTGGATCGTAGCCACCACTACTAACAGCCTCTTCTAAAACCACTAAGTCAACATCGCGCGGCCGCGTGAGTTGACGATCACTGTGTAGTAACGCTTCTAAAGCTTGGCGAGCCGCACCGCCTTTTATGCCAATAAACGATGGCAATTCCTCCAGTTCAAATCCTAAATTAGCCCTCTCTATAGCTTCATTGGATAGTTCATATTCATATATTTCGTTGCAACGAGTTTCTGGATTACTAATCGGTACGCAGCAAAAATTCTCCGAAGACTCATCATAATATTTGCTGAGTTTGGGGCTCGTTCCCCCTAAGTCTATACGGCGTTTACCGCCCCCAAGTAGCTGTGAAAACCGAGATTTTTTAACGTCCCCTGGCGCCGGAATTAGTGTTTCCATATTTTTCTAATATATCAATAAAATAAAAAATTGTCAAATTAGCCGTCTTCCTTCCTGTGTAAGCTGTTAAGCGATCTAGGTCCTATGCTATACTGAGGCAATGACCAAACGTATACTTCTCAAACTATCCGGCGAACAATTACAGGGCAAGTTTACCAGTGGCTTCGACCCTAAGCGAGCTCGCTGGATCGCCGAACAAATCAAACCAGCCCTAACGTCCGGCGCCGAAATCGTCATCATGGTTGGCGGTGGCAATTATGTCCGTGGCAACCAAATCATTGGCCACGGCATCCAGCCCGTCTCAGCCCACAACATCGGCATGCTCTCGACATTAATGAACGCCATT
Source organism: uncultured Candidatus Saccharibacteria bacterium (assembly GCA_963516175.1). Taxonomy (GTDB): domain Bacteria; phylum Patescibacteriota; class Saccharimonadia; order Saccharimonadales; family Saccharimonadaceae; genus Nanosynbacter. The sequence continues at coordinate 26,493 of CAUPZG010000006.1, read as the reverse complement.
GCCCTAGCTGACGTCTTCAACGATGCCGACCTACCGACCCGCGCGCTCTCAACCGTCGAGGTCAATCAATTTATCGATCAATACACCTATCGCCGGGCTCTCAGTCACATCAAAAAGGGCCGTATCGTCATCGTTGCCTGCGGCACCGGCCGGCCCTTCCTGACTACCGATACCGCCGCTCTCAACCTCGCCCTCGAGATGCAGTGCGACGTCGTGATCAAAACGACGAAAGTCGACGGCGTATATGACAAAGACCCGACCAAATTCCCTGACGCCGTTAAATTTGACCATCTTAACTACGACCAAATCCTCACCAACCCCGATATCACCATTATGGACAAGGCTGCCATCGGGCTGGCCGCCGAGGAAAATAAACCAGTCATCATCTGCGACCTGCTCACCGACGGCAATATCGCCCGAGCCGCCAGTGGTGAATCAGTCGGCACGCTAATTTCCTAGACCGCTAGACACCATACTGTCGCACTAAAGGCCGTGTGCCCTGTTCCGACATAAATTGTTTCATATAAAAATCCGCCGCAATGTATCCGGCGGATTTGTCTTTAAAACCTGATTAGTCTTTTTTCTTGTCTAATTTATCCAGCTTCAAGAAGTGAATAATCGCGTACACAACAAAGGCCACTGCCAACAACGTGATCAGTGAGCTAACAAATGCACCGTACAGGAATTCACCCTTGCGACCAGCAATCTCAACGGAGAATGATGCTGCCTGCAAACCCTCCTGCGAGCCGACAATCAGCTGAACTAGCGGATCGATAAATGCTGTCACCAATTTCTTGACCGTATCACCAGCCGCAGTACCGATCGCCAGACCGACAGCCAGGCCAACCACACCCTGCTCGCGGATAAATGTCATGAAACCGCCGCCATGACCTTTGACTGCCGCTGCCTTTTCCTTCAACGCTGCCACACTTGGTTTTTTGACAATTGATTTCTTAGCAGTCGTCTGTTTAGTGGTCGCCTTCTTGGCCACTTTCTTCTCTGCCATAAAAACTCCTTTATGTTAAGTAACATCTTGATTGTAGCATAAAATTTTACAAATTACGCAAAAGTTTCTTAGCTGCGACAAATTTACCTACCTGCAACGAGCTCCTCGGTATCCTTTCATAACCAGCTAACGCCCATTTCGCCAGCTCTCTACTACGCATTTTTTCAGCAATATATCGCAACGTATCAGGTAAAAAGAATTGGTTGATCGACCTATCACCTGGAACTAGGCTCTCACTTGCCATAACCGCTAACCCAATAGCTTCATCATATTTTTTCGCCGATATTAACCTACTACGCAACCTAGCAAGTTCTTTCAGTTTATTTCGCGAGTCAACATCAAGATATATCCCTGATAATTCCGACAGCTCTTCACTCGCTGCTTCGATATCGCCCGACTCCGCTTGTCGGGCAGCATTGTACTGCTGAATCAACAACATACGCCCCGGTACTGAGGGTAATGTTAAGAATTGTAATATCCGATTTCGAGGCTTATGTTCGTGAGATTGTGCCGCATCGATAGCATCAAATGACAACCATGGCCTTGAATTAATAAACTTTTGCCTATCAATCGACGGCGGTAGCCGTTTCAAGAGTTCCCCTGAAAAAAATGTATTCACTGCCCGCAACTCACCCATTGCTAGCTGGTCAAGCGGGTTGGGCGCACCGCTGCCGATCACGCCAGTCATATCACAACATAGCTCCTCCGTTGCCACATCGAGCAAAAAGGCTCGCTCACTGCCCCGATCAAATAGTGTCACCATGGCGTGCTGATTCGCATAACTGACAAAATGCTCAATTCCGAGCTGCTCCAGACACTCTGAGGCAATAATGACATGGCCAAAACAATTTGTCGCCTCACGACTAGCAACTTCACCTGCATCCAGGAGCGGCGAGTTAGCCAAAGTCGGAGCAAAATCCACCGTTTGTCGTACCACCCGTGCTATGTCAACTGCCGCTTTCGTCGCATCATTAAACGTCTGCGGAGACTGTTCATACACCGCACGAATCAACTTCAGCTGCTGCGAGTCTAATAAAAGCTCACGTCGTAGGCCTGGCTCAGCCTTAACTAATTGCCGTTTAGGCGTCATCAAATTAGCAGAAAGATACTCTTCCATCTCTGCTGTATCATACAATATTTACTAATATTTTACAATTTATCAGGGGCGACGATACCAAGGATCGTCAGCCCTGCCTTCAAAATATCAGCATATACCGCCACCAAACCAACGCGGTGTGCTTCTTTGTCGCTACCGACAACTTGATTCTTCTCGTAATAGCGATTGAACTCCTGCGCCAACTCAAACAGGTAGGTGCAGATGTGGTGCGGTTCTAGACTCTCGGTAGCATGGTTAACCGCCTCAGCGTATTCGCTCAGTTTCCTAACGAGCAGCCGATCTTCGTCAAACAATTCTTTCGGGAACGCAACTGCTTGCTCAGATTTTGCCAAAATACCTCGCGCCCGAGCGTGTGCGTATTGCAGGTAGCTACCAGTGTTACCAGTCAAGCTAACCGCGTCATTGATGTCAAACACGACGTCGCTACCGATTTTCACCTTCAAGAATTGATAGCGCAGTGCACCCGCCACCACTTCGTCGGTTGGCTCGCCGCCTGCTTGTATGATGGCTTCCTTGAACTCGTTAAACAACCAACCAATGGTGATCACCTCACCGGTGCGCGAACTCATCTTGCCAGTCGTTAGCTTAACCAGACCAGTTGCATAATTAAACAATTTACCTTTCAATTCTGGAATTGCAAGTTCACTAGCCGCGATCACCCCGCGGAAATACGCCGCCTGCTCTTCGCCATTGACGGTAATCGACAAGTCCAGGTTTGGATAATCCTGGTGCTTCAGCTGAATCAACCCCATATCGTGCGCGCCGTACAACCCATTGCCGTGCGAACCGATGAACACATTATCAAACGCACCATACTGGCTACCTTTGAAGATATATGCACCATCTGATTTGGTAAAGACCTCTGGGGTTTTTTCTTTGATCAAAGCTTTACCCGGTACTTCGGTTTCACTCTCGACATAACGCCGTTCAATTGGCACATTGCCTAGCCGCGCCACATTGGCGTCAATTTCATCAAAACTCCAGGCCTTACAAATCTCATACACTTGCTTGTACAGCGGATCGTCCAACACAAACGATTGCTTGGCTAGCTCATCAATTTCTGCGCGTGCCTCTGATGATTCCTTGGCTGCCCGCGCTCCCTCAACGTACATACGACTCATAAATTCGTTGCGCTTATCAGCCGGAATAGCGTCTAGTTTGCTGACATCGCCGTCAATTTCGCGAAGAATTGCCCACATACTCTTGCCAACATGTGTGCCGACGTCGCCGTGGTAACTGACTCGGTGTACTGACGCACCATCTACCGCCAGCAAATTCGCCATCGTGTCCGCCAAAATCGCATTCAACGCGTGACCAATGTGCATCGCCTTAAACGGATTTGGACAATTGGTCTCAATGACTACTGTTTTTCCTGAGCGATTAGTCGCTGGTCGCACTTTCAGCGATTCCAATACCGCTTGGTCACTTAACGTCACGTTGATGAAGCCCGGCCCAGCCACACTGACCTCGCTCAGCCCCTCGTGACCACGCAGCTCTTCGGCAATCGCCTCAGCAATCTCACGTGGATTTTTGCCCAAGGGTTTCGCCAGCTGCAGCGCCACGTTCGTCGCAAAATCGCCAAACTTCGGATCGGGTCGCGTTAATTGCACCGATACATCTTGATCAAAACGTTGCTTCACCGCCTGAGAAATAATCTGTTCCATACCTTCCAGTATAGCAGACAACAAGCAGTTTTACTCTTGACTCATTTCTTCCAGCTGCAGCAGCGTCACCGAACTCGGACTTGAACCCTTGACGTGACGCAAAACATACCCAAGCGCCGAGGCATCATCATGACTCAGCGTCGTCCCATCAAGCGGATCCTGCATTTCAATTGTTTCTTCAGCCATTTTTATTCCTTTTTGTTTTAGGTACTATCTGGCCGTATGTTAGCATAAGTTTTTTACTTTGTCAAGGCAGCTCGAATCAGCCCGTCAAATAGCGGATGCGGTCGGAATGGGCGCGACTTAAATTCAGGGTGAGCTTGCGTAGCCACGAAATACCGATGATGCGGCGCTTCGACAAACTCCACCAGCTGGCCGTTCGGCGACGTACCGGAAATTACCAAACCGCCCCGTTCAATCGCTTGAACAAAATCTTGATTCACCTCGTAGCGATGGCGATGCCGCTCAATTACCTCTGTTTTACCATACATTTTAGCAGCAAGCGAACCAGATTTCAGCACCGCCGGATAATCACCGAGGCGCATCGTCCCGCCGGTCGACTGCTTGCCCTGCTGGCCGTCCATGATGTACACCACATTTGCGCCAGTCTCAGCACCAAACTCTTCACTGTTAGCATTCGCTACGCCGCCCAAACGTGCTGCCGCAATCACCGCCGCCTGCAAACCCAGACAAATTCCTAGATACGGTTTGTTGTTTTTTATACAATATTCAGCTGCCTTGATCTTACCCTCCACGCCGCGCGTACCAAAACCACCCGGCACCACGATGGCGTCAACGCTGGCAAAATCAGCCTCACCAGCCGTCTCGGCGTTAATCCACTTGATAAAAATCTCGCTTTTGTTCGCCCAAGCGGCAGACTTTAGCGCCTCAGTCACCGATAAGTAGGTGTCGGAATTATCAATGTATTTAGCCACCAGGCCGACGGTTACCCGCTTGGCATATTCAGTAGTATCGCGCTGAGCTAGACGTTTCCATCGCTGTAAATTTGGCTCCGCTGAATTGTCGGTAAATTCGCCCAATAACTTGCCCAAATCACGGTACACCGTCAATGGCACTTCGTACACGGTGTCAACATTTGGCATCATAATAATCCCCTCACGGCGCACACCAGACGAAATAGCAATTTTTTCGCCGATACTGCGCGGCGGCTTGTCGTGACCCTCAGTCCGCACCGCCACCACGTCCGGCATAATGCCAAAACCACGAAGATCCGCCAGTGCATTCTGAGCCGGCTTGGTCTTATACTCGTGCGACGCTTCCAAAAACGGCACGTACACCACGTGCACGAACAGGCAATTTTCCCGCCCCACATCCAACGCAAAACCGCGGATCGCCTCGATAAAACTCAGGCCTTCGTAATCGCCGACGGTGCCGCCAATTTCCACGATGTGAACGTCGCCTTCGGCCGCCTCGCGGATAGCCGCCTTGATAGAATTGGTCAAGTGCGGCACCATCTGTACCGTCTGGCCGCCAAACTTACCGGCCCGCTCATCAGCAATCAAATCACGCAGCAGCCGACCCGACAGCGTGGTGTTTTTCCGCGTCAGTTCCAAATCCAAAAACCGCTCGTAATGCCCCAAATCCAAATCAGTCTCAGCGCCATCTTTGGTCACAAAGCACTCACCGTGCTCTTTTGGATTCAGCAGTCCGGCATCAACATTCAGATACGGATCGCACTTCTGAGCCGACACGACGATGCCTTTAGCCTGTAATACTGCACCGATACTCGCCGCCGTGATGCCCTTGCCAACGCCTGACAATACCCCACCGGTTACAAAAATATATCTCTTCGTCATCACTTCTCTAGCTTATCAAAAGAGGCGTCGAATCGACACCTCTGTTGTTTTATTCACAACCATCGCATATCGTCAGACTCGCCGGGTCAATGGGTGCGGCGATGCCACCACTCATTTTCGCCTGCTCATCGGCTACTGCCTGAGCCGCCTGCATTGCCGCATCAATAGCACTTAGCTTTTCCTCTAGAGACATGTCATCAGTAATAATTTGACCTGCATTCATTCTTATGTTCCCCTATATTTAGTATAGCTTTATGGTTATTGTACGCTAGTACTAGCGCTTATGCAATAAAATGCAGCCAATTTTCCGTTGTGGTTTTTTCATCAAGTTGGCCAATCGGCATAGCATAAAACCGCGGCGTGTCGACTTGCGGCATAAAGCCCCCCAGCTTCTTAGCATACGCCTTCTGAGCAGCCACCAACTCCGCTGCATCAACAATTTCCCGGACAGTTGTCGTCAAGAATACTGCATTTTTCTGCTCATCCCAAACGACAAATTCCGCTTTACCCGTGCGAAAGGCATTGTGCGCGTGACGCGAGGCTGGGTCTGACACCCAAACGATCACGTCATCCAGCCGCGCAAAATGCAGTGCCGCCACCAGTGGCGTACGATCACGATTGACCGTTGCCAGCGCACCCACCTCTACCGTGTCTAAAATATCTGTTGCTAATTTGTTCATCGTGACACCCCCATCAATCCTACTTCGTAGTATTCACCTCGTAACTGGTGTTAGTACTCTCAAAGAAATTCACCAATTCCAACGTATCGTTTGCCGTAGCCATCCATTTGGCTGGGTTGGCTACGTTATACTCCGGCTCAAACCCAAGCTCAACCAAGCGGCGGTCAGTCATGTGCATGACATATTGATTGACATAATCAGCGTTTAGGCCCAAGATGCCCTTTGGCAGCATGTCCTTGTTGTACTCTTTCTCCAGCTCAACCGCCTGCAGGATAAGCCCGCGAATCTCTTCAGCAAATTCCTGAGTTTGCAGTTCTGGATTTTCGTCCAAGATAGTCAGCAGCAAATTGATGCCAAAGGTCAAGTGCAAGTTCTCATCCTTGGTAATCCAGTCCAGCAGCGTACCGACATTACGCAGCAAGTTACGCTGACGGAAACTCATGCCGACCATAAAGCCCGAATAGAACCAAATGCCCTCCAGTACAATGTTATAGGCCACCAGTGAGCGGACAAAATCTTTCTTGCCCTCCAGAGAGTAAATATCCAAATTTGGATCGAGCATGACGTCGAGGTGCTTGTTCTGGAAATCCGCCTTGTCAGCCAGCGATTTTTTACCAAAGCCCGCCGCATAAATTTCCTCGCGATCAAACGGAAAGGTCTCAATGATGTATTCAAAGGTCATGAAGTGGTTGGCCTCTTCCCACATCTGCTTCGACAGATAGAGCTGCGCCTCAGCGGCATTGACATACGGGTAAATGCCAAAGGCTAGTGATTTGTTGATCAATAGCTCGTTCGGATTGAGATAGCTAATTACCGTTTTGAGCGCATGCTTTTCCTCGTCACTGAGTTTTTCAAAATCTGCCAAATCCTGTACCAGCTGCACCTCGTTAGGAAACCACGTGTTCGCCACCGCTTGATTGTATAAGTCATACGCCCACGGATAGCGGATTGGATGCAGTGATAAACCGTCGCGTAGTCCTGAACCTAAAATACCCATTGTTATACCTCCTCTATTGTTTTCTTTAGCCCGCCGATACTGACCTGAGTATCAAAGAGCTGATCTTGTAATGGTAGCTCTTGTCTATTGTCATCCGTGAGGCTTTCCCGGCCACTACTTACCAACTGGACAACAGGCCTGCCCCATTCCATATCTACAACCCTTGCCGGTCCTCTGTCAGTTAAGATTGTGTCACCTATTCCCATTTCTCCTCCTTTTATTTATTAACCTTGGCAAATCCAAACCCACGCGTTTTAGCGCCAGTTCGAATCTTCTGTTCTGCTAATTTTTCCACCGACACGGTGGTCTGCTCTGACTGATGACGCGGCTTGACGTGCAGATAGTAGGTGGTTTTCAAACCGCGGCGCCATGCCTCAGAATAAATCTCCACATATTCATCAATATCGCGAGTTTCAAGATACATGTTACGGCTAATCGCCTGGTCAACCCACTTCTGCGCCCGAGCCGCCACCTCGATAAAAGCATACGGGCTAAGCTGGAAGCTAGTCTTGTAGACATCACGCAGTTTTTGCGGAATGCCGTCAATGTGCTGAATATCACCCTGCGCGGCAAATATTTCATCCTTCAGACGATCCCACAAATTCAGCTCTTTCAAGTCACGAACCAGATTATGATTCACCTCCAAAAACTTACCATTTAAGGTCGAGCGGCTAAAAATCTGGGCAAACTGCGGATCAATACCCGGCGTCGTACCCGCCACATGACCGATGTTAGCAGTCGGGGCGATAGCCATCAGCGTCGCATTACGCATACCTTTTTTCACTTTTTTGCGCAGACTATCCCAGTCCAAGCGCGTTTTGCGATCAATCTTTACCTTTAGCTTGCGATCATCAGACAATGCATCCAATGTATCAACCGGCAGCAACCCCTTGCTCCAGCCGCTACCGTTATATGTCGGATAACTACCCAGCTTGGCTGCTAGATCCGCCGACTGGTCGATGGCGTGGTAGCTGATGAATTCCGTCAATTGATCAATTAACTCATACGCGTCATTCGACTCATAGCAGTAGCCGAGCTTTTCCAGCACATCGGTAAAGCCCATAACGCCGATACCAATTGCCCGCGTCTGCTGATTTGAGTGCATCGCCTCTGGAATTGGCGTCTGGGTAATGTCCACCAGATTATCGAGCTGGCGCGTTGCTGCCCGCGCTGCCTCCTGTAGCCGCTCCCAGTCCCATGTCTTATCCTCGCGCAAGAACGCCGACAGATTAATGCTGATGAGGTTGCAGGTAGCGATATTTTTCTCGTCCTGTGGCAGGGTAATTTCCGTGCAGAGATTAGACAAGTGAATCGTACCGGTATTGTTGTTCAGGGCGCGGACGTTAATGGTGTCTTTCCACGTCAGCCATGGGTGACTGGTGGCCTGCAGGCTGGTCAGGATTTGCTTGAACTGCTGACGGGCTGGTACTTTGTCAAAGACGCGCAGCTTACCAGCCTCCGCCAGCTTGACATACTCTTTGTAGCGAGCTGAGAACTCCTCACCATATAGCTCGGGCAGATCCGACGTTTCTGCTGGATCAAACAGATACCAATCTTGGTCTTTCTGCACTCGCTTCATAAATTCATCAGAGATAAATACCGCAGTGTTGGCAAAGCGTGTACGCATATATGGGTCGCCGGAGTTGGAGCGTAGGTCGATGAACTGTGGGAAATTAAGGTGCCAGTTCTCCATATAAATGGCGGCTGCACCGGCTTTCTTTCCCTTACGCGATACTGCGAACAACGCTGTATCAATCATCTTCATAAAGGGAATCGGGCCAGTTGATTCGGTGTTGGTTGTCTTCACCGGACTACCAGCTGCCCGCAGCTTAGTAAAACCAATGCCAATGCCGCCCGTGCCTTTGGCGATCCACATAGTGTCACGCACACTCTTGGCAATTGACTCCATATCATCGTCAACGTTTAGCAAAAAGCAGTTGCTGAGCTGCGGGAATGAGCCGCCAGCATTAACCCTCGTTGAGCCGCCTGGCAGATATTCTAGTCGGCTCATGTGTTCATAAAACTCAATCGCGGCCGCAGTCGGGTCTGACTCATTGTAACTAAGTCCCATGGCAATACGCATATGAGTAAATTGCGGCGTTTCCAGTGGATCGCCGCTTTGTTTGCGCAAAGCGTAACGGTTTTTATTAGTCATCACACCGAGATATTTACTGAGGTTGTCGCGCTCTGGCTGTAATGCTTCGCCCAATTTTTTCAAATCAAACCGACCATCACCCATCCGCTCATCAAGTAAGCCATCCTTAACCGCCGCCTTAACAAACTTCGGGAACTCCCGCGCGTGCAATTTCTTTAGCTCATCGGCCGTCTCATAATCGCCCAAGATGCTCTTATAAATGGTCTTTAGTAGCAGCCGGGCTGCGATCTTATCATAATCTGGATCATCCTTGACGTTCTGTAGTGTCGTCTGGATGACGGCCTGATCCAGCTGCTCAGTCGTAATCCCGTCAAATAACGTCAGCTGCAACTCGGTCGCTATCTGCACCACCTTTGAAACCTGATCCGGCAGCCCGTCGCAGGCCTTTAAAATCGCTGCATTAATTTTATTTGCATCAAACGGCTCTTTCGTCCCATCGCGTTTGACGACGTTAATTTGTTGCACCTATTTCCCTCCTTGATGCTCAGCAAAACTACCGCCGACCTCCCTGCGGTGGCGACTGACACCTCTCGTCTATTTGCTTTTTGTTTAGTACCCTCTACACATTTAGTGTATGTATACTATGATAAAGCACTAAATGTGGCGCGACAAGAGGATTTGTGAATTTTACAATGAAAACAGCCCGCTAACTGATTATTCTCTGCCAACAAACCACGGAGGCAGCCGTTAGTGGTCACCCCTCGGGCATATCGACGAGGATATCGTCCGTGGTTGTAGATGGTCATTCGCTAATATCGACGTCTTGTATGAGCAGTATCCATAAAATCATACACAAACTCTCCGCTTCGTGGCAGGAAGCAAAAGGCCTCGCTGCTAGAAGTGGCGCTTAGTGGTTGGTCGCCGGGAGCATAGCGGAGGATGCATTTAGCATCGCTGCTGGTCGCAGCATCAAACGTCGGTCGTGCTGAACCGGCCACTTCGTTACGCATACCGACAAACGGTAGCTCCACGCCGATTTCTTTGTACGATTTCCAATCCGTACAGCGATATGGCTGAGCGCAGTTGGCGAACGGCTGGATGGTCAGCAGGCGCTGACGGATGGAGTCATCGGTAATGACACCAAATAGCGAGCCGTACGGATGCTCGCCGCGGGTTATATATAGAAATGGGTGCTCTGAGTGGATAACGCGGGCGGCCTTGACCGTTGCCATGTCAAAGCGACTGAGGAATACTTCGCGTGGCTCATAAACTTTGTAATTAGGATGCAGCGTAATGAGAAAGCCTGCCCCAATATAAATGAGCACAACAACTGCGGCGACAATGGCGCACTTGACGAGGCGGCGATGACGGTGGTAGAAAGCTTCGAGCATGGATGGTACTATTGTAAATTAATTAGGGTGCTTGATCAAGAAACCGACCCCTAACCACACGCTCATGCGCCGCCCCAAAAGCTCAGCATCAACCTTCTTTGGTGTCGTGAAAAGCGAGCAAAGACCGGGCATACTGAATTCCCCCTTCGTTACGAGAGATCGTTAGATACTCTTGAAAGAGTCTTACGACTTGGCTGTGCGCTGTTGGCCCATGTATAATCAGTTTATTAGTCAGGCCAGCGTTAATGGCACCGAGAGCATAACCTCCACCGTCGACCGCATCCATACCATAGTAAATCTTCGTAATTCCAGCATTAATACAGGCTCCGATGCACATCAAGCAAGGCTCAAGAGTTGAGTACAACACGGCGTTTGAAGCCACGCTCCAAATTCGATGTCCAAGACATTCGATCATTGAGTTCTCTCCGTGACATGTAGGACCTCTGCGAGCAACACGAGTCTCGCCAATAGCAACCACTTTCCCGTCAACCGCCAAGACACAGCCAATGGGGTTCTCGCCACTCTGCATCGCGCTACGAGCCGCACCTAGCGCACGCTCCATTAACCGAGAATCATATTCATCCATCATTCACCACTATACAGCTTTCCACAAGTCACTCTTTCAAACCCTAGAGACGAGTACATCTCCTCCACTGGAGAGTCCGCTTCAGTCTGCAGCAGAATTGTAGGATTGTCGTGCTTAAACCGTGCGTTTACCTCACGCACTATTGCTTTTGTAGCAAGAGAGCCGTAACCTTTTCTTCTGGAATCAGGGGCTGTTCCTACCGAGTAGATCGCCCCAACATCTGGCCCAATCAGGGCCGAGCCGACTGCGACACACCGACCGTTTACCGTAACCTTGCTATGCACAGCATGAATCAACGGATGCTTGGGCTCCTGTTGTGCATACGACCGCACATATGCAAAGGGTAGCCCAGAATAGCCAATCTCCCCACCATCCTCGTCGGGAGTGCCATACGCAGCCTCGAAGACCATCAGCATATCCTTATCAGGCCGATTCACAACCGTGACAGAAATCCCTGAGGTATCGACAGTTGAGCAGTCTATTAGCCCTGTGTCATCGGCTAAAACCATCCATGCTTCACGAGATTCCAGAGAAAAGGACATGTCGTCAAGCGAATCCGTAGTCCAGATGTTGAGAGGATATCCGTACTGCCTACAGTAGGTGGATATCTGCGCCATGTCCCCCTTCGAAGGTGCCCTCCCATCAACGCGGTAAGCGTAGTTCCAGTAGCAGTCGTCAATTCCCGACTGCCCTTGGGCATACCACCATCCATTCCCAATCGAATGAATCCCACGCAAAAAGACGCCAACGTTTGCTTCATTGTGGAATTGAACGAGTTTTGGTAGGATCATAACTTTCATTCTATCGATGGCGCCGAGGAATAAGTATCACTCTGGCGGAAGGACGGGGATTCGAACCCCGGAGACCCCATGAAGAGCCTACACACTTTCCAGGCGTGCCAGTTCAACCACTCCTGCATCCTTCCGTGATGCATATTATAACAGAAAGTCCGCTAGCGGTTGCAACCGGAGCGGCTTTTTGTCTATAATAAAAAGTAATGATGAACGATCCTTCAACGCGAATTAAACTTACTAATGTAACGAAACGATTTGGCTTTGGTGACGCCGAGCAGGTGGCGCTGGACAATGTCAATCTTGAGGTCAAAAAGGGCGAGTTCATTGCCATCGTCGGCCCGTCTGGCTGCGGCAAGACAACCCTGCTCAACATCCTCGGATTGCTCGACCACCCGTCAGAGGGCGAATATTACCTCGACAACAAACCGGTCGAGGATCTGACGGCGACCCATCACGCCACGATTCGTTCGCGCGATATTGGCTTTATTTTTCAACATTTCAATCTCATCCCGCGCCTGACGGTGATTGATAATGTTGCCCTGCCGCTTACCTACAAAGGCATCAGCAAAACCAAGCGCCTCCAAGAAGCCAGCCGGATTTTACGCAACTTCCATCTGGGCGAGCGCGAATATTATCTACCGCATCAGCTATCTGGCGGCCAGGTTCAGCGTGTGGCGATCGCCCGAGCACTGGTTAACAGCCCATCAATTATCCTAGCCGACGAGCCGACCGGTAACCTTGACTCCAAGTCCAGCCACATCATCATGGAGGAGCTGTCCGACATTCACCGCCGAGGCAACACGATTATCATGGTGACGCACAATCCAGAATTATTGTCATATGCCAGCCGCGTGATTTCTATGCTTGATGGGCGCATTGATACCGATACGCACCACATCAAGAAGATCTTTAAGCAAAAGCTGGGCGGCGATGACCAGCCAGCAACTCCAGTGAGTTCAACGCCGACACACACCGCAACCACTAAAACTGAGAAAGAAGAAAAGGCCGAACCAGCAAAAACCGCTCCCGAGAAACCGACAACCAAAGAAGCAGCCACAGCCACCGCCCCTGACAAACCTGCTGACCTAGTGAAATCCCCGGATGATCTCCCGCCAAAGCGGCCGCTTGGTGCTACTTCAACCAAAGCAACCACAAAGACCACAAAAACCGATGCTGAACAGAGTAAAAAATCAGCCGACCCTGATACTGCAAAACGTTCTAGCGCGCCAACCGAAAAGAAACCCGCCCCTAAGTCCGATAAGTCTGACAATACAAAAACCGCTGCCGCAAAGTCAACGAAGAAACCAGCCAAAAAAGAACGGAAAGCTACGAAAAAGTCATGAAAATGCTCCTCAATAATCACTTCGAGAACGCGACTGAGTCACTCAAGTCAAATAAAGTCCGCACCTACCTGTCGATTTTTGGCATCATGGTCGGCATCGCCAGCATCACCATTATCCTATCGCTGCTGACCGGCACGAGCCGCCTGTTTGGTGATCAGTCTGCCAAGATCTCTGACACCACCGCGCTAATTCGATCTGGTAGCGAGGCGCGACCAGATTCATTGCTGTCACTCAGCTCCGGACACGCTGCCCAAATGGTGAACACACTGACTGAGCAGGACGCCCGAGAGATTGCCAAGGCGACCGACAATAGTGCCGCACCGCTGGCAACATTTCATGCTAATTTATCAACACCGGACGGCAAAACAAAGCTAGAACGCATCACCGTTATCGGTAGCTCGGGCGAGCTGGCGAAACTCGCCGGCCTCAAGTTGCGCGAAGGACAATTCATCGACGAAGCCAACGGCGTCGTGATCGGCAAACAACTGTCAATTGACCTATTTGGCACCGAAAAATCCCTCGGCAGCGTCCTCAAGCTCCGTGGCGAGACACTCACAGTCGTCGGCGTCCTCGACGAGCCGGAAACTGCACCTAGTTACCTTGGCGTTGATTTTAATCGCTCCATCATTCTGCCGCTCACGGTCAGCAAAAAGTTCACCCAAAACACCGCCCAGATCCAGCAGATTCTCATCACTGCCGACAATGGTACAGCGCTGCAAACCAAAATTGACGCAGCCAAAAAAGTCCTTGCCCAACAGCATCAAGGCGATACCGACTACCACACCTTGGTCGGCCAAGCTATCACCGCCCCAAATTCCCACCTGGTGAACGCCCTCTCAACCGCCATGGCGGTCATCGCCGGCATCTCGCTACTGGTCGGCGGCATCGGCATCACCAACATCATGCTGGTTTCAGTCGCCGAACGCCAGCGCGAAGTTGGTATCCGCAAAGCCGTTGGTGCCACCAACCGCACCATTGTCGCCCAATTCCTCATCGAATCAGCCATCATCGGTCTCTTTGGCGGTGTTCTCGGCTACGTTATCGGCCTCGGCGCGTCATTCCTCCTTGGTATGTATCTGCCATTCACCCCAGTTCTCGAATGGCAAGCAGCCGCCCTGACTATCGGCGGAGCACTCATCATCGGTATGCTCTTTGGCATCTATCCAGCCAGCCGCGCTGCCGGTAAAGACCCGATTGAGAGCTTGCGCCACTGATTCACACAAATCCGCCACGACCCTCAATGGGCTCTAAAGTAAAAGCGACGCCCCATCTCCCTTGGGCGCCGCTTTTCATTTTCTGGTTCAAATGAGCCTACGACAATTCCTTTTTTAACTGCTCCACCAGCGCCACTGGCTCTGGATTGACACCGTTGAGAATGCCCGCATAGATACTGACAATCTCGCCCAGCGCCAGCCCCCACAGCAGCTGCTCAACCAGTGTCTCGCCCTGCAATTCAATTACTTCGGCTTTCGGACGCATACCCGATAATAACCGATCAGTTAACTCCATCCGCTCCCGAATCCGCGGACGCTCAAGGCTACTCCGAAAATCCACGACCTTATACGGCTTATCAACCGGATGTGACGACCAGCCGATGAACTCATTGTGGCTGAACTCTGGATATTGATTCCAAAACGCTACGTTTTTCGCCGACTCGTTAAAGCTAATCTTCCACTTATATGCTAATGGCCATGTCAGCTCGCCCGCATAAAACACCTGTGTCGAGCCAACCAACTTGAGCGCCAGTTGCTTGGCATAATTATCCGCCGTCGGCACGCCCTCGGCCCACTGGCTCAGCTGATCTTTCAGCCACGCACCGCTAGCTGCCACTGCTTGATACAAATTATCGTCAATCACCTCAAACTGGCTAAGCAGCTTTAGCAGCCCGCGCAAGTGATATATCGTTGACATCCGTGGCTGGCCACCCGACGGAACGCGCACCCGCGGCAGATCATCGGCCTCGGCCGCTGCAAACAATTTCCCACCCGTCGCCATCACCGCCAACTGACAGCCATGCTCACGAGCCTGCTGATAGCAACTCATCGTCTCCTCGGTATTCCCCGAGTGGCTGATGGCAACGACCAAGGTTTTTTCATTCACAAAATGTGGCAACTGGTAGCCCTTTACTACCTCGAGTGGTACCGTGACCCGATCAGCCGTCAACACCTTGACCATATCCGCTGCCAGCGCCGAGCCACCCATACCCGCCAGCGCCACATTAGCTACCTCGCCAGGACTCACCGGTGACTCTACTTCGGCCGCAAAGTCCGTCTGTGTCGTCACTGCCACCGCACTCGTTCGTGTACTGCCCGGATCGCGCTGCGCTAAAAGATTTTTATCGTCAAGCATCTTGAAATTCCTCCTTTTCCTGTGTTACAGTATAGCATAGCAAGCAAGCGTAACCGTAATGTGAAAAGAGGTGGGGTATGACAATTCAAGATAGCGGACGAGTTAACAACGATCAGGATCTAGCCAGCGTGTTGGCGGGTGTTTCTGGTGGCAGTGATGACAATCTACGCTTTGAAGAAACCGGCACACAGGACGCTAATACAACTAACCGCTCGGCTAATCCACAGGCCAGCACCACGCCAAGTACGACCACACCAGTATCACGACCAACCACCGATAACGCCAGCCGATCATATACCGCTCCGACTGATATGTCGCTTGATGACATCAAGCAAAATGCCCTCAGCGAGCTTCGCCCACTAGTTGGCAAGCTGAACGTCTCGCCCGAGGAAAAATTCGACACCTACCTCCTGTTGCTGCGCTCGACTGATGACACCTCGCTGATCGGCCCGGCGCATGAAGCTGCCGTTGCTATCCCCGACGAAACCCGCAAAGCCCAGGCGCTGCTTGATATTATCAAGGAAATTGATTTCTTGTCGCAGAGCTGAGACCTGCTATTTATGTATAATTTGCTAATTTAGTAGTTTTATTGTACAGTTCAGACATGTCTTTAGTTGCATCGGAGCGTAGCGACAGGTATTGTCCTATTTCTGAAACATCAAGTGTCAGTCCAGAAACTGTGCGGGATGTCGCTGCGGCAAAACTCCAGCTCTATGAAGAAACACTCCATGACCTCCTCAACCAGCAATCCCCAGACCAATTATCAGGCCTGTATGACATGCCAAGTTACGACGCCCCCTTTGTTCGCGACATGCTAGGATTACGCGGTGGTGGTATCAGAGATTTTTCAGATATTGCTAAAACTTCCACTGATCATACAGCCATTCGCAATACAGCTCTCAACCTGGGCTTTCTCCATGAAGAGCTTGGTGACAAACTAGAACATAGTGGTAGACAGCTTGATGTTGCGCTGCCCCGTGACATGCAACCTATCGGTGATGTATCTGCAATCATTGTACCAGGTGGAGCTGGTGCCACTAATGGGATCCGCCTACTCGGTGCCCTCGCGGCAATACAAGAAGGTAAAATCAACACCTCAGAAATTATCCTCACCACCTGTGACCGTCCAACCACTGAAGCAGAGCGCAAGCGAGCCGAAGCACAGGGTTTTAAAAGCGACGCGACTGAATTTGAACTATGTCTTGGCGCTGCAGCATCCCTTTTGGGGGACATTTCTTGGGAAGAAAGCACTCTACCAACTCCATACGAAAGTAATGACTTGACAAAAGTACATCAGGGGTGGGCGAGAATATCGACGCCGCACGGCACGCAAATTATCAGTCTCAGTGTATTGTCGGCTCCAATTGACAGCAACCGTACCATGTCCGATGGCAGTAAACCGCGTCGTGCCAATACCCAAGAAACCTTTAGGGCTGCCTTTCCTCTGCTCGATGAGGGCGGCAAGGTAGCAATCGTCTCGCACGATACTTGGATACCGTACCAAGAACTAGCGGGACTCGATACCTTTCTACTCGAAAATAACACGGATGTTGTTGCATTTGGCCCACAAAAAACCGATCGCCTCGCGGGTGGTGCTATCCAGCAGCCCGAACAGGTCATCGATGAAATTGTCAAAGTATACGCCTATTTACGTCAATCTTTTAGTCAAGGCCGAGACCCGTATCGAGAACCAGCGCCGTATACAGCAATATGCCGAAACCGCCATCCCAGACATGACCGAACTACGCGACGCCAAAATGCGTATCGGCTATCGCGATATTCCATTTGCAGCGAGCAGTGGCTTACTTCATGAACTACGTCAAGAACCGTTGGTTGACCTAGCCAGCCGTGGCATCGCCGGCCAATCTTATTATTCTCGGCGCAATGCTACGACTGGTGCACGTATTCCTGACGTCGATAAGCCAATCTATGTCCGAGAATCAGTCGCAAGAAAACTGGCAGACATCAACGCCTTTCTCGCGAGCCCTGAAGTTACCAAATTTTTTGGCGGTGCCGTGGAAGTATATGTTGAGGAGGGGCTACGCTCCACCGATATGCAGTCATCACTATATCACCAACTCATACCAGACAGTATTCGACGCAGCAAACCCAATCTCCAAGAAGAGGATATCTACAAACGGCGCAACGAGATCATAGCCAAACCTTCGACTACCGATAATCCGTCACCGCACGCAATAGGCGGAGCGATCGACGTTCGCCTACGCGCTAAGCCAAGCCCCTGGACACCAGACTTCGTGACAGGCAGCTTTATCGACATGGGTCATATAGACGGTGACACTGGACCGCGTAATAATCCTGATTATTTTGAGCAAGCAACGCCACTGGCGGACGAGGATATAACCGCTCAGCGAAATCGTCGCTTTCTGTATAATCTGCTGACCGCCTATGGGTTTACGGTCAATCCCCATGAATGGTGGCACTTCGACTACGGCAACCAGCTGTGGGCATTCGTGCAGAATTACCAGCTTGGCGAAAAAGCTGTACGGGCACTGTTTGGAGCTACTGGACAGCCATAAAACGATATATTACAGGGTGATTCAGATACCGGTAATTGACTTTTTATATTACTTATGCTATCGTAATACTATACTTACCAACCAGAGAATTACTCTGGAAGAATTTTACAAACATGTCAGTATCAAAAATAGGCGACATCTCAAAGGGGTTTAATCACCAAAGAACGAACCCGGAATCATCTGGCGAACAAGAGAATCACAGACTGGGCGCACAGACGCTCAGTAATGCTGGCATATCAATCGGTGCAGACCCGACAGATAACCCAGAGCAGCTTGGCAATAATACTCTTATTTTTACCAAAATATTAGATCTTGATATTGCCATCAAGAAGCAGCTGGCTGATTTAGCCAATAGTCCATCAATGGAGCTGATGGATAATGGTGCAGATAAATATGGAACCATCCTTCTGAAAGGAGCCGATAAACTTACAAAAAATTTTGAAGAAATCTTTTCTTGTATTGACCACCTGCCCATAACAGAGAGTAACGACATAGTTACTAGTTTGAGGGCCAAGGTGAGCGAGATTGCTTCAGGGCTTAAAAGTGACGTGATAAAAGCGGGGCTAGACTGGCAACTCCTCCAATCAACCTATGCTAACGATGTCGCCACCATGAGTGCTGATTATGTACGTCGAGTTGCCGATACCATATATAGTTTTATGGACATGAGTGATATTAATATCCAAAGTATACAGGAGCTTATTCACGATAGTCACTCTTTTAACGAACTGCTGCATCTAACCCATTCATACGTCATGAATAACGATGAGCTAAGAGACGCATTGGAGTTGTGGTCAGATAGTAATAACGAGGGGCATTATATTCGCGGTCTCGGCGGAAGAAGTGAAATAGCAGAAGATATATACCAAAAATTTTTAGAAGCATGGCGACTCGGAGACGACTACACAAGAGAGGGCTGGAGACACAAGGCTCCAATCGCAGTGGATATTGTATTAGCGGGAAATATTCTACATATTGTTGTGCGAGACTATGGCCATTCTTTAAATTTGATTATAAATACTAATTCAGACCAGCAAGATAATATTCTCATACAATATCACATGTCAAAAGTACCGAATGAAGCTATGGTCTATCAGCTGCCAGGTATTAGTACAGTGCGACGCACCTACGCCAGTGGTCAATGGCTCGCCAGTAGCAAGAATCTCGGAGGCGAAATCATCAATTTTGTTAAGCAAGTTCCCACGGATATAGACTCACCAATAGCTCAGGCCATCCTTCACCCAGAGAATAAATAATTAACGCCCTAAAACTCCCCGCCGTTTCCAGCGAGGAGTTCCGTTCTTAATGAGGTAGGAGTGCTACATCATCCCCATACCCGGCATACCACCAGGTGCAGCTGGAGCTTCTGGCTCTGGTACATCGACGACCAGTGCGCCCATGGTTGCTGCAGTTGAGGCGATTGACACCGCGTTCTGCACCGCTTCCTTGGTAACACGCGCTGGGTCGATGACACCGGCTTTTTTGACATCCACCAATTCATTCGCAGGCTTCATCACGTTAACACCAAATCCGGCCTTGCCCGCCTCGACTTGCGCTAGGAGCGCGTCGGCGTTCAAGCCAGCGTTACGCATAATCTGCAGGAATGGCTGCTTCAGGGCGTCCTTTAGAATCTGCCGGCCAGCCGCGATGCTGTCTGCACCAGTCACCTTCAGACCGCCAGCCAAGTTCACCAAGGTTACGCCACCACCAGCGACGATTCCCTCAGCCAAGGCTGCCTTGGTAGCTGCCACGGCGTCGTCCACGCGGAACTTCTTTTCATCAATTTCTGTCTCGGTCGCACCGCCGACTTTGATGACTGCTACCTTGCCAGACAGGGCAGCTGCTCGCTTGTCGAATTGTTCCTTTTCGTATTCGCTGGAGGCATTGTCGGACAGTGCCTTGATCTGGTCAATCTGCTCCTGCACTGCTGATGGCTTGCCCGCGCCCTCAACGATGGTGGTCTCGTCTTTGCCGACAATTACCTTGCGCGCTGAACCCAAGACCTCCAGACCAGCATTCTCAAACGTCAAACCGTGATCTTCAGAAATCACCGTTGCGCCGGTCAGCACCGCGATGTCGCGCAAAATCTCCTTGCGGCGGTCGCCAAAGCTTGGCGCCTTGACCGCCACGGTGTTAAACACACCTTTCAGCTTGTTCAGCACCAAGATACTCAGCGCCTCACCTTCGACTTCATCAGCGATCAGCACCACATCCTTCTTGCCACTTTGTGCCAATTTCTCCAGCATCGGTAGGAACTCCTGCACGCTGGAAATTTTCTTATCGGTGATCAAAATTGCTGGTTTTTCATACACCGCCTCTTGCCGACCAGTGTCGGTGACGAAGAATGGACTGACCCAGCCTTTGTCCAAACTAAAGCCTTCAACAACCTCGGCTTCCAACTCCAAACCTTGGCCAGCCTCAACCGTCACCACGCCGTCTTTGCCAACTTTTTCGATGACATTGGCGATCAATTTACCAATTTCCGCGTCACCCGCTGAAATGGTCGCCACTTCCGCCACGCGCTCAGACTTGCCCTCAATTGGCTCCGCTAATGTGTTCAGCTCTTTAACAATTTCCGCGCCGGCCTGCTCGATGCCTTTACGCAGCTCCATTGGATTATGTCCCGCTGCGATCAACCGATTGGCTTCCTTCAAAATCGAATAGGTCAGCACCGTCACCGTCGTGGTGCCGTCGCCAGCCTGCTTGTTCAGGTTCTTGGCCGCTTGTTTGATCAAATCAGCGCCGACCTTGTAACCCAGCGTCTCGTCGTCTTGCTCACCCAGCTCAATGCCTTCCGCTACCGTCACGCCATCATGCGTCACGGTTGGTCCGCCAAATCCCTTGGCGACCACCACATTGCGGCCCTTTGGTCCATAAGTTACCTTAACCGCGTTATACAGCGCCTCGGCACCGCCCAACACGCGAGCGCGCGCATCGTCATCGTAAAAAACTTTTTTTGCCATAGTTTAAACTCCCCTTTTCTCAAACAACCGTTGCTAAAATATCTTCCTCGCGGACGATCAAATATTCCGTGCCGTCAATTTTCAAATCCGTGGTCGAATATTCCTTGTAAACAATCTTATCACCCACTTTTACATTTTTGACATCACCGCCAACCGCTTTGACTTCAGCCACCACTGGCTTCTCCTTGGCGTTGTCCGGCAAATATAATCCGCTAGCCGTCTGCGTCTTCGCCTCCTCGCGCACCGCTACCACGCGGTCGCCGAGAGGCTTGATAGGTGTATCCATATCATCCTCCATTTCGTTAACAATACACCCATTGTACCGCACCAAATTAGCACTCGTCAAGGGTGAGTGCTAGAAATTGAACTTGATATTCGCCTCACCCGGCTCCTCCGGATTTACCTCCTTTTCACTAACAAGTAGCTTTAGCCGATTATCCCCATCCTTTTCAATCCTCCCCAAGCCACAAACTGCCTCTTCCGCCTCAATAGTAACTTCTCCCATCGCTCGAATAGGGAATTCATCGAAACCTATTTCACTAAGCTTCATAACCGCCCTCAGCGCAGTCGCTCCAATATCACCCCCTCGCCTACGTCGCCGCGCAGCCAACTCGTCACCATCAAAACTGGGAGCCACAAGCAACCGCAACAGGACCGCACTCGTCTCACTAGACCCCGTGGTACTACCCTCAATCGCCTTTGCATATTTTTTCCTGAGGAACACTTCCGAGTCTAGACCTGGGTCCGATCTAATAATATCATATGAATGTATAGTCATTTTCAGTATTATAAACTATTCTGATATATCATGCAACATTATGTCCAACTTGCTGAATCACCATATCCATAACGGAGCGATAATGATCTTGCTTGTCCTTTAGCTGTTGATTTTCCAGAATAAGCTTGTCACCAAAATCACGACCGGTAAACCCAGACCACACTGCCATATACTTAGCATCTCTATGTTTTCTAGCAATTGCATTTGCTTTATCAGCAGCATCCTGACTTGATTTAATATCAATCCCAACCTTAACACCGTTATAATTCACGACAATATCTATGCCGTCCAGTTCTTCATCATCGTTTGCACCCCTGATGCCATGCACTTCCTGCATTGAACTTAGGACGCTCTCTGCTGCAATTTCCTGTCTCATACCAACGAGGGTTGTTCGTGCCGCATTTGCTGCATATCGAACGACCTCCTCGCTCTCACTCATCATTAAAACAATGTCATTAACAAAACTAAGCAACTGCTGCATCCCTAAACATTGTTCCGCGTCGATTATCTTACGAAGGGCATGGTTAAATGCTATTATTGGACCAAGTAATTTCTTTTTCTCAGAACGTTCCATCGTTTTGCCGTGTTTGTCAATCTGTCGCTGCGCTAACAGCCAATTTGGTACCGCTGCCATAAGCGCTAATTGACGAGTTTGGTCGCTCTCATATTTATGGGTTCGCCCCACTCGCTCCGACACGGCTTGTGCAGCCATAATAGCAACTGCTTTTGCGCGCAGTACACTAGGCAAACTTTCGATGAGGTGTACGCCCCACTCTTCGGCATTACTCTCTTGTGCTGGCTGCCGCTCAGCTCTTTGAGACTTCACCTCATTGATTGTTTTTTGGTATTCTGGTGTTTTTGTGACAGCATATAATATGTCATCCACCCTGCCCCAACGAGGTGGCGTCAACCTTCGTGCTGATGTCCGTTCATGATTAAACATAACTGTATTGAATATTAGCATAAACTTGATAAAAAATCAAGTCCCTGATTCACTATACCCACTGAAAAGTGCTATACTATACTCATGAGACTCTTCAAAACCCTCATCTCGCGCATTCTCGCCCGCTCTGTCACTACGTTCTTCCTGCATAATCCGCACATCAAGCTCGTTGCCGTCGTCGGTAGTGTCGGCAAAACCACCACCAAATCAACCCTCGTCAGTGTCCTAAACTCCAGTTATAAAGTCCGCACTAACCGCGGCAACTTCAATGCCGAGTTTAGCGCGCCACTAGAAATCCTCGGTGTTGACTCACCGCAGAATCCCCGCTCGGTATGGAATTGGTTATCGGTCTTGGGCCGAGCCCGCCGTGCTGCCCGCCGCCAGCACGACCTCGACGTTATCGTCCAAGAATTCGGCATCGATCACCCCGGCGAAATGGCCGCATTTGGCCGCTACATTCGCCCCGACATTACCATCGTTACCGCCATCGCACCCGAGCACATGGAGTTTTTTGGCTCACTAGAAACCGTCGCCCGCGAGGAGTTCGCCCTCGCTGAATATAGCGAAAAAGTGATCTACAACCGCGATGACATTCGCCCCGAGTTCGTGGACTTCGCCGATTGCGGCCAAATCATTTCATATGGTACTGAGCCGGGCGCCGACTACCAGATGGCCATCGGTAAATTTACCAGCGGCAAGGGCTTCCGCTGCCAGCTCATCCACGCTGACCAAACCTCGCGTCCATTCATCATTCCTGTTGTCGGCGTGCATCAACTCCGTGTTGCTGCTGGCGCGGCGGCGGTGGCGTTAGAGCTTGGACTTGACATTGAGTGTGTGATGACTATGCTCGAGAATTTCACACCAGTCAGCGGCCGCATGAATATCTTGCCCGGTATCAACGGTGCAACCATCATCGACGACTCGTATAATTCCAGTCCCCTTGCCGTAAAATCCGCCCTGACGACCCTCTACCAGCTGCCCGCCAAAACTAAAATCGCTGTCCTCGGCGATATGAACGAGCTGGGTGAGACCGCAGCCGATGAACACGCCACCGTTGGTGCACTATGCGACCCAAAGCAGCTCGATCACGTCATCACCATCGGCCGCTTGGCCGAGCAATTCCTCGCTCCAGCTGCCCGCCAAAACGGTTGCGCTGTCACTTCGTTTACTAAAGCCACTGATACTACTGAGTTCCTCACCCACTTGGCCAATAAAGACACCACTTTCCTCTTCAAAGGCTCCCAGGGCGGCATCTACCTCGAGGAAGCCATCAGGCTACTCCTCAAAAACCCCGCCGACCGCCAAAAGCTTGTCCGCCAATCAGACGCGTGGCTTGAAAAGAAACGGCAGTTTTTTGAAAGCGACCATTGATGACCGAAAATGCTCCATCAAAAAAATCAATTGCCACCCGCATTGTGCGCTGGCTTATTTACGGCCTGACGATCCTCGTTTTTGTGCTTGCAACCGCCCATAATGACCACCTACACAAGCTCAACTCTGACCAATTTGGCCCGCCTGACTATTATTATGACTATCATCTAAATGACTCCGCTTGGTTCATTATAGCTATGCTTATCACCCTACTGATGATTAAGCTAACGGACCGGTCAATCACCGCCGCCCGCCACCAGAATCTACGCAATCGCTGGCCACTGGTTATAACAGGCATCCTGTTTTACCTCGCAATACTCATACTGCTTCTCGATGTGACAATCGGCGGGTGGGGCATTCCGGGGCGCTGCGGCAGCGGATTTTCCACCGGTAACTGCTTTCTCGCTGATGGACTCGGGGAATTCGTATACCTGTTCTGTATGCCACCACTTTTCATTTGCGGAACAATTCTTATGACTATCAATCGCCGCACCAAGTACCGCCAGAGTCGTAAAAAATCACTGCGATAGCTTATAGAGGAACGCCAGCCAGAACAACGCCGCTACCGCGAGGCTGCTCAGCGCACAGAGTTTATATACACCCCGCAGCCACACCACCATCCACACTCCCGCCGCTAACAGCAGCATCGGCAGCGCCATTGCTGCTATCTCAACAACATGATATTCACGAATCCACCACGTATCCCACCTCGCCACAATAAAGAGCAGCACGCACAAAGCTATCGGTGCGACTACCAGCAAAATTACTACTGTATCGCTTAAGTATGGCTTGTCCGTCGTCGTTACATCGTCTTTCATAACCTACCCCTCATGATAAATTGGCTGTGGTAGTTAATCAACCTATCACAATGAGCAATGGACCGCCGAATGGTCATGAAATCCCCGATTATATTGGCAATGATATTGATAACAAAACATATAAGCTGCTTCTATTCTTCACGGATCAACCCCATTTCCAGTTAACTGCTAGATAATAATGAAAACCACCGACCAAGCCAAACACGATGCACAACATTAGCAGGACAATGGCCAAGGTCCTCAATGTTCTAAGCCTTATTGCAATAATCGCATTTATAATAACTCCGGCCACACCCAACCACCATATAGTCGCTCCCAGCAACATCCTGTCGTGTCTTGAAGCTGTATCAAGGTTTGGTATGCCTAGAAACTGGCACAATCCTAAAACCGACAGTATACCAGTATACAGCATGATTGAGTACTTTATAACTTTCTTATTCTTCACAACTTACCCCCTTCGGTCGTGTATTTAGTTTATCAATGCCTAGTTCAAAATTGAAACCTTAAGTTACCGAGCTCATGTATAAGAAATAACAAAATCACAATAAGCAACCCAGTAATAGTAGCCCATATCCATCGAGTTCTATTTTTTACAATAATCGACAAATATACAGAGCCTATAAATAATACTACTGAACCAGTTGCCATGATCTTGATGAGAATATCCGATGTAGAATCGGAAATATATACTCCGCTATACCCGTAAACAAGGCAGCCACACAACACTATCGCC
Organism: uncultured Candidatus Saccharibacteria bacterium; assembly: GCA_963516175.1. Classification (GTDB taxonomy): domain Bacteria; phylum Patescibacteriota; class Saccharimonadia; order Saccharimonadales; family Saccharimonadaceae; genus Nanosynbacter. The sequence continues at coordinate 511 of CAUPZG010000006.1, read as the reverse complement.
AGTATAGCGAAGAAAATCTGAGTGCCTGTCACGGTCCCAACTTTTGATGTGTTGTCTTTATTCTTCACAATTAACCCCGTCAAACTCTATCAACGATTCACTCTGAACAGCTGAATACTTGTCAATATTATAGCGACGATACCAACTATGAGTCCGGTTTTCGCCCAATTAGAAAGCCCTTCAAAACCGCCCCCAAACAAGGATATCTGCAGTAGGAACAAAAATGACACGGGGACAAATAGCCATAAAATAGCTGCCAGATGTGAAAGTGGAAAATTCTTTCTTCTATTCGCAGAAGTAAACAATAATAACAGACTAATCACGGCGGCAATACATTCTATAATCAGCCCTATCTGATATGTATCACCTCGCACCACGAGTAACGGCATGGTAGCCATAACGGCCGTCAATAATATATTCTGCGTTATCTTTATCTTTTTATTCTTTTTCACAACCAACCCCCTTCGGTAGCTTGTTTAGTTTTATTAATCTTCATAGGGTGATTAGCCAT
>CAUPZG010000005.1:0-41526 GCA_963516175.1 uncultured Candidatus Saccharibacteria bacterium | reverse complement strand
GCAGTGATATCATCTTCGACGTCAATGTAAATAACATCTTTATTCATCTATATTTTGAGTAATCGGTTAACTTTATCCATCAAGCCATGAGCGTCTTGATTACTTACCATTGTATCATACCCAACCCGCAGCAGGCCCATTACCGTGATAAATGTGTGATCCGTGATATCGCCGGTCGTGTCAGTGATGCCGATGACATCGGAGGGCTTAATGTGCTGAATAGTTGGCTTTTTCGTAAACGGCAACTCCTTGTACCACGGCTGATTGGCCAGTGCATCAACGAGCTGCTGCAAACTCGCACCACCGCCACACAGCAAGATCCGGTTCGGTAGGTGATCGACGTTATCAAAATCACCGAGTGCCAGCTCAACACCCGACAGCCATACCTCAAGGGTTTTATCAATTGCCCCGTCAAGTTTGCACTTGAGCGTCGGCTTGATATATTCCTTATCAGTATTTACCTTCAATTTTTCTGCCTCTTTGTAGCCCAGGTCAAGATCCGTCGCAATCATCCGCGTAAAGCTCCGTCCACCGATGCCAAACATCTTGGTGCCCTCGACGCCGCCGTCATTGACGACCGCAATATCGGTCGTGCCGCCACCGCAGTCGATCAAGATCGCCGTGAAATTAGAATTCGCATCTGTACCGAGTACGCTCCGGCTGACTGCAAACGGCTCGGCCGCCACGGCGATTAGCTCCAGCGCTAACTCGTCGGCCACCTTTTCCAGCGCCCCGATATGCACCATTGGCGCAAATGCCGTATAAATCTGCACCGCGACGTCCCGCCCCTGAAAACCGATCGGGTTTGACACCTTGTAGCCATCAATATGAATACTGACCAATGCTGAATTAACCAGCTTTACCTCGACATCCTCGTTGCCAGTTTCCAGTGCAATCTGTGCCTGTGCCTTGCCTTGCGCCCGCTCCTGCACCTTCTCGATGATAAATTCCATCTCGGCAACATCCAGTGGTTTATCGGGCTGCGGACGGCGATAGCGAATGGTGTTGGTCACTCCCTTGACCAGCTCGCCGGCAATACCGATGATCACCTGCTTGGCCTGAACGCCAGCCTTGTCCTCAGCTTCGGTCAGCGCTGCCTCGCAATTGGTCACTACACCAGCGATATCAGCGATCGCACCCTGGTGCATGTCACCCAGATTCTGCTGCGCCCGGCCAACTCCGATGATCTCGATATCGTCATCCTTGATCTCGGCAATCAGCGCCTTGATATACTCCGTACCAATGTCGAGACCGACCAGGTACTGGTGTTCATCTTTGTCTATCTTCTTGAAAAGCCTATCTAACACCATAGTCTTTATGATTATATACCATTTGCGTGTAAATTGGCTAGTTTTTTACGAGGATACCTAACCGACCTCAGATAAGTATCGCCTTAATCCGGCGAATCCCAGCAGCACTCGCCTCTTCTTTGGTGATCGTGAAGCGTTTGCCACCCTCGGCCAAGACGCCGGTGTGTTCGACGTGCGGGCCGCCGCAGACCTCAAAGCTAATGACATTATCGCCTTCACCGATGGAATAGACCTTCACCGTATCGCCGTAGCGCTCGCCAAAGGCGCCGATTGCACCCATGTTTAGTGCCTCGTCAGTCGGATAAACGGCAAAGCTGACTGGTAAATCAGCGTCGATCCAGGCATTGACTTGATCTTCCACCGCTTGCTTTTCCTCTGGTGTCAATTTATCGTGATTGAAATCAAAACGCAGGCGCTCAGCAGTAATGTTACTGCCATGCTGCTGCAAATCCGGTGCGTTGAGGACTTTGCGCAGCGCCGCTCCCAGCAAGTGCGTCGCTGTGTGATATTTCAGATGGATTGGGTCGTGACCCTCCAGGCCGCCGCTAAATTGTCCTTTGCGTGCTGTCTTGGAACGTTGACGCTGCTCGGCCATTCGCCTATCAAATTCACCGCGCCAATCATCAGAAAGCTTGATACCTTGCTTATACGCCTCCTCGGTACTCAGCTCCACCGGAAAACCAAACGTATCATACAGCGTAAATAATTCTTCGCCAGTCAAGCCATCGTCGATATACTGCTGCATTTGTTTCAAACCTTTACGCAGCGTCTGGCGGAAAGCTTTTTCTTCCTTGACCAGCACAGCAATGATACTCTCGCGGTTCTCCTTAACTTCTGGAAAATCTGCTTCATACAAATCAGCAATTACCGGCACGACCTCCTCGAGAAAATTCTGCTCAATACCGAGATCGAAACTATAGCGAATCGCCCGGCGCAAGAGACGGCGCATTACATAACCCTGCTCCTTGTTGCTTGGCACGCAGCCATCGACCGCCATAAAGGTAGCAGCCCTCAGGTGGTCAGCGATCACCCGCATACTTTCGGTATGTGAAGCATACTGTTTGCCGCTCAAATCCTGCAATTTTTCGACAATCGGCCACAGCAAGCTAATCTTGAAAACATCAGGGTCATTATTCACGGCCGCTGCGATCCGCTCCAGGCCCGAACCATGATCAATGTTTGGCTTTTCGAGTGGCTCAAACACGCCATCCGCCACCTTTTTGTAGGCCATAAAGACGTTGTTACCAATCTCCATAAAACGGCCACAGTCGCAGTTCGGATGACAATGCTCACCAAACTTCGGGTCATGCTCAATGAAGTCAAACTCATAAAACATCTCGCTATCCGGCCCACACGGATCACCAATCGGCGTGGTTTCTGGCCCACCGTTCCGACTCCACCAGTTCTTGCTACCATCATAGTAAAAAATTCGCTCACCTGGATGGATACCGCGCGCATAACCAGCTTCTTCTGAGCCAATATCAGCTTGGCCGCTACTCAAGCCTGCTGTTTCATACAGTCCTGCCCAGACTTCTGCCGCCTCAGTGTCTTTAGGAATGCCGTAGCGATCATCACCAATGTAACACGTGATGTAGACGCGGTTCATATCGAGCCCGACCTCCTCAGACAAGAATTGCCACATCCAATTGATCTGCTCTTTCTTGAAATAATCGCCCAAGCTCCAGTTACCGAGCATCTCGAAAAACGTCGTGTGGCGGTTGTCGCCGATATCATCAATATCTTGCGCTCGCAAGCACGTCTGTGAATCAGCAATTCGCTTACCCTCAGGATGCGGCTCACCGAGCAGATAGGGGATCATCGGCTGCATACCCGCACCGGTAAATAGGGTTGTCGGATCGTCAGTTAGAATCAGCGGCGCGCGCTTGATGACTGCATGAGCCTGTTTGCTGTAAAAGTCGAGATATTTGAGGCGAATTTCTTGAGCGTTCATAGGAGTAATTATAGCACAAATCGCCTGAGGCACTTTGGATCTTTATGAGCGTTTTTTTCGCACCAACAGCACTACACCGCCGATGACAGCAGCAACCCCAGCTCCAATTGCGATCAATAAACTCATACCGGTATCAGCTAGTTGGCTGCCTGCTTGGCTCTGCGAGACACTTGATTGTCCTAGCTGCCCCGACTGGCTTGGTTGGGCTGGCTGAGTAGGAGCACCCGGATTACCCGGTGCCGTTGGCACAGCATTCCACTTGGCATATAGCGTAAAGTTAGAATTTGGCATCGTATGGACGTTAAAGTCCCACTGCATCAGATAAGTTGGATCAGCGTACCACCCAGCAAAGGTATACCCAGCCCGCGTCGGATCAGCCGGCCGCACCGCCTTGGCAGTGTAGGCGACCGTTTGAGATGGTACTGGTGAACCTGATCCGGTATCAAACATCAGCGTATGGGTCGGGCACTGCTTGGTATCGCCATTGATCGTCCAGTCGTGACCACCGTTAGCTACTGCCTTTTGCAGTGCTGCATGCGCCGCCTCCGCCGTACAATACTTCAGGCCGGCCGCACCCAGCGTCACTGGTGACTTGAGTGTTGCATTATTCCAAGCGATCAGTGTTGCATCATAGTTTTGCACCGATAGCGCCGTATTATCAAGCATATTCGCTCCACCGGCATATGGATTTCCCGTGACATCCTGCAGCGATGTTAGCCGCCAGCCAGCCAGCGATTGATCAAAGGCCCGAGCATCAGCTAACATCCTGACCATAGCATGCGCCTTTGTCATATTCCATAGCCCGATCGGCTGATTGAATGAATTTGCCCACTCAAACATACTATCAGTGTATTCAAGTTTTGCGGTATTCCAGCTGGCAATCGACGAACTGCCGCCATTATTGAATGCCCCTGCATACGCAAACATGTGACCAGCACTCGTTACATTTCCCATATCCCATGAACCAATGTTTTGGTTAAACTGACTGGCGCCATGAAACATGTTGGCGGTTGTTGTCACATTTGACGTATTCCACTGCCAATTTGCACCCTCGCCTTTGAGTGAGCGAGCTGTGTCAAACATACCTTGCAAGCTGGTTACATTTGTGAGGTTTGGCGCATCGGTTGCTTTAACGTCCATATTCTCAGCACCCCGAAACGCTGAGGCCATGCTGCGCCACACACCAGTTCCCCATTGGTCAACCGACATGATTTTCAGGCGATCACCGGCATTATTCACATAAATCTGTGGAAATGTACCACCGATACGAATCGTGTGGCGACCCTCATCACCGTATGTACAGGTGTGACTACCCGTCACGCCAACAGCATCGGGAATACCGTCATTGTTACAGTCAACCGTATAATTATATCCCCCGCCTGTCACTGGTATAGTAAATTGATCGGTGTTTGATACGCCCGGTTTCGTGGTGTCAATCGTCATGACAAAATCAGTATTATTAATCGCATCAGCTTTCGCCGGCTGCGTCATTGCAAGTAGCGTCAGACTGCTAACACCGAGCATGATAACTCCCGCCGTTAGCATCGGCAGTGCGCGCATACGTCGTCGTAAATATTTCATAAACCCCCTATCATGTTCAAGTTACTTCGTTGTACTATTACTTCAAATAATACGTGACTAATCCCTCTGTTGTCAAGAAAATCCCGCCCTCATCACGGGCGGGAGATATCTCAATTTATCATGTTGTATTATTCAGCGCTTGGCTCATCAGTATCCGACTGAACTTGCTCTTCTTTTGGCTGGTTTTTACGAAGCTTCTCTGGATTGCGGATAGCTTTATGCCTATCGGCAGCTGGCTCTTTAACCCATTTTGGTAGTGTAACACCAGCTTCTTTCAATAACTTAACAACGCGCGGTGTCGGCTGAGCACCATTATCCAAATACTTCTGCGCTAATTCAACCTGAATATTCGCTACTTTTGTGTGTGGATTGTAGCTACCAACGTAGGTGATGACGCGACCACTTGATGGATGGCGCTGCGCCTCTTGTACTGCCAGGCGGTATACTGGATAACCCTTGCGACCCAACCGTTGCAAACGAATTGCTAGCATGTGTAATTTCTTCCTTTTCTTACAACTCTTTGATTAATGTATTACTCCTAGAGAGTGTACACCATTTCCCTGCGTGCGTCAATCTGTCTGGATAATCCCACCGCCCAAACATTCCTCGCCATCATAGATCACAGCCGACTGGCCTGGTGCAACGGCGCGCTGCGGCTCAGATAACCTCACCGTTACTTTCTCACTAGTGTTGTCATCCGTGCGCACCACTTCCGCATCGATCAATGGCGCTCGGTGTCGCACCCGGATTTGATAGGTGTCACCTTTTGGTGGCTGACCAATCCAATGGACGTCGGTCAACATCAATTCTTTGCGCCACAAATTACCATCATTAATTGAGCGGGACACGTAAACCTCATTTTTGGCCATGTCTTTACCGACAACATAGTATGGCAAGCCGCCACCAACATTCAGGCCATGCCGCTGCCCCAAGGTGTAAAATATCGCCCCATCATGCCGACCAACGACCACGCCCGTTTGCTGATCAATGATATCACCCGGGCTCGTCTCGACATATTCTGACAAAAACTCACGAATACCCACTTGCCCAACAAAGCAAATCCCCATCGACTCCTTTTTGCTGGCCGTCCATAAACCCCGTTCTTTGGCCATCTCGCGCACCTCAGCCTTAGTAAAATCACCGAGCGGGAACATGGTCTTCGCCAGTGCCTCGGACGTCACCCGGTAGAGGAAATAGGTTTGGTCTTTGTTGTCATCGTGAGCGCGGAATAGTCGACCCTCGCTCAAACAAAAATCTGCTCTGCGGGTGGCGCGAGGCGGGGCAGCACCCGAAAATGTTTTCAGCTCATCTGAAAAATTTTCAGGGGCGGACCGAGCGACAGGACCCGCAGCAGCAAAAGTACGTGCATAATGCCCCGTCGCAATATACTCCGCACCCGCCGCCAACGCCGCCTCCAAAAACAACTTAAACTTCACCTCTTGATTACACATCACATCAGGATTTGGTGTCCGACCCGCTTGATATTCGCGGATCATATAGTCAACAACACTTTGCTTGTACTCTTTCTGAAAATCGAACACCCGAAAATCAATTCCCAGCCCCACCGCCACGCGCTTGGCATCGGCCACATCGTCCGCCCACGGACAGTGCATGCCCGGCAGATCCTCCGACCAGTTTTTCATATACACGCCAGTCACCTCGTGGCCTTGCTCGACCAATAGCGCCGCCGCTACCGATGAATCAACGCCGCCCGACATGCCGACGAATACCCGAGCCATTAGCGCGACACTCCTAGAGCAAACAAACCGATCCGCAGCAATTCGCCAACCGCCAGCCACCAGCCCCACGGTGTCAACCACCACCATGCGCTCCAATGCTTGTCGTGCATCGTCGGGTGTGCCCGCAGTTCAACATTCGGCAGTTGTGCTGAAAACTCAGCCAGCGCCCGCCGCATGTGATAGCCGCTGGTGACCAAAATGACACGCTTGATACCACGCTGCGATATGATGTTTGCTACTTCCTGGGCATTTTGTTTCGTGGTCTCTGAGCGCTCATCCATCACCAAGCTCGCCACCGGCACGCCTGCCGCTTCAGCCTGTTTTTTCATAGCAGCAGCATTAGACGGGCCGGTTTTATCGGCTGCAGCACCAGACAGAATGATCGTCGGTGCCCAGCCGGCTTGATATAATTTGACTGCTTCGGCTGTGCGCGCTTCAGTGTCGCCGCCGCTGATGACGATGATCGCACCTGCTTTTTGGCACTGCCCCGAGCCAGGGTGCGGACAATCTTTCAAATCATCAGGCGATAGATAATAACTCAGACCGACAATAACTGCGACTGCAATTAACACCAAGCCGATTAACCGATGAATCATCGCATTCGCTCCCGTTCCGTACGTACCGCAGCAATAATCTCGTCCGCTGCCCGCATAACTTGTGCTTCATCGTTCAACCGCCCGAGAGTGAGCCGCAAACTACCATTAATCTCCGCATCACTCAGTCCAATCGCCGCCAAAACATGTGATCGCGTACCCGAATTCGCCGCACAGGCACTACCCGTCGCCACTAGCACGCCGCGCGCTTCTAGCAAAAACACCAATCGTTCAGCATCAACACCAGAGAATGAAATATTGAGAAAATTAACTAGTGATTTTTTCTGATCAGAAGAAATAATCATATCAGGGAAAGCCGCCGTTAATTTTTTTGCTAGCATGTCGCGCAGTCCTCGCAGCCGTTTTACTTCACCGCTGCGACGCTTGGTAGCTAGTTCCAGCGCCGTCGCAAAGCCGACCACGCCAGCCACATTTTCCGTGCCGCTACGCAGACCCGCCTCCTGCCCGCCGCCAACGATATTTGGCTGCAGCTTGACGCCCGGCCGTATCCAAAGCAAACCAACTTGCTTCGGCCCATAAACTTTTGCTGCCGATAGCGTCAACAAATCAACACCCAATCGCTTAACTTTTACATCCATCAGCGCCGCCGTCTGCGAGGCATCGGTATGAAACATGAGCGGCATTGACTCGCCATGTTCCTGACGCCGCACACGCTCACACCTCACAACTTCCGCAATTTCTTCAATGGGCTGGATATACCCGAGCTCATGATTTGCCAGCGTGATGCTTATAAAGCTAACATCTGGCGTTAACAGTTTTTTAATAGCCTGCGGATCAATGCGTCCATTGTTCATCGGCGGAATGAGCCGAACTTCCGAGCGCGCTTTTGCAGAATTGATAACTGAGCTATGCTCAATCGCCGAGACTAAACTCACGCCAGACGCCGTGGTAAACGCCAAATTGATAGACTCCGTGGCGCCCGCCGTCATCACTAATTCATCCGCACCCACACCCAGCACCCGCGCGATACGCGACTTTGCCTCGCGGTAGTCACGCTTGACAGTGACCGCCGGTGCATATGGACTGGATGGATTGAAAAACTTCTCGGAAAAATACGGCTGCATCGCTTCAACCACCAACGGATCCATCGGCGTAGCAGCAGCGTGATCAAGATATATCATAGAGGATTCCACACATACTATTATACCAAGCAGCCCAGATGGCGGCTACACCAACTGCCCAGTTTTCGGATCACGATTATATAGCTGGCGCGCCACCCGTTCATGATACTCATTGACCGCCAGCACAAAGTTTTGTAATTCCTGCCCCTCGAGGTAGTGATATTGATAATTGGGCTGGATTTTCAAGATACCCTTCGGCTGTACCTCATAGCGCGTCGTCAGCTCGTGGCGCTTGCCATCCTTGCTCATCACCTCTTCGTGCCAAATCCACGTCGTTTTATCGAGGTTAAAGAATGTCCGTCGGACGACGTGAGCCGGCTTTTCACCGAAAATCGTTGCACCAATTTCACTCTCCAGTTGAATCAGTTCGCGCTCAGTTAATTTCTTCAGTGGCCGATCTTTACGGGTGAGTCGCAGTAGCGAGCGCGTCGACTTCGGGACCTTTGGCGCCGAGACAGCGTGAGCGTGAGCCGGCTTTGCCGATTGAGACGAGCGTGAAAGACGCGTGTTATCCGCCAAGACGAGACCAAGGGCTTTTTTAAGAATCGTTGGCATAAATCACCTCCTTTTAGGCTGCTCGTCTATAATTATTTCTATGATCCTTTGGCATGGCGTCAGACGCGTCGAAAGCTTGTGCCGCGATCGCATTATGCTTTATTCGATACTCCCCAATGAGCCGACCAGTTGCTGTAACAGTTTGCAAACATTCCTCAACCCAGCTCTCCAGTCTTCGTCGCTCCTCTAGCGATATCTTCGCCGGCTCGGCCGTATTAGCCACCACCTCGGCACTACCGCGCACCGCCGCTTCGGATAGACGCGGCGCCACTCGCTGTGATCGCTCTGGGTGTGCTTGCGTCGCCAAATCCAGCGCTTTGTCCCGCGCCTTTTGAATCGACATCATTTCTGTGATTGGTCTTGGCTGCTGATTCATTATCTCTCCACTATTACAAGCCAAAAAGTTTTACCGTGTTATCGGTCGCTACTTTTTCGAGGTCGTGAAGCACTAGCTTGCGCTCCACCGCCCAATACTTTGCCACCAACTCCACATATTCTGGCTTATTCAGCTTACCACGAAATGGCTTTGGTGTCAAGAACGGCGCATCGGTTTCTAGCAATAATCGCTCCAGCGGAATGGAGGCGAATAATTCCTGTTGCGCCTGGTCTTTGGTGAACGTGCTGATGCCATTCAAGCCAACATACAATCCGCGAGCAAACCCCTTGTCTAAATTGAGGCGCGTGTCAGTAAAACTATGCAGCACTCCGCGCAGGCCATGAAAATTATCAAAAATTGGCCAAAAATCATCCCACACCGACGACTGGTCAGGCGCACCATCACGCACATGAAAACTAACCGGCAGATTATAATCCACCGCTAACTGCAGCTGCGCCTCCAGTGCCTGAATCTGCACGTCGCGCGGGCTGTGATTGTAATAATAATCAAGACCGATCTCGCCAATTGCCACAATTGGTGAATCTTCTGCCCTGGCTTTCAGTAGTTGCTCCACCTCATTCCAGCCATCTTTACTGTCATGCGGATGAACACCAACCACCGCCCAGGCAAAGTCGCGACTTGCAGCAAACTCCACTGCTTGCCGGCTGCTGCGCTGGTCAGTACCAACACAAATCATACCGATACCCGCTGCAATTGACTGCTGGTACAATTCCTCGCGATTGTCCGCGAAAAACTCCGTATCATGTACATGACAATGCGAATCAATCAAACGCAAACTTGTCGCTGCATTATTCTCAGTTACTGGGCTTGCCATTATTTACCTTGAGTTTCTGCTTTTGGCGCACGTGGGTCGGCTGTGTGGAGATGAAGACGCGGGAATAGTGGTGTCAGCTGTGATGGCACGACACCGCTAGCAAACATGTCGTGAATTTTCTCAGCAGTTTGCGGCATGAACGGACGCAGCATGTTGGATACTTGAAGCAACGTACCGCTGGCATGCGCCAAAATCTCTGCAAGGTGCGTCTCGGCATCTGGATCATGATCACGTTTTTTCGCAACCTGCCACGGCTGCACGCGCTCAATGTATTGATTGAGCGAACGGATAATTTGCCAAATCTCATCTATCGCTAGATTGAAATTTAATGCTTCCATATTAGCGCGATACGGCCCCATATCGTGTTCAGACTGTGGTGCATCGCCGATAACGCCGGCTTGATAACTCTGCACCATCTTTGCCACTCGTTGTACCAAATTACCGAGATCATTACCCAGTTCGCCGTTGTAGGCCGCCTCAAATTTCTCCCAGGTAAAGTCACCGTCATCTTGCGTTGGCACGTGGCGCAGGAAATAATAGCGAAAGGCCTCGACACCATAATGCGGAATGATGTCAGCGGGACCGATACCGTTACCGAGACTCTTACTCATCTTGGCGCCACCAACGTTGATAAAGCCATGCACCAACAACACCTTCGGCAGCGGTAAATCCAGCGCCATCAACATTGCCGGCCAAATCCCGGCATGAAAACGAAGGATATCCTTGCCAATCACCTGCACATCTGCCGGCCAAAACGCTTGCCATTCATCAGCTCGATCGGGATAACCAATGACCGTGATGTAATTACTCAGCGCATCCAGCCAAACATACATCACCTGCGTATCATCGCCCGGCACCGGTACACCCCAGCTGAGGTTCTTGCGCGGACGCGAAATTGACACGTCTTTCAGGCCATCTTTCATCAACTCCAAGAACTCTTTTTTGCGAAATTCGGGCACAATTTTCATCTTGTTTGATTCAATGGCCTGGCGAATATTCTCCGAAAAAGCGCTGGTCTTGAAATAATAGTTTTCCTCGCTCAGTCGTTGGTATGGCGCCTGATGATCAGGGCAAATGCCGTTATTCTCAGTCGCTTCTTTGTCGGTGACGAACGCCTCGCAGCCCTGGCAATACCAACCCTCATACGTGTCTTTGTAAATATAGCCAGCCGCTGCCAGCCGCTGCCAAATATACTGCACCGCGCTAACGTGATGCGGGTCGGTCGTGCGGATAAAATCCGTCGCCGAAATATTCAACTCGGCAATCATGTTCTGGAAGTTACCATGCATTTGATCGACATAGGCTTGCGGTGTCTGGTTTTGACTGGCAGCCTTAGCAGCGATCTTATTACCATGTTCATCCACGCCCGTTTGGAAACGCACCTCGCGGCCGTTTTGCCGCTGATACCGCGCCCACACATCCGCTAACATATAGTCCATGGCATGCCCAATGTGCGGCAAACCGTTGACATAAGGAATAGCAGTAGTGATGTAGGCGTGTTGTTTAGTCATGAGGGGAATTATAGCAGTTTTTAAGGGTAATTGCCACCATTAATCAGTGGCGATTCGTCGATTTCTTGTCTACAAAATTACTCCATAACTGAGATCTTATTGCTCTTGCGCAAAGGAGATTCGATTACCATCCGGATCATGAATATCAAAGACCAAAACAACTCCCCAGTCGATTATCTCACCCACTTCAATACCACATGCAATTAATTCAGACCGATATGCCCGGGCATCCTCAATGCCAAGTATTAGTGATCCCTTGCTTGGCTCAGGACTATCCTCAACGGTCAGCTGCAGCCAAGCAGTATCAGTGAGTTTATATTCGGCCATGTTCTCCATTGGTGTAGCATCAGGTTGGCCGAACCACTTCGCATACCAAGCTATCGCAGCCTTGATATCACTCACCTCAAAAACACTGACCGCACTATTAAATAATAATTTCTTCGTATTACCTTCTGCTTGCGTTGTCATATCTACCCCCAACGTGCTATTATTCTTCATTTCATGGTAATATAATCCAGCGCAACCTGTCAAAATATTACCATTTAGCGCTTCATTGCAGGTCAGCCGAGGGGAGCGTGAGCCACACGTGCTGTAGAAAACTAATATCTTTATATGGCTTCAAATCACACACGGCTAGTTCAACCTTTGTTAATTCTTCCAGCCATTCATCACTTGACTTAAATTCATTTGGCTGCAGACCATAGAATGTTCTGATTGCCATATACTTTTCTAACCGTAATCCAGATATAGCTAAAAGCTCATCTATCGTGTAAGTACTACCCTGTGTGAATGAAGTAGCATGAAAACTTTTTCCGCTTAATAAGCCGAGGGCCGTCTCTATATCATTCGAAAAGACAACACTTTGCATAACCTTACCCGCTTGATTATGCTTTATAATTGAGATACGTCCATTATCCTTAAGGAGGCGCTTAAACTGATTGAGATAGTCCACTCTATCAGCTGGTAGAATATATTCCAAAACATTATGACAGATAATAACATCAAATGACTTCTCTTGTAATTCTACTAACTGCTCAATGCTGCCCAATAATCTCTCGTAAGCAACATTCTTATCGGCATAGAGCATATCTCTGTTGGGCTCAACGGCAATAACCTCATTATTTGTCGACAAGAACTTACTAACCAGCCCAAAACCCGAACCAAAATCCAAAATTTTTAAACCTTTCAGGTGTTTCAGCTGTGCAAACGTTATTTCATACTAAATCTTACCCCACGGTTGCTTGAGCATATCTCTGTAGCTCTCTAGATTGACCACCATAAATACCCTCCGTTCTCTAACTTATTTTATACCATAACTACTAACACCGCAAATCTGCCATCTGTATCACCGATAGTATGTGAAAAGTAATGCGGATCATCTGCTGTGTCAATTGGTGAGATGAAAATATTATTGCCAGGAACGCCCGACTGGACGGCTAATGAACGATTAAACCCTTGCATGTCCAGATAAATTCCGTCAGCCGTTTGGCGGCAGAAATTGCGCCACTTCGTATCATCCACATGATCAAAATAATCCATACGATAATTTTTCCGCGTGATGCTTGGCGACATCCAAACTAGTAAATCTTTTGCTTGGCTACCGCGCTCGACAAAATACTGGATCGTGCCTGTCATCAATTGCACAACTGTCGAATGCCGACCTAAATGCACCAACATTAGCGCCCGACGCTTTAGATCATAAATGACTGTAGCAATACAATCCGCCACTGGCAACAACAAACCGACGCCAGCCGCTTCGGTATAGAGCGCGTCGGCAAAAATCCCTTCACTGTTATATCGTGTCGTGTCGGTTTCAGCAACTTCGGCGATAGTATCAAAGGTTTGTGATTGGTCATATGAAATCACTTGATAGACAACATCGTCATAGGTGACACCAATTTGATCACAAAACCGCTGCCGATTCTCCAATATGTCAGCTACGTGGCGACCGCGAATACGATCAAGCATAGTGCCGTCGTCTTTTGACGAAACCGCAACCAACAAGTCAGACGGAAAGCAGGCGGGCTGATCTGCCGCAATCATTGCGCCTGCCACTTTCTGAGTAGTCGCTGCCAATCCTCAATCGCCAGATCTTCAGCACGAGCATCGGGTGAAATGTCAGCCTTTTTTAGCAACTGTTCGACAGCATCTTTACTGATAGCTAGCCCGCCACTCAGGCTGGAGCGCAGTTTTTTACGCTTAGCCGAAAAACCGGCTTTGACGACACGGAAAAAATCTTTTTGGTCGTTAGGATTGACCAGAGGCTCAGTGCGAGTTCTCAATACCACCACCTGCGAATCAACTTTTGGTGGCGGCGTAAAGAATTGCCGCGGCACTTCAATATCGAGTTCTGCCTCGGCAAATAGCTGCGCACTAACCGCTAAAATACTCATTTCACCAGGCTCCGTCGCGATGCGCTGGGCGACTTCTTTTTGTACCAGTAGCACCACTACATGTGGTTTATTTTCCGCCGTCATCAGTTTCTCAACAATTTTGCTCGTGATATAGTACGGCACGTTGGCAACTACTTTATAACCAGCTGACAACTGGTCCAAATCAAATTGCAAGATGTCTTCGTTGATAACTTCCAAGTTTTTGCCAGGAAATTGCCCCGGCAACTTACGCGCCAAATCCCTGTCAAATTCTACTGCTACCACCCGTCCGGCTCGCGCCAACAACCGACTGGTCAACGTGCCAAGTCCCGGCCCAATCTCCAAAACTACATCATCCTTACTCAGCTCCGCCGCCTCGGCAATCTCCACCAAGATTTCTGGATCACGCAGCCAATGCTGACCTAATTCTTTTTTCGGCCCATGCGCAGACGCCATCTAACGGCCATCTCCATTCGTCCAGTCAGTCGCTAGGTCAAACCCATGCGGATGCCGAGCCGCAAAACCGCCGGTATCATACACCTTGCCAGGACCCATACTGGTTTCCACCACCGAGCAACGCGGATAATTGCCGTAATTTGCCGCCACTAAAATATAACCGTCCTTGTCTACCTTGGCACCATCTGCCCGCACCGTATAGCCACCGCCACCGCACGCATTGATAACGATATTCATTGGTAGATCATAGTAGGTTTCGCGGTGTGCCACACCCTTAGAATCGGTAAATATTTGCGCACCCTTACCTTTGGTTAGCGGATTTTTTGGCTTGGTGCCAATTACTTCGATTTGCTTTTTAGGCTGTTTGCTGATACGACTACTTATTTCCTTACGGCTGATCTCAACACCGCGCTCGGCCTGGGCTTGGTAGGTTACGCTACGGATGCCCTTTTCACCCAGCTGCTTAATTTCCTTGAAACCAATCGGCTGATTCGCATCCTTAATCTGCTCCACAGGGAAGTCAATGTCAACCTCCTCGGTCACGGTTCGTAGCGGCGCACGGGTAATATTCATCAGCACATTTGCCCCATCCAGCAGCATATTGTCGCTGGTCATAAATTCAACTTTATCCTCAACATACAGCGTAATTCCCGCTGCCTTGGCAATTCGCTGAGGCGTCTGTTCCGCCGTGGTAATATGTGAACGCCGCGACCCATCAATGATGGTCACCGGCCGGGCCCGGAAAATCGTTACTGTAAATGTCGTCCCTGTTAGCTCGAGGTCAATATTTGGCTCAACTGCGTCGCGCGTTTCATCGACCGCCACCCGCGCCAACTGTAACGCCTGGCGTACCGTACGCGCTCGGGTCATGATCGTCTGCTCACGACCACGGTCACGAATTGTTACAAGCCGCTCCGCTGACGATTGGGCATGATTATCTTGTGCTTGGGCAGGCTGGGCCACTAATAAACCAACTACACCGGTTACAAGAACTATGAGACAACCTAGCAAAACGACCGGCCACCAGCCTTTGTCCCTATACCATTTCCACCATTTCATCATTCTGCTCTAGTACCTAATTAATGGTTGTATTATATCATATTTATCTAATAATTACTAGTACCATCCCCTGGCCTTGCTATGCGCCACCGCCTTCTCCCATGAGCCATATCGCCCCATCACATAACCGTGCATCCAGTTCAGCGAGTCAACCGGGTTGAGTGGATTTCCCGGTACTTTACTACACGGCAATGCTTGCGCGAGACCACAGGCGCCGCTTCGGTTGCGAGCATTTGGATTCCAGCCGCTCTCTTTTTGCACCAGCCACTCCGCATAGCCCCACTGATCGCGCGGGATGTTTGATGAAGATAGCCACTGATCTTTACTGCCACCACCAGTATACGGCATAGCGGCATTCTTTGTGCCAATAATTTCAACTTGTTTTTTAGGCTGTTTTGTTACTTGGCTAGCAATCTCCCGACGGCTCACCTCCTTGCCATTTTGCACGTCAATCTCGTAGGTTACCGTCCGCCGGCCCTTTTCGCCGGCCTCTTTTATCTCTTTGTGGCCGGGCTCGCGATTAGCATCCCGCACTGTCTCGACCGGAAAAGCGACATCTTCATCAGTGGTAATTGTCTGTTTACCATTGCGCCAAACATCCAGCCGCATCCCACTGGTAATCGGCGCCCCGAGCGGCATTGATACGGTGTCGTTACTGGCCAGCTGGATATGCTTTTCCTTGAGTAGCGCACCAACGGTTTTTGCGTGGGTGCGCACTTCAGCGAGAGACCCGTAGAGATTGAGTTGTAGTGGCGTCGCCCGCTTGATAGTCAAGACTGCATTCGTACCGCTGGCAACCACATTTTCAGCAGCGTGAATATCGACAATATCCTCGCTATAGAGCGTAATCCCCGCCGCTTTGGCAATTGCTGCCGGTGTCTGCTCAGCCGTAGTCAGCCGAATACGTGCTCGGCCATCAATTACCGTCACCGGTCGAGCCCGAAAGATATTAACGTTATACGAGCTAGCGACCAACTGCTCGCTAAGCGCTGGCTCTACCACATCTCTTTTCTCGTCAACGTCAATCCGCGCTGCCTTTAGTGCCTCGCGTACTGTCTTTGCTCGGGTGATAATTGTTCTCTCAACACCCTTGTCATACACACTCATCAGGTGTTGGCCGTCACTTCGTGATGGACGCTCGATACCCTGTGCCAGTGCAGCATCCGCCACATGGATCAGCGTTGCTCCAAGCACAAACAAACCGATTAGCAAAAAAATCTTCTTTGAATGATGACGAATCGATAAACTCTTTTCCATAATCCCGCTCGTGGGCAACGCCACAAAACTGTTATGTATTATATCAAATTTTCTCTAATCTGGCGAATTCTACGTTAAGCTTCTTTACGCTGCCGCTATCAAATTGCACCGTCACCGCCATTCCATCAACATCCACCACCTCGCCCACGCCAAATTGTGGACTACGCACCCAATCACCAACTTCTATCCCTATATCATCAGGATAAAACGTGTCATCAGCTGGCGGCGCGGCAGGCGCGTCCAGACCACCGCTCATTAACCCCATCTCGTCGAGAAATCGCGACGGCAGATTATAGCCAATCTGACCAAACTGCGTCCGCGAACTAGCACAGGTCACAAACAGCACCTCTCGGGCCCGCGTTATCCCCACGTAACAGAGGCGGCGCTCTTCCTCAATGTCGTCCGCTTTACCGCTATCAAATACCCGTGCATGCGGCAAGATTCCTTCCTCTAATCCAGTCATAAACACCACCGGAAACTCCAGGCCCTTTGCAGCGTGCAGCGTCATCAAGGTCACTTCCTGGTCCGCTTGGTCATCGCTTGACGACATCAACGCCATATCTTCGAGGAATGTCGACACGTCGGCATAGGCGCGCGCCTCGGCCACCAAAACACCGAGGTTTTCCAGCCGCTCTTCAGCCTGCACACTGCCATCATTCACTGCTTCACCATAGCCAGTCTGCTCAATAATTTGTTCAATCACCTCAGCCGGTGCGCTGTTAAGCAATTGTTGTAATTTCTGCAGCAATTGACCGAATGCCTGTAGCGACCGCTTGGCACGAGTCGTCAACTCTGTAGCCTCATCAACCGCCACCAGCCCTTCAATAATATTCCGGCCCGATTGATCAGCCCAGTCGAGAAATTTCGCCACGCTCACTGCGCCAATACCACGCTTCGGCAGATTGACAATCCGCGCGAAGCTAACACGGTCACTAGGTTGATATAACAACCTAAGATAAGCTAGCACATCTTTGACGACTGCTCGATCCAGAAACCGCAGGCCGCCCACAATTTTGTAGGGAATGTGCCGTTGACGCAGTGCACGCTCTATGGCATAGCTCTGGGCATTAGTACGGTACAATACCGCCATGTCGCTATAGGCTCGGCCCATCCTTGCCTGGCGATACATTTCGTCAGCTACTGCCTGTGCCTCCTCGGCCTCGCTGTATAACTGCCACAACTGTGGTGCTATCCCGCCAACCGCCTCTGTCCAGAGGTTCTTGTCGGTGCGCTGGGTGTTATGTTGGATTAAGTTATTTGCCACCGTTAAAATCGCGCCCGTCGAGCGATAGTTTTGCTCTAGTTTAATCACTGTCGCTCCCGGAAAATCACGCTCAAAATGAAGGATATTGGTATAATCTGCGCCGCGAAAACTATAAATTGACTGCGCATCGTCGCCAACCACACAGAGGTTGCGCTCTGGCCCGACTAGCAACTTGATCAACGCATACTGCACCGCATTGGTATCCTGATACTCGTCGATGAGAATATGGCGAAATTGCTGCTGCCATTTGTGGCGAATGTCAGGAGAATTGCGTAGCAGTTCCACCGCCTTAAGCAATAAATCATCAAAATCGAGCGCCCCAGCCCGGTGCATAGCGGCCTCGTACACAGCAAACAATTCAGCAATTGTCTGTTTGACGGGGCCGACCGCCTGCATCATATACTCATCGGGTGAAAGCATATCATTTTTTGCCGCAGAAATAGCCGCAGCGATACGGCGTGGCTTGATATCGCGATCGGTCAGCCCGCGCGATTTCATCAACTGCTTGATGAGACCCAGCCGATCATCTTCATCATAAATAATAAAATTACGACCGAGACCACTTGACATCCCGTCTACCCTCAGTAGCCGCACACACATACTATGAAATGTCCCCATCCACGGCATGAAGCGTCGATCCGAGGCGTCTTCGCCCAGCATATCAGCCAATCGCTGGCGCATCTCTCGAGCAGCCTTGTTGGTGAAGGTTACTGCCAAGATGCGGCTGGGAAAAATCCCTCGCTCGCTAATCAGATAGGCGATGCGGTGCGTTAAGGTTTTTGTCTTACCACTCCCCGCTCCCGCTAAAATCAGCAACGGCCCGCCATCATGCTGGACGGCTCGCCGCTGTTCGGGATTAAGCTCAGATAGGATATCCATTACTTATAGTATAGCAGGAAAAAGTACGCCGCCGCACCGCCACCGACGCCGATGAGCGCAAAGAGGATGATCAAGAGGATTGTGCCAAGGCTAGACTTTTTCTTGTCAGGCTGAAGTGCTTCCCCGGTGGCTGGCTGGCTGGCGGCAGCATCGAACATTGGTTCTGGATCTGGTGCAATCTCATCACCGGTCGTATACTGCTGAGGAATATCACCAGGAGCGTGCGGCCGATATGGCGCATCATCAGCTGAATCAATACCGCCCTCATCCATTGCCTCAATTGCCATGAGCTCACTGTCTAGCTCTGATGCATCGGCAGCAGAGTGTTTAGACGAAGAGTCTGCCGATGTAGCATCTGTATCAAGCTGACCATCAACCTCACTGGCCTCAATTTCATCAATGGTTGCTTCAAGACTTGTGCGACTAGTAGTAGCATCAGTATCACTTGCTTCGTCGTGGCATTCCATCGACTCGTCATCATCGGTCACTAGATGATCATCATCAGCCGTCAGTTCATCCATGGTCAACCCTTCACTGTCAACTACCTCGCTTGGAGCATCTTCTGCCAGCAAGCCCTCCTCGATAAACGCACTATCGGTACTAGCCTCGGCCTCACTAGCCATCGATTCATAGTCGGGTACATCTTTGGTATTAAGCGACACATTATCCGATGTTAGACCTTCAGCCACATGTGATGGATCGGGCTGCAGGACAAGGCGCGTTGGCCGGCGCTTAATCTCGCGACCAACTTCCGATGAGTGAGCAGTGATATCATCCGCCATCATATTATTCGACTCATCTTCAGCATGCTCAGTCATAGCAACACCCTGCTGGCCATTACTACCAGTTCGACCAGAGAGATATGAGCCAGTTGGCTGGAGCGTCACACCAGTGCGTGGCTGATGAATACTGTGTCCACGCATAACAGACGACGGGTGGACAACGTCCATAAAACGGCCAGATGGCCGACGAGATATAGCCGGCGATGGAGCAATAGTTGGCTCGTCATCATGTTTTGTCTCCGAAGCATCACCAGTCGGCTTTACTGCGGGAGTGTCAGCCGGCTTGTCCGATGATGTATCTGAGCTGGTCTGCTCATCGATCTTTTCGGTCTTTTTATCCGATACTTTGCTATCTGGAAATATAATAGCCGGTTTAGCTTCTGAGGCAGCATGCGGAAAGCCATTAGCCTCTGTTGCTGGTGAGGTCTCCTCGGTGGATGGCAATGGCTGTTCCGGCGTTGATGTTGGCTCTGGCTGTTCAGTCGGGTGTGGTGTGGCGGACGGTTTTTCCTGCGGCTCGCCACGTGACTCTTCGGGGCTAGATTCTGGTGCCGATGACTGTGCTGGTGACTCTGAGCTTGAGATAGATGACGATGAAACCGGTGATGAGGTTGTTTTAAATGATGGTATTGGCTCGAGTGTTAGCCTCGATGCAGGCTTTGGCTCTGGCTTTGTAATAGAAATTGGGACGGCAGCTGACACCGGTGTTGTTTTGGTCGTTGGTGGTTCGGTAGGTATCGGTGCATCGGATAGGGTTGATGACCGTGTTGCCTCGACTGAGACCGACGGCTTATTTATATCAGGAGTCGATGATGGAGATGGAGATATAGCCGCTGAAGCCGGAGATGGAGATGTCGATTCAGACGAAGCTAGCGGTGCAGACGCTGGCGTCGACATTGTTGGCGATGAAGTAGTTGATGACGATGGTGTCAGTGGCTTGATGGTGAGCGGTGGAATCGGCTTCGATGGCGCTGCAGTAGGCGAGGATAGGGTTGATGAGATAGAAGTTACTGATGTTGCCGGCGAAGAAGGCATGGGGGTAGACGGTAATGGCTGTGTCGGCGTTGATGTTGGCTCTGGCTGCTCAGTCGGGTGTGGTGTGGTGGGCACCGCTGCACTTGATGCAATCGATAATGACACCGTAGGCGATGCGGCTGACTGAGGCTGAGGGCTCACCTGTGGCGCCGAAGGTGACGCTGCTGGCGACTCAGGCTGGGGAGTAGGAGTACTCGGTTGGACGGGCTTGGGCGATGATATAACAGAGCTACTTTGAATGTTTAGCTCAGATTGGAGCGTAGGGGTAGAACTGGTAGTATGAGTCTGAGATGCTGTCTCAGGCTGCGATGAGCTGACTACTGACTGAACTGACTGCGAAATTGGTGCCGGTGATGATGCATCCTCCGTGTCTTTAGTACTACCAGCCACGGGTGTTGTCGATGTTGCTACACCCGTATCAGTATCAACTGTCTGTTGAGCCGCTTCTTTTTCTGCCCGTTTTTGCATTAGTGACGTCACTGCCCGATCAAGTTCGTCAAAATCAATGTCTGACATAAGCCCCCCCTATTCCTTATGCGCCTTTTTTACTATCTCCGTAAATTGATATGCGTCCAGACTTGCTCCGCCAATCAGCAGTCCATCAAGTCCCGCTACCGCGAGGTAATCACCGGCGTTGTCAACCGAAACACTGCCGCCATACACCACGCGCACCGCTTCGGCTGCTTCCTTGCCAAATAAATGCGTAATTTGCTGACGAATCACCTTGAGCGCCTTAGCGAGATCGCCCGGCTGTGCATATTCGCCGCTACCGATTGCCCAGACTGGCTCGTAGGCGATCACCACATGGTCTATTTCCTCGGCCGTTATATTTGCGAGACCGTTTACAATCTGATCCTGGAGCACTTCACGCGTTTCACCTAGCGTCCGCTCGTGCGCCGTTTCGCCAATACAGAGAATCGGCTGCAGTCGATTACGCAACGCTGCCTGTACCTTGAAACGAATATCCTTGTCGCTCTCCATAAATATATGTCGCCGCTCGGAGTGACCAATCATGACATAATCAACCATGCCATGTAAATGCGACGCTGGCACTTCGCCGGTGTACGGACCATGATCGCGCCAGTAGCAATTCTGAGCAGCAAGCTTGATGATCCGACGCTTGATCTGCAAGCTTAAGCTCTGCAAGGTCAACATCGTTGGCGCTACCACCACCTCGACGTCACGACGCACCGGTAGCTGCTCCATGAGCTTATGCAAATACAAACTCGCCTCGTGCATAGTGAGGTTCATCTTCCAGTTGCCGATAATGAGTGTTTTTCGCGTCATAATGCTTATGCTTAGTGTATCATTTTAGTCCGTGCGCGTCTAGTAAACTTTCCACACCCGGTAATTTTTTGCCGCTCATTAGCTCGAGGCTCGCTCCGCCACCGGTCGAAATATGCGAAAATTGCCTGCCATCATGTCCATCCCACCCAAGGACAAACTCCGCCGTATCGCCACCGCCAATAATTGAGGTAACACCGTGATTTTGTACGATGGCTTCGGCGATCCGAGCTGACCCCCGAGTAAACAACCGATTAGTTGAATACCCCAACGGCCCATTCCAGATGACTGTTTTTGCCGAGGCAATCACTGAGGCAAATTGCGCCATCGTCTCAGTACCAATATCTAGCGCCATCTCATCGTCGCCGATCTCATTAACCAACACTTCATGGCGATCGCCTGATGCTTCTGGTGACGGCGCCACCGCTACATCACTGGGCAGCTGCAAAAACTGATCGACCCGCTCACTGCCAACTTTCTCAGCAGCGCGGCGGTAGATGGCCGCAAGCACTTGCTCTTGATCCGGCTCAACCGTACTGTGGCCCATCCTATGGCCACGATAGGCGAGGAAGGTATTGGCCATCGCCCCACCGATGAGGATCGTGTCAGCTTTATCAATCAGCCGCTCAATCAGTGCAATCTTATCAGCAATCTTCACGCCACCGATAATCGCCACCAATGGCCGTGCTGGATGCAACATCGCTGCAGTTAGCGTGGTGTATTCATGTACCAATAGATCACCGGCAAGCCCCGGCACATATAACGTAATTGCGTGCGTACTGGCGTGAGCTCGATGCACCACCGCAAAGCCATCCTGTACAAAGTAATCTGGTCGCACCGCCCTGGCAATTGCTCTAGCAAACACCATATCATCACGCGACTCCTCATCATAAAACCGCAGATTTTCGAGCATCAGTATGTCACCAGCCGCCATATGCCGCACTGCTTGACGAAGCTTATCCCCAACACAGCTATCAATAAACTGCACCGGCCGCCCAAGCAGCTCAGCCAGTCGACGTGCCACTGGACGCAGACTATATGCCGAATCAGCCCCCTTTGGTCGTCCGAGGTGACTCATCAGGACAATCTTGCAGCGTTGCTCTAGCAGGTAGCACAGAGTCGATAAACTGGCGCGAATGCGTAAGTCACTGGCAATCCCGCCGTTCACTGTCAGGGGTACATTATAATCAACCCGCACCAGGACAGTCAGCCCGCGGAGGTTAACGTCATGAATTGTTTGCTTGAAAAATCTGCCCACCCTTTTCTCGTCCTACTCCATTGTCCGGATCTGGATATTGTCAGTCTTGCCCGGCCGGCCCGGTTGATGGCCGCTGACCAATACCAACGTCACTGGATCCTCGCCAAAGTAACCTTCGGCCTTCAATTCCTCTGCTAATTTATTCGCCGAACCCAGACCACTTGGGCGAACGTATGAACGCGTGGCATAACTTAACGCTAATTTCTGGGCCGTTTTCTGGCTATCGGTAACGCTGATAATCGGCATATTCGGCCGAAAGGCACCGACATTCACCGCAGTTACACCCGTACTGGTCTCGGCAATAATTGCCCGCGCCTTGAGCTCTGTGGCGAGCCGTGCTGCCGTATAGCTAAGTAGCGCGTCATGCTTGCGGCGCTTTTCACCTGGCTCAACTGCCATGACATCACTATGCTCCTGGGTGTACATAATCGTCCGGCGCATCGCCTGTACTGTCTCGATCGGATATTTACCATTGGCTGTTTCATCCGACAACATCACCGTGTCGGCGCCCTGGATGACAGCATTAGCAACGTCGCTTACTTCAGCGCGAGATGGCTCAGGATTGTCAACCATGCTACCCATCATCTGCGTCGCGACGATACTGAGCTTGGAGTGTTTGCGGCAAAGTGCGATAATACGCCGCTGGATAACCGGCACGATCTCTGCTCCAGCTTCCACCGCCAAGTCGCCGCGCGCTACCATGACGCCGTCACTGGCCTTGACAATCTCCTCCAGATGCTCATCAGCAATTGCTGATTTCGTCTCGATCTTGGCAATGATATACGCATCTGATCCCAGCGCTGTCAACCGCGATCGTAGATCGATAATGTCATCCTCTGTCTGCACGAAACTAAGCGCCACATAATCAAAATCTTGACTAGCTGCCCACTCAATATCGGCGATATCTTTTGGCGTCAAGATATCCCCACCAAAATCAGTATCCGGTAAGTTCAGACCCTTGCGGCTCATCAAAAAACCATCATTCTGCGCTTCCACCGTGATAGCCGTTGGGCTGGTAATTTCACGAACGATCGACTTGATCTTGCCATCAAACATATACAGCGGCTCGCCGACTTTCATTTTTTCAGCGAGGTTATATTGGACAGGCAGATTGGAGCTACCGTCATGTTCCGTGATTGATGAATCAAGCGTCAACATATCACCAGCCCGCACCGTCAGCATATTGTCTTTGAGAATACCGAGGCGAATTTTCGGACCCTGGAGATCCTGGAGAATGGCAACTGGCTTGCCCTGCTCGCGGCTGGCTGTACGAATCCAATTGATTTGCTCGCGCCGCTCATCATAACTACCGTGGCTGAAATTCAGACGAAAGCCATTGACACCGGCCTGCATAAGTTGACTGACTTTATCCTGGCTCATCGTTGCCGGACCGATAGTTGCTAGGATTTTGGTACGTTTAAAAATTGTGTTACTCATTCTTTTGATTATAGCACCGGTTAGATGCTGAGAAAAGGTATAATCACTGCTCGGATTCAGCCGCTTGATAGCGAGCGATCGCTTGGCGGGCGGCTTGCTGCTGAGCAATTTGTTTGGACGGACCGGTGCCGCGCCCTATCAGCGTTTCGCCAACGAATACCCCGAGCGTAAATACCTTATCATGATCAGGACCTTCCTCGCCTAAAACTTTATATACTGGCGTCTGGCCATCAACACGCTGAGAAATTTCCTGCAAATATGACTTTGGGTCGCGCCAACTACCTGACTGTAAAATACCATCCAACTTAACAATGATATATTTCTGGATAAAATTGCGCGCATCATCAAAGCCGCGCTCCAAATAAATTGCGCCAATTACCGCCTCAAAAGCATTAGCCAGAATCTGTAAATGCGCCCGATCCGAGCCATTTTTCTCGCCCTTCGACATACGGATCAGCGGCCCGTAGCCCAAGGCATCACCCGCACTGCCGATACTTTCTGTCCGCACCAGCGCCGCCCGCCACGCTGTCAAAATACCTTCTGGCTCAGAAAAGTTCGTAAACAAATATTCCGTTACTGCTAGCTCTAACACCGCATCACCTAAGAATTCCAGCCGTTCATTATGCTCGTGAACTGATTTTCTGTGTTCATTGACATAACTGCGGTGCGTCAAGGCGGTCACGAGTAGCTCAATGTTTGTAAACTCAAACCCCAGCTTCTCGCGCGCAAATTCCTGATACGGCGCCGTATTCATCCCGCTCATCTATAGATTCTCCTGCCTGATTCGCTTCATGGCGAGCAGGATCAGCTTGCCAATATCCTCGTACTCAATTTCATCCAAAGCTTCATGAAACGTAAACCACTTGAGACCATTCATCCAGTCTTCTTTTTGCAGTTTTTCGTCGGGATTCAGCGCCTTCATCAGGTATACTTGCTGTGAAATTAGCACTAACTTATCGAGCCGGCGGTAGCGAAAATTAATTTTACCCAGCCAGCCGCACACCTCGATATTCTTGAGGCCAGCCTCCTCGCCGACCTCACGCTTGGCGGCGGCCTGTGCTGTCTCGCCGGGCTCAACGTGACCCTTAGGAATTGTCCAGCGATCCCGTGCGTCTTGGTAGAGCAGGAACTCAACATCGCCTTTTTTATTGCGTCGGAATACCACACCGCCGGCGGTTGGCTCGCGAACTATTTCTTGGATTGACGGTTTTTTGCGACCGCCAAAATATTTCTTAATATGATCAAAGCTGCTTGTCTTCATCGGCATCCTCTTGAAGGGAGCGATACGCTGTGCCGAGCACACCGTTCACAAATTTCCCTGAGTTATCCGAACCAAACGTTTTTGCAAGTTCCACTGCTTCGTTGATAGCCACTTTTGGCGGCACGGTTGCCCGTGAGAACAGTAGTTCATGGAGTCCCAGCCGCAGCACCGCCCGATCAATTCGCGATATCTGCTCAATCGGCCATTCTGGCGCCAGCGGACGAAGTTTATCATCAAGCTCTGTCTTGTGCGCGGTAACGCCATCGATCAAACCCCGCACAAACTCAACATCATCGACCGACGATTTGTATTTCTCAAGATTGCGCGTCAAGATATCGGCGACATTAACCTCGCTGTCGCCAACTTCCTGGCGAAACTCAATCTCGTATAACGTCTGCAATGCGACGATTCGTCCCAAGTGACGGTTTGAAGCCATGACAAAAACGTTCCTGTTCGTGTTAGTTTATTTTGTGCTCTTGCTACCAGTCTCACGTTTGGTCGTCTTGACCTTCACTGGTGACGTCCCATTGACGCGGCGTGCTAATTTCAGTACCAAGTGGCTGCGACGCAGACCGGTCTTGCGCGGACTGCTCTGCTTTTTTGGTTGTGCCATAGAAAAATCTCCTTTATTTCAGTTTATCGTAACACTTGGGCTTCATTATACCGGTTTTTAATAGATTTCTCAAGGGGATATACACTCTATGGCTGTTTTACCAACCCTTGCACCCGGTTCCGTAACTCTCTTGGCTATTCTCTTCGTTATCAGTCCCGCTCCGCTCTCCTAAAATCACAATCCAACAAGTGATCATTAACCATTCCTACTGCTTGCATAAACGCATATACGATGGTGGAGCCGACAAACTTAAAGCCTCTTTTCTTCAAATCTCTGCTTATCTTGTCTGACAGCTCTGTTTTTGCAGGGACTTCTTCTATTGATTTCCAAGAATTGATAATCGGCTTATGATTTACAAAGCCCCATACATAGCTACTAAATGAGCCAAATTCCTCACGTACCTTAAAGTAAGCTTTTGCATTAATTGCAACAGATTTCACTTTCAAACGATTACGTATAATTCCTTTGTTCTGAAGAAGCTCTTCTTCCCTTTTTTCATCATAGGTTACAACTATTTCAGGGTCAAAATCATCATAGGCTTCACAGAGTGATTTCATTTTCTTTAATATTGTAGACCAGCTAAGTCCTGCCTGCATTCCCTCTAAACAAAGCATCTTAAATAATTCTTTATCCTCAAATACAGGAATGCCCCACTTCTCGTCATGATATTCCTGTTCAAGCTGATTATCATTTGCCCAGCCACACCTTTTACTTTTCTTTTCCATAACTACTCCTTATTTCAATTGGTATATTCGAACAAAAATACTGCAGAACCTTTATCAATTATATCTACATACATTGGATAAATCTAATTAGTGGATGGTGCGAGGCAATAGTAATAGGCTGTCGCGGGGGTATTATTGACTTTATACAGTTTTTATGGTAGTATTAAGGAACTGTATCTAACTATTACGTAAGGATTATTTTAAGATGCGCAATTTATTACACAACTGGATCGCTGAGACAACCCCAAAAACACCAGAGCAGGCAGCAAAGCGGCGCGGCACATTAGCTACGGTGGGCGCTACAGCCGTAGGCGTGGCAATGGTTACATTTGGGTGCAACCTTACCGCTCAGCACTTAGGTAGTGCCGAGAAGGAATCAATGAATCATATTGCCGACACCGGAACCCTTATCGTGGAAGGCAGCGCCCAAATACGCGATACTGGCGGAGTCACCGATGATAACCTTTTAGCAACTTTTACGTCAACGGGAAAACTAGAGGTCGATGTGACTGATGGTGTCTGGCGTAATGACAATCCAAACAGTGGACAATGGATTTGTATAACTGAAAGCACTGCCGGCCAAGCTATGCCAGGAATAGGATTAAACTCCAACAATAAAGACAATCTCGTGTGCATTAACGGCAAAAAAGCCTCACTACTTGATGCTTAAATAGCATAACATCTAGACAACAATATTCACCAACTTCCCCGGTACATAAATCACCTTCTTCGGTGCCCGAGTATTGAGGTAGGCGCGAACTTTTTCGTCATCGAGCGCTCGTTGCTCAATCGTATCTTTGTCAGTACCAACTGGTAGCTCCAGCTTTGATCGAAGCTTACCATTGACCTGCATGATAATGGTCATCACATCGCTCACCAGATACTTCTCATCCCACTTTGGCCAGTGATTGATGTGGATAGTATCAGTATGACCTAATTCCTGCCACAACTCTTCCGTGATGTGCGGTGCGAATGGCGCCAAGATTTGTAGCAAGCTTTCTAGGGCAAACCGCCATGTTTCCGATGCTTGCATACCGTGCGATTCTTTGAACTTGTATAGGCCGTTGACCATTTCCATCATCGCCGCCACTGCTGTATTAAACTTCTCGTCCTCGATGTCACGAGTGACTTTTTTGATAGTGAGATGAGTGAGGCGAAGTAGTTCCGCGGCTACATCACCATCCTCTGCCAGAGTACACTCTTCGCTCAAATCTCCACTGGAGATTTCTGGCGAGCGTTCGGCTGAAGTGTCCGCTATTCGCGAACACTTCACAGCCTCTGTCAGAGGAGGTAATGTAGTCGCCTCAACAAACTCCTGCACCACATTCCACACTCGATTCAAGAATCGATACGTCCCTGGTACCCCGCGCGGATCCCACGGTGCATCCATATCATACGGCGCGATAAACATCTCGTAGACGCGCAGCGCATCAGCGCCGTAACCACTATCCATGATCTCCATCGGATCGATGACATTGCCCTTAGACTTGCTCATCTTTTGACCGTCGGGCGCCATGATGTAGGCATTGTACATCATCCGCTTGAATGGTTCTGGCGTCGGCACCAAGCCAAGCTTATAGAAAAATCGCATCCAAAAACGGCTGTACAGCAGGTGCGCTACCGCGTGGTCGGCACCGTTGTAATAATCGACCGGCATCCAGTGGTTAATACGCGTCGGATCCCATGCCTCGGCGTCATTATGCGGGTCAAGATAGCGCAAGAAATACCAACTCGAGCAAGCGTAGCCATCCAGTGTATCGGTTTCGCGCCGGCCCTCATGCCAATTATCACCCACTGGTTTCGGTTCGGTGATCGGCACGGTTTTACCCGTTTCAACATCAACCCACACACGCACCCAATCATCAACTTGCGCTAGGACCGACGTATTACCACCCGTTGGTTTGAAGTTCTCGACCTCTGGCAAAATCACCGGCAAACACTCATCCGCCACAGCGATTGGCGCATAACCATCAACATGAACTATCGGGATCGGCGCACCCCAGTATCGCTGACGAGAAATCAGCCAATCGCGCATTTTGTAGGTAGTTTTACCGCGACCAGAGCCCTGCTGCTCCAGCCAGGCTACAATTTGCTCGCGGGCTTCGCTTGTTGGTACACCATCAAAGGTACCAGAATTGACAAGCACGCCTTCTTTAGTGATGAATTCGTCTTTCCGTCCAGAGAGGTAGGCACGCCATCCGAAAAGGTGATGTTCCCATTTGATGCGCTTCTCGACTTCACCCTTGTCGACCCACTCCACGGTATGTTTACCGCTCTCGATCTCGCTCTCTATCTGTGTGTCATCAGCGAGTATGACTTCATAGAAAGCTCCCCACGTTTTTTGATTCTTATTTTTTGTATGCCGATAGCCGTTACGCGCGATAATCGGTGAGACTTGGCGAATCGACGCAATATTGACATAGCCTGTCTCCTCTCGGACTTCACGGCGTAGCGCATCCTCCAGCGATTTATCTTCTGGATCAACACCGCCACCAACAAAGTGCACGTGATCATCTCCCTCAATCTGCAGTAGATATTTGCCGTCAGCCCGAGTAATAATCGCATCAACAACCGGCCGTTTAATTTGCTCAACCTCAGCACGAACTGCACCTGGACCTTCAGATAATTCCTCGTACTCAGCCACTACTTGGATAATCGGTAGGTCATACTTTTTCGCAAATTCATAATCACGTTCATCATGCGCCGGCACCGCCATAATTGCGCCAGTGCCGTAACCACCGAGGATGTAGTCTGCTACCCAAATTGGCACTTTCTGGCCGTTGACTGGATTGATAGCATAGCTGCCAGTGAATACGCCGGTTTTGTCTTTGTTCTCCTGGCGCTCAACGTCGGATTTCTGCTGTGCCGCCATCACATAGGCCTCAACTGCTTGACGCGTATCAGCATTAACCAGCTGAGGTACTAATGGATGTTCTGGCGCTAGTGCTACGTACGTTGCACCAAACAGTGTATCGGGACGTGTGGTGAAAACAGTTATAACATCATCGTTACTCTCAACCGAAAAATCAACTTCCGCACCAACCGATCGGCCGATCCAATTTTTCTGCATGGTCTTGACCATGTCCGTCCAGTCTAGGTCATCAGTCGCCTCCAACATCTCATCAGCATAGGCCGTGATGCGGAAAAACCACTGTTTGAGGTTACGTTTGGTGACGGGGTTGCCGCAGCGCCAACATTTGCCGCCCTCAACTTGCTCGTTAGCCAGCACCGTATTGTCGGTATCACACCACCATTGCGGCTGCTCTTTTTGGTACGCCAAATCGTGCTTGTAGAGCTGCGTAAAAATCCACTGCGTCCATCTGTAGTACTCGGGGTCAGCCGTAGAAATTTCCTTTGACCAATCATAGCTAAATCCGAGACGCTTCAGCTGAGCGATGAAGTGCGCTTTGGCTTCGTCATGTGCCACGCGCGGCGTCTTGCCAACCTTGATGGCATAATTTTCTACGGGGAGGCCAAAGCTATCCCAACCAATTGGATGGTACACATTATAGCCCTGTTGGCGCTTCAGGCGCGCTTTGATGTCAGCAAACTGAAACGTCCGACCATGACCAATGTGGATACCAGCCCCGGTGATACCAGGCAGCATGCTCAAACTGTAGTACTTTAGGCGCGTCGTATCACCAAGGTCGGTGACGTAGGTGCCGTCAGCCTCCCATGTATCTTGCCATTTTTTCTCAATTTCTGTCGGATTGTAGCGTCTCATACCCCTTAGTATATCATCTCTCGACGCTAATATCGGCGTCTTCGTCGTTCTCGCCTATAGATGCACCACCCCCAGCAAATAGCGGTAGTGATGATGAGCCAAGAAAGTCTTGAAGTACTGATTTGAAGCTGTCAGCGTTTGATGGTATATCAATTTGTTCCGACTTACTATAGTCGAATGTCATATCTATGGCGATGTTCCGACTCTTGTCGTCATCTGAACCGTGTGCCTTAATCTCAATCGCTTTCAGTTGATGCGACCATGAGTCGACCCAAACACGCAGCGTAGGCAGCCCCTCTGGCGGGGTGGCTTTTGTTACCACGTTGAAGGCCTGATCTCCGTAGCATTCTTTAATTTTCTTGCCAAGTTTCGTCTCTCTCAGA
Organism: uncultured Candidatus Saccharibacteria bacterium; assembly: GCA_963516175.1. Taxonomy (GTDB): domain Bacteria; phylum Patescibacteriota; class Saccharimonadia; order Saccharimonadales; family Saccharimonadaceae; genus Nanosynbacter. The sequence continues at coordinate 10,144 of CAUPZG010000005.1, read as the reverse complement.
GAGTCGACAAATGCACGTAGCTTATCAAACATTTTACCGTCTGAGGTCAGATCAATCTCAAAACCAGGCGCACCGTCACGCGGCTCAATCTTAGCATCCTTTTTCACGGTTATAAAACTATTTTTGCGATATGCATCGATTAGTTCATTACGCGCCTGCTGATCATTATGAATCAGATCGTAGACTTCCCGTGAACATTTATCATTACTGCCGTGCGATGATTCAAAATCATCAGGCGATAGCTTAAGCCACTTACCCTCAAGCTTGTCGAATTTTTCGTCAATATTCTTGAGAACTTGGTCGCGCAGTGCCGTCGACTGCGCATTCGGTGGTGCCGCCTGTTCTTTAGCCTTGATGATCGTTTCCGCCATCTGACGCATGATGTCCTTTAAATGATCAACCTTGATATACGTGGTGTTTTTAGCGCCATCAACTACCATCGTGAGTACAATGTCACGCTTAGTCTCCATGCCGTTAATAGCTAACTTGATTGTAGCTTCAGTTTTTGACTTTGACGCGTCGGCGGCGGCTTTGAGCTTGATGTCAACTTTATTACCATCACCAAGATTCATAACAAGTTTACCCGAAGAAACTGCTTTTTTAACCTGGAAGGAATTGACTATTGCATCAGTTACTATTTTCTGCGGATTTTGCCACCAAAAGAAATATAATAATACCGCAGCGATAGCTAGTAGCAGCACGATGAGGCCAATAACAATACCGATGATACGACCTGTTTTCTTTTTCGGCGGTACAACCGAATTCATGATCGGCGATTGTGATGCTGGCTGGTTGGTCGCTACGGATGAAGTCGCCGTTGATTGTGGTGCGGCTGTTGATTTCGGGGTTACTGACGGTGCTGCTGCAGCTTTACGCGCTGGCGTTTTCTTGCTGTTCTTGCCCTTATTATTGTCCATATTCCTCCTCGTTATACTTCCATTGTATCATCCACGAAAGCGTGAGAAAAATTCATTCTTTCGCTTGATCCAGTCAGGCGACTGGCGTACTAGCTTTTTCTCATCCTCGGTGCTGTGCAAATTAATCTTAATCGCTTCTTCGAGCCAAACACCACCGCTTGAACCTTTAAAGAGAGCCACGCCACCAGCGTGAAGTTTCTCACGCACAAACCCACCAGCCATCAGTGCATCACGACACTCCTTGACCTGGCAGCCGCGACGACGTGCTACCGGCGCCAGGTATTGATTAGCCATCTCACCAACGGTCACTACCCAGTCCAATTCGTCCGGTGAACACTGAGCACCGAGCCTCGCGTGACCGGCCTGAGTATCCTTGCGCAGCCCATTCATATTGCCAAACACCACGATGCGCTGCGGCACCTCGAGGCTATACAACATTTGCAATGCTGACAGCGCCGTCAGCGGTGACGAGCTATAGCTATCATCAATCAAAATCGTCTGATCCGCGCCACGAAGCACCTGCATCCGGCCCGGCAGCGGACGTAACTGACTCAGACCCTTTTCGATTAATTCTTTCGTCATACCCATCCGCACCCCGGCGAGCATCGCCACGACCGCTGGCCGCAGATTATGTTCACCAAGTAGCGGCAGCGTCACCGCGATGCCATCAGGATATTCCGGGCCGATAATCTTGCCGACATAACCGTGCTCCAGCGAGAAATCCTGCTGCTCAAAATAATACTCAGCAACCTCGCTGGTACCATACGTCGTCATTTGGGGATTTGTCAAAAATGCAGCAAATCGACCATCAATGTCATCGCGGTTAATAGCCGCAAAACGAGCGTTATTTGCCAATGTCAACATCTCGCTAGCTACCTCATCAACGGTATGTTCAACCCGCATACGACCAGAGGTTACTGACGTCACGACGGCCATATCCGGCAGAATAACCTGCTGAAACCACGCATTAAAACCAGGCTGCATCGGGCTGAACTCTTGGACTATGACGTGAGCTTCAGGATGCTCAGCGCGAGCACGCTTTTTGACAGCTCGCATCATCTTACGGCGGTGCCAAAATCCCCATTTCTCCTCCGGACGATTTTCAGGGTAGCGCACACCCATAATCTGCAGGAGCGTTTGCAAATGTGATGTTGGCTCAGCAGCGTGCATGGCGACAGCAAACTGCTGCGACAACACGGTAGCGATCGCCGTTTTAGCACTCGTTTTACCAGCGCTTCCGGTCACTGCGATCAACTTGACATCAGCATGGTCAGCAAAAAATTGCCGGACATAGCGTATCATTTTTTTCTCAAACGACTTCTTAAACATCCCCTTTATCATACCATAAGCGCTGTCAAATACGCCACTCGACGAACAAAAAAGAGCTGTTACGCGCCCACCCGGGGCAATTTCATGTGTTTGTTTTGGATGGCAGCATAGGAAACGCCCCTATGCGTACCAGCTCTAACGATATTATGCGCTTTTTTGCTAAAAAGCACAAGAGGTTTATTCGATATTCATCTACAATTCCTTAGCAAAAGCATTGGTGCTGCGCACGACTGCACCTTTTTTCAAGTAGAATCGCTGCGCCGCTTCGCGTTCTGGGCGCGATGTAAACTCTAATTTCAAAGCACCCTGTTCACGACCCCAGTCAATGACAGCATCCCAGAGTCGAGAACCAACCCCCTTGCCCTGGATAGTCGGATCAGCAACGAAATCGTCGAGGTAGATCTTGCGCCCAGCAGCTGGCCCAAGTAGCAGTGCCACCGTTGCCATGCCAACAACTTTGCCCGATAACCGCGCCAACAGCAACACATGACTCGGCGAGTCGATAATCTGCTGCAACAACTCGGCGTCAGCTGGGTGCGGTTTGCTGGTTAGTGCCGCAATAAGGTTAGTGATGTCTGCCACATCGGATTCGGTGATGTGGGATGCGCGTTCAATTGTCAATTCTTCCATAATTCCATTATACTATACTTATGAATCAGCACATACGAGACTTAGCAAAAACCCTAGCCTTAAACCCACCGCGTGTGGTGTTTCCCGAGGGTGACAATCACATCATCCAGCAGGCAGCACGCGCGCTAGAAGAAAGCGGCGCAGTGCAGCCAGTGTTGCTTGGTGGGGAAGATGACGCTATCAGTCGCGGTGCAACGATGCTCAGTAGCGGCGAAGCTGACGTTATGGTGGCCGGAGTTGACCATCCGACAAAAGACGTGCTCCGGGCTGGACTGAAAATTGTTGGACTGGCACCCGATGTTCAGTATGCATCCAGCTTTTTTGTGATGGATATCCCGCAGTTTCGGGGTGGCGAACAAGGGTTGTTACTCTTTGCAGACTGTGGTATGAATATTCAGCCAAATGCCGAACAGCTGGCGGCAATTGCTATGGCCTCGGCGGATAGTGCGGCGTCGCTTGGCTGGGAGCCGCGCATGGCTATGCTATCATATTCAACGAAAGGCAGCGCTGGCGGCGATAGTGTCGAGCTCGTCACCCAAGCACTGCAACTCGTCAAAACAGAGCGGCCCGATATACTCATTGACGGTGAACTGCAATTAGACGCAGCAATCATCCCGGCTATCGGCCAGAAAAAATCACCGGACAGTCCGGTTGCCGGTCAGGCTAACGTCCTCGTTTTCCCTGATCTTGATTCTGGCAATATCGCCTATAAGCTAGCCGAACACCTGGCTGGTGGTCATGCCTACGGGCCGATCTTGCAGGGTTTTGCTCGACCAATCAGCGACCTATCTCGCGGCTCCAGCGTTGATGACGTGATTGGTGCCACGCTTATTACTGCTAGTATGGCGCGAGCCTCGTAGAAACAGCTACTGCGCGACATACCACTGCGCAAATTGATGCCACTGCTGCAGTGTGTCGGTCTCGACCGCCAAGCCTTGATCGCGCCGATCAAACACCTCGGACATCGTCAGGCCGTTACTGCCATCCATCGTAATAATCTTGTTGACCGATGCGCCACTCTTGCCGCGCGGCGGGTTGACAAACTTCCCCGGCTGATCAAAGATAAACGTCTGTAAATTATGCCCGTCGTAATAGGCGATAACGTCGTGCAGGATAATTCGCCAATCATCTTTGTCTCGTAGCAGCGCCAAAAAATCCTCGGGCGTCAGCCAGTGCGCGATATCCTTCATATAGCCACCAGGAAAGCCACCGAGCGTGGGCACTTCCCAATTACTATCATTAACAACAACCGGCTTGCCAACCCTCTCGTATGCCGCTCGAACCTTAGCCTCGGTAATTTTCAATGGATCACGGTGTTGGATCTCATCAATATCGAGATTAATAATCTCCACCGCTATGTCGTACTGACTAAGCGTGGCCGTTGCTTCCTCGATTTTACGTGGGTTACCGGTGACGAGATTGATGTGTTTTGTCATGGGGTTTATTATAGCATTTCTTATTTTAGTGTAGCCGTAGCACTGGTTTTGCCATAGGGAATCCTTCGTCAGCCAACCTCACTCAGCGCCTTTATAATATCCTCATCCCGTGAGACCGCATGAACATTTGGTAGTTGTAAAAACCATTTCGGGTTATCATGAACAACGACCACTGGTTTACCAAGCGCTATCGCCATACCAACTTCGTAGCGCGCACTCTCCTGGTCAGATTCCCATAGATATACCAGAACATCGGCAGAACGGACAGCCTGAACTTCATCTTCTGGGCTGAAATTTGTCTCGTTGTCTTTGTAATTATAGTACCAATTACACGGAATGCTATAGCCGGAATCCTCTAGGGTTTTTGCCACGCGATTTGCCCTGTCGAGATTTTTGCCAGCTAGGTAGATCACTTTCATACATAAAATAATAGCATTATTTATTCCAGTGCGGCGAGGAATTGACGGACGGCATCAATTGGTTTAATTGTGGGGTACGTAGCTACATATTCGTCAGTATAAAGTTCAGCGCGAGTTCTGCTGCCGTAGCCATCCGGGCAAAATATTTTATCCCAGCCAAAGCCGCCATCGCCGGCAGGGTGCTTGGCGATGACACCGCCAAGTTCAGCGCGGAACAACTTGACCTGTTGGCCGTCGTAGTAACCAAACGCACACGCCGCCACCGCCGATCGATCGTCAAAGCCATCAAGCATCCGACAGAGGTTTTCCAGGCCGTTTGGTGCCTCCACAAAAAACTTGATAAATGGACCTGGCAGTCCACCGAGCGCCGTAAACCCGAGCGCCACATCCTCAACCAAAACCGGACATTTGGCGACCATATACGCCTGGCGAACCTTATGCTCAACAATTTCCTCCAAGCTCGTTGATTGAATTTCCGTTATATCAACCGCCCGATGCTTCAGCGGTACACCCAGCATGCGCGATAAATAATCTGCTTTGTGCTGATTACCGGTGATAAACGTAACCGCCTTCATCACACTTGCTCTCGAGTTTCAGAGTTTACTTTCTCAAATCGCGGCACCGATTTTCCGTCTAGCACCACTGTTTCCGTAAACATACTGACAGGGCGGGCAAATAATTCATATTCATTTTCATAAAGAGGTCGGTAAATTACTAAGAGTTCTTCTGTCTCAGTTGCTAGTGTTCGGCCGATCACCTCATATAATTTTCCTGATTTGCTGTGCCGGTATGTACCCTTAGCAACTCCCGTATAATGACTCCGCTCTTCACTGCCTGCCGTTTCTTCATGATATTTATCTGGCTGAGCGCGGAGTATTTCCACCCATTTACTGCTGTCCGCTAGATCATGATATGTGATGTAATGTCGTTTATCAAAGCCTCCTTTATCCTGTTTTTTACGTGCCATTTCCCCTTGAACTTGCTCTATAGAAAAGTCAAAGGCTCGGCGCAGCGTATCAACGACTTCTTGCAAATCAGCCAGCTCTTTGAGCGATTCATCACGCTGATTATCACCCAGTGGAATCTCGTCCACTTCCTCGTGAACCTTACGAAGCAGCTCGCGGCGAAATTCTTGCTTATTTAGTTCGCGGTATTCCGTATGTAGAACTTCCTCGTCATCCAAGCACTTCTCTACCACTTTGTCACGCACTAGTTTTTGTAAGTAAAATCGGATCATATATTCCCCTTTATTCTTGTAGCATACGCATCAGTTCCTGTTCGTCAATAATTTTGGTGCCGTATTGCTCAGCTTTTTTCAGCTTACTGGCACCGACTTTACCACCGGCTACCAGATATGTTGTATCTTTTGCAACAGCGGTTTGGAAAGTGCCCCCAAGCTTGCGGATTCTTTCAGCGGCGGCGTCGCGATCCATCGACTGCAGAGTACCGGTGATGACAAAACTTTGACCAGCGAGTCGGTCGGATTTTTGGCTAAATCGCGGCGTCACACCCAAGTCAGCAAATTTTTCGAGCAGCGTCACATTATCTTCATCAGCAAACCACGCCACGATTGACTCGGCGACAATTTCACCCACACCGTCTACTTCGCGTAGCTCATCGATAGTCGCGCGAGATATAGCCTCAAGACTCTCAAAGTGATTTGCGAGGTCGATCGCCGTCTGCGCGCCAACATGCCGGATGCCGAGACCAAACAAAAACCGCTCCAATGCCGGCTGCTTTTTAGCAGCAATGGCATCAATGAGCTTTTGCGCGGAAATCTCAGCAAACCGTTCCAGCTGCAGTAAATCATCTTTTGTCAACCGGTAAATATCCGCCAAATCATTAACTAGCCCCGCCTCGACCAGTGCCTCGACATTTTTCTCGCCCAGCGTATCGATGTCTAACGCACTCTTGGAGGCAAAATGTGCCAGGGCTCGCTTCAAAATCAGCGGGCCGCTCAAACCTTTAACCCGGTACACCGCCTCGCCTGCTGGCCGCACAAATTCTAGCTCTGGGTATTGGCGCGCCAATTCTGCCGGGTAGTCAGTTGGTTTGGTGTCTGCCGGTCGCAATTCTTTTAGCACAGTTTGCACCTGTGGGATAATGTCGCCGGCCTTGAAAATTACCACCGTGTCGCCGCGGCGCACATCCAGCCGGGCAATCTCGTCGGCGTTATGTAGGCTAGCGTGCTGCACCGTCGTACCGGCCACCACCACCGGGTCAAACACCGCTACTGGCGTGGCCGCACCGGTTCGACCGATAGAAATAACGATATCACGGACGATGGTCGTGGCTTCTTCGGCGGCAAATTTATAGGCCACTGCGGCTCGCGGTGTCTTGCCAACGATACCCAGCTCAGCAAACTGTCGCCGGTCGTTAAGCTTGATGACCGCTCCGTCGGTATTAAACTGGAGCGATTGACGCACTTCATCAAGATGATCAACATAACTCATCACCTCGTCCAAGCCATAGACGATTTGCGTCTGCCGACTAGTGGTGATACCCAGCTCGTTCATCATCTGGTAGCCAAAGGCGATCGTCGGCGTGTCCTCGAGGTTATCGCGAATAATGTCATAGCCAACGAAATGGAGCGGACGCTCAGCCACCAGTTTTGGGTCAAGCTGACGAATCGTCCCCGCTGCTAAGTTACGTGGATTGGCAAATTCTGGCTGACCAGCCGCTCGCCGACGCTGATTTAATGCTGCAAAGTCATCTTTGTGCATCACGATTTCACCGCGAATCTCTGTCCGACCACGCAAAAAATGAGCAAATCGCTGATTGGCGCGCAGTGTCAGCGGTACATTCTGAATCGTCCGCACATTCATGGTCACATCTTCACCAACCAATCCGTCACCCCGCGTCACGGCCCGCGTCAGTGCGCCGTCCTCATAAATCAGCGCACAGGCCAGGCCATCCATTTTGATATCACACAAAAATTCTTCAGTGATGTCACTACGCACTTTGTGCATACGCTGTATCCACGCCGCAACCTCTGCCCGGTCAAACACGTCCTGCAGCGAAATCATTCGCGTTTGATGCTGAACCTTGGCGAATTTACTAAGCGCCTTTCCTGCCACTCGCTGAGTTGGGCTGTCTGACGTGATGAGTTCAGGAAATTGCTCTTCTAGCTGCGACAATTCATGCTTCAGGCTATCAGCCGCCGCCTCACTCATGATTGATTCGTCAAGCACATGATAGTGATAGCGATAATCATTGATCAGATCTCGCAGTTTGACAATTCGTTGCTCGGCCGCCTGCCTATCAAGCTGGCGCGCTGTCATCGGCGACGACCTTTCGGTAGAATAGATAAATGTAGCACGCCGAAGCAACGATTGACAGGGCCGCTAGCATCAACGCAACCAACGGCACCAGCGGCAGCCAGTTTAGCGCCGGTATCGCCGCCTTGAGCGCGCCATCAATGATAATGACCGGAATGAGCACCACGGCCCAAACTACGGCAAGCACCACCAGTAGCCACATCAATCGCAGCAAGATTCGCATCCGCCGTCCCAGTACAACGTCCGAGGCCAGCCGTGCCGCTTCCAGTGGATACATCCCCGGTAGCGTAATAATCACCATGGCAAATAACGTACTCGTCAGCCAGTATATTGACAAGGTAACAATTAATATAGCTGCACCAGCCGCCAGCATTAACACAACCGTCTGCTGTAACATACCCGACGTATCCGCCGCTCCATAGATGATGACCGCTATCGCCGCTGGTAACAATTGAACAAGTGCGATAAACACCAGAACCGATAGGGCAATGACTGGCGCACCTGCATTATAGAGGCCATCGCGAATCTTTGGACGTTTGCCAGCAGTCACGCCACGAACCAGCCAAATTGTTGTTAGCCATATATACAGCCCGATCAGCGTACCAATAACCTGCTGCGATGACGCCACGCCGCCAGTCGAGCCGCCGAGCTGGCTGGTAACTACGCCGGCAAATAGCGTCAATGTCGGCATAACGGCGCCCAAAGCTCCCTCTTGGTTTGCTTCATTAATTGTATCTTTGAGTTGCTGATACGTATCTTGTGACATTAACCCTGACAACAACACACCTAGCACCGCATATATCGCTGCCAATCCGACGAAAATCCGCCAATGTTGTCGCATCAGTCGCCATGCTTGGTTCGTTAATGCAAAGTAACCCGGCAGCTTGAGTGAACGACGATAGTCACGCCGCTTGGTTACTCGAAAACTACGGTGCGGCCGACGGCGGAGAAAGGCTTGACGCCGCCACATCAGCTGCTGCCAAGTCCTACCAATTCTCTCCTTCAACGACACGTTCTTTTTTGTTGCAGAGTGATTATCCGTTTTTGCGGCCGCTCGTTTACGCCGTGTGGTATGTTGTTTTTTGGCTGGCTTCGTCATAATTACATCTTTGTTGCATTATTCCTTAAGCGGGCAATTCGATCTTCGAGCGGCGGGTGGGTGCTAAATAGCTTTGAGAAAAAGCCAGGACGCAGCGGATTATTCATAAACAAGTTCGCTGTTGAGGTGCTCTGCTTGCGCATTGGCCGACCATAACTTTGTAACTTCTCCAGCGCCATCGCTAGCCCTTCTGAGTCACGAGTCAAGAGTGCCCCTGAGGCATCCGCGAGATACTCGCGCTGACGGCTAACCGCTAGTTGCGTAATTGTTGCCAGAATTGGCGCCAAGATTACTACTATAATGCCAATGATATAGACAGCCGGACCACTACCCTCGTCGTCATCATCACCATAAATCATTATCCGGAGTGCGATATCAGCGAGTAGCCCAATCGCACTTACTAACCCAAAAGCAATCATGCTGACACGAATATCATAATTACGCACGTGGCTCATTTCATGCGCCATCACTGCCTCCAACTCGCGCTTGTCCATGATTTCTAGCAGCCCAGTAGTCGCACCGACGATAGCGTGCTTTGGATCGCGACCTGTCGCAAACGCGTTCGGCGCAGGATCATCAATAATGTATACCTTTGGCATTGGCATACCGGAAGTAATTGCTAAGTTTTCTACTACTCGCCATAGCTCCGGTGCATCATTCTTTTCGATCCGCTGTGCGCCACTCATCGCCATCGCCAAACTTCCGGCGATATAGTACTGCAGCCATGCGTAGAGGAACGCGCAACCAATGATAATTAATGATAGCGAATAGTTCTTGAGATACATACCAACTAGCACGCCAATCACACCGATAATTGCCACAAACACCGCCATGATCAGCACGGTATTTCGCTTGTTATGAGAAATTGCACTATACATATGATTATTATATCAAAAATCGCCCGCCGAAAATAGGCGAGCGATTCAGGTTCAGGTGCAGAATATTCTAGCCTTAGAATTTTACCTCAACTGGATTCTCAATACTTGCTCGATCAGCAACCTCAAAGAATTCTTTTGCCTGGAAGCCGAACATGCCG
>CAUPZG010000004.1:0-46878 GCA_963516175.1 uncultured Candidatus Saccharibacteria bacterium | reverse complement strand
AGCTGACGTAGCGCGGGTCGGCCGTAGCATAAAATCGCCCCCAACCACCAGCCTGCGCTCGAGCGTCGCACACTTGGCGGACTTTGGCGACCGTGTCGTTGCTGGAACGAGAGGCTGACTTTGACTCAAACTCTTTCCAGGCCGCCTCGTAAGCCCGCTTGTACGAGTGTTCCAGCGCGATGCGCCCCGGGTCGGCGTTCATGTGCGCGACCACATAGCGCTGCAAGTCATACACCCGCCGCTCCAGCGCGCCCTCGTCTCCTTCCTTGTCGGCGTTAATGACGGCGTCACGGCGCTCGATCATGCCAATATTATTTAGCCTGAGGAATGTCGCACTGACAAACGACGCCATCACCAGCAAAATGACCAGCTGCCATGTCTTGATTTCTTCTAGTCGCCGAATCGCCCGACGGGTGCCTCGCTTATCTGCCATTCCCCACCTTTCTCATCTCATTATACCAAAGATAGTGGGTGAATGCGACACGGGGCTAGTGTCAGTGGTATAATGACGCTATGAGAATTTATTTTTCGGGAATTGGTGGCGTGGCGATCGGGCCACTAGCAGAAATGGCCATCGGCGCTGGGCACGAGGTCTGTGGCTCTGACCGAGCGGCCGGCTTGATGACGGAGGCGCTCAGGCGAGCCGGCATCACGGTGTCGTTTGACCAGTCGGGCGAGTTTTTACGCAGCGAACATCAGCGAGAGCCCTTTGACTGGTTCGTGTATACGGCGGCCCTGCCGGCGGATCATCCAGAGCTGGTGCTGGCCAGGCAGCTGGGGATTCGCACCAGCAAGCGTGATGAGCTACTCGCTCAGATTATTGCCGACAAGCAGCTCAAGCTCATCGCTGTCACCGGTACGCATGGCAAGACGACGACGACCGGGATGCTAGTGTGGACGTTGCAGCAGCTTGGCGTGCCGGTGAGCTACCTAGTTGGCTCGACGCTTAGTTTTGGCCCAAGCGGTCGGTTTGATCCGGCCAGTCAGTTTTTGGTGTATGAATGCGACGAGTTTGACCGCAATTTCCTCCATTTTTCACCGTGGCTGAGCCTCATTACTTCAGTTGACTATGACCATCCCGACACCTTTCCGACGCCAGACGATTACCGGGCAGCGTTTCGGCAATTTGGCGAGCAGTCGGCGCGGGTGCTCGCTTGGCGAGAGGACGCTGACGTATTTACTCCGGCCAATGTAACGGTACTTGAACAGACTGATCCCCAGATAACGCTGGCTGGCGAACACAACCGGCGTAACGGCACGCTGGCAGCACGGGCGGTGATGACGGTGCGAGAGGTGGCTGCCTTCGAGATTGAGGCTGAGGCGATTATCACAGCGCTCAATGCCTTTCCGGGTACGGGCCGGCGCTTCGAGAAGCTAGCTGACAATCTTTACACCGATTATGGCCATCATCCGTCGGAGATTGCCGCCACGCTGCAGTTGGCCCACGAATTGAATGATCACGTAGTACTCGTCTACCAGCCACACCAAAATATTCGCCAGCACGAGGTGCATGAACGCTACACTGATGAGATTTTTACCCATGCCAGCGAGATATATTGGCTGCCGACGTACTTGACCCGCGAAGACCCGAACCTGCCGGTGCTGACACCGGAGGAATTAACGCGCCAATTGACGACGGACAAGGTGCATATCGCGCAGCTGGATGAGGCGCTGTGGCACACAATTGAGCAGCAGCGAGCACGTGGTGCATTGGTACTCGGCATGGGTGCCGGGACAATCGACGGGTGGCTGCGCGAACAGCTAGGCCGCAGCGCTTGATCACGGTTCGCCTATTCGTCAGACTCGCCACCAAGCGCTGCCCGGATATCGTCATACGAGAATCCTTGACGGGCCAGATAGGCCATGAACTTTTGCTGATCACCAGCGTATTTATAGCGTTTTTTAGCGATAATTTTTTGCAGCTCCTCGTCGTCTGAGCGGATATTTTCGCTGATTAGTTGCTCTATCGTCTCGCGCTCAATCCCCTTTTGTGCTAGTTCCAATTTTAGCCGCCTGACACTGGTGCCTTTTTGCATAAATCGATGCTCCAGCCAAAAGCGGGCAAACTTCTCATCATCGAGGTACTGTTTCTCGATCAGCCGCGCCAGTACCCGCTCGGTAATTTCCGGTTTCACGCCCGGACGCTCGGTAATTTCACCAGTCTTTGGTGAGCGCTTCTTAGTCGGCCTAGTTTTACGCCACAAATAATCCCGCATTTCTTTAACCGAGCGCGGCCGCGTCAAGCAATACTCCATGGCCCGGGCGTACAACTTACCAAACTGGCTCTCGTCCTCTAGCGCCGTCAATTCGTCGTCGGTATATTCGCGCCCGACCTTCAGCCCCAGCTCGCCCACCTGAAAGACATCGAGGCTAAAGCGATATTTGCCGTCAACACTCACATTAACACGGTTTTTATCACGAGTTTGGAGGGAGATGTCAGTGATTTTCATGAAGCTATTATAGCGCGAAGACGCTAGGCTAACTACTGGCAGGGGCTACTCGACTACCTCGATCACCTTGCCATGCACGCCGTTATAGCAAGCAGCAGCACGCGGCTCAGTGATGACCGGTAGTTGCCCTGGAATAGCGCTCATGTTAACGTCGTCAAGCGTACCGGCCTCGACGCAACCGAGCGTAATGTGCGGGCGGAAGCCATCGACATCCAGCCCCGGATGAATACCATCCAATGCCGCGAGTAATTGCTGGCGCGCCTCAACCATCCAGGCAGTTTTCTGTGTGCGTAGCTCAACCCAAACGCAGTTACCAGCCTTGTCTGGCAGGAAGTTAACACCATCAAGCACCAACTTATTGAGGACAGGCAGTGCTGCGGCGGCCGACTTGAGGCGTGGCATGTCCTGCTCGGTCACGTTAATCAGTGTCACGTGTGGGATAAATTCACCAAAGTCAAGGTTCATTTCCTCTGACAATTCTCGAAGATATGCATTCTGCTTATCATCAAAGACCAGGCTGACTGACGCCATATGTTTTTCGACTGGATATGCGGTTTCTGCTGCGCGCATTAGTTTTCTCCTTCTTTTACTTTCTCCCGAACCTTCTGATCAATTTCCGCCAGAACCTCAGGATGTTCTTTCAGATACAATTTAGTTTTATCGCGGCCCTGACCAATAGTCTCGCCGTTATATTTGTAAAAGGCGCCAGATTTTTCGACGATGCCGTGCGTAGCTGCCAAATCCAGAATATCACCAGTTTTAGAGATGCCTTCGTTATACATAATGTCAAACTCAGCGATGCGGAACGGCGGCGCAATCTTATTTTTCACCACCTTGATCTTGGTGCGGTTACCAAGGATATCATCACCGACCTTGATCTGCCCGATCCGGCGAATATCTACACGCTGCGAGGCGTAAAACTTCAGTGCGTTACCGCCCGTCGTCGTCTCAGGATTGCCAAACATCACGCCAATCTTCATGCGAATCTGGTTGATGAAAATCACCGTCGCTTTCGACTTGTTGATGATACCAGTCAGTTTACGCAGTGCCTGGCTCATCAGCCGTGCCTGCAGACCCATGTGCGAATCACCCATGTCGCCGTCAATTTCTGCTTGTGGGGTCAGTGCTGCCACCGAGTCCACCACAATGAGGTCCACCGCGTTTGAGCGCACCAAGGTTTCGGTGATTTCCAGCGCTTGCTCGCCGTTGTCTGGCTGCGATACCAACAGATTCTCGATGTCCACACCCAAACGCTTAGCGTAGGCCGGGTCAAGCGCATGCTCAGCGTCGATAAACGCCGCCGTACCACCTTGCTTTTGAATCTCGGCAATAGCATGCAGCGTCAAGGTCGTTTTACCACTAGACTCCGGGCCGTAAATCTCAATGATACGACCTTTCGGGTAACCGCCGCCCAGCGCCAGATCGAGGCTTAGCGAGCCTGACGGAATCACTTCAACATCGACTTTGTGCGCCTCACCTAGTTTCATAATTGAGCCATCACCAAACTGCTTGGTGATTTGATCCATAGCCAGGCCCAGCGCTTTTAATTTCCCGTCATCAACTTTTTTCTCTGGTGCCTGAGCTGTGCCAGTTGCGGCGTCTGTTTGATGTTTGTCATCGGTTTTCGCTGTGCTAGCCATACCTCTCCCTCCGTTATCTTATGCTGTATAGTATACCATAAATCAAGCGCCTACCGCGAGCGGTGAAACTTTGCTATAATGGACAATATGAAACGACAAGCAGGCTTTACGGTGATCGAGGTGCTGGTGGCGATTATATTTCTCGGCGTGGCCACGGCGGTGGCGTTCACCCAGCTGGTGACGATCCAACGCGAGCACCAAAACGACCGGAAAAAAACTGCTATTAATGCCATGCATTATAGCCTCGAAGAAGCCTATTACAAGCAGCACGGTTTTTATCCAGAACAGATTACCGACGAGACACTGCCAACCATGGACAAGGAACTACTCAAAGATCCGAGTGGTAAAAAGCTTGGCGACAATGGCAGCACCTATCGCTACGAGCCAACAAACTGTACCGGCGGTAAGTGCAAATCATATTCGCTCAGAGCCACGCTTGATGGCGAGGCAGATTTTATCAAAGACAGCCGCCACAAATAAAATAACTAGATCATACCCAAAACTAATCGTAACAGACTGGCCGGCCATTCTTGAAGGCCTCGATGGCGTTGTTGAGGATGGCCACTTGATGCTTGGGATTGGCCACATAGTGAAAAATGTAAGTCGTCTCTTCGCCCTCAGTACTGAGACGAATTGTGCCGTAGTTAAAGATCGTCTGGGCGATGCCGGCCTGGAAAAAGCTGGCGTCCTCGATGCTACCGAGGCTGACTGTCTGCTCGTGCCGAACGAAGAGGCTCTGTTGGATTTCCTGGATGACACTTTCATTAGTCATGAAAAAGTGATTCTGTAGATACACCCACAAGGCGATCGCGCCGCCCAGCACCACCAGGGCAACGAGCAGCAGCGCAATACCTAGCACTGCTCCCGGATTCACCGCCGGAAACAGTGGGAGGTTGGCGGTTAGTGATGAAAACGAGACCGCAAATACCAGCAACACCACGACTAATAGCAGCGTGACGGCGCTCGGAATGACCATGCCGATCGGGTGGCGCTTGATGTCGAGAATGACGTACTCGCCCTCGCTGAGATTGAGCTGCGGATAATCACGAACGGACTGGTCGTGACGCGCCTTGGTCTCTGGGCTGACTGCGGGAACGGTCGGCTCAAGCGGCCGCGCAGCATGAACAACATTTGGTTCGTTCGCGTACTGGGCACGAATCTGTGGATTAAAATTCTGCCCCTCGATCATCTCTGGCTGGACGGTGACATGCGAGGCTGGCTGAGGCTCGATTGGCGGCGCGGTCGTCACCGGTGGCGGTGTCACGTCAGCCGGCGGATGATGATACAGCGGCCGGCCGTCAGAATCATAAGCAACCGGCTGGGTATAGTCAGGCTCAGGGTTGGTCTGGTTCGGATTCATTAGTTCTAGTATAGCATATCGACTAGATTATGTGACGTCGCGAGCATGTTTCGTCCGATTGTTATGACGTGGATTACGCTGCGCCACTCGCCGCAGATCCTCGTGCGCATCAAACTCATCAATGATTTTACGCCCCAATATCCGTTCGGTCACGTCCTCCAGGCTGACGATACCAACCGTCTCACGAAACTCATTCACCACGATGAACAAGTGATGCCGTACTCGCAAAAATGCCGCCAGTGCATGCTGCAACGTCTGATCCTCGCGGATGTAATACACCTTTTTCTCCATGACCGCTCGCACTCGCCTGCTCGTTGACACACGGTTAATTGTCAGTAGGTCTTGAATGTATAGCATCCCTACCACATGATCAATATCGCCCTTGGTCACCGGAAAGCGGCTGTGCCCGGTCTTGTGCAGCGCATCCAATACCAGGGGCCCCAATACCTCGTCCTGATCCACCGTATCAATCACGCTACGCGGCGTCATCACTTCCTTGACCGGTATTGCGTCAAACGACAGCACACCGATGACCATCTTTTTCTCATCCTCGCTCAGCGCCTCGCCCGCCTGCTCGACCATAGTGACGAGCTCTTCTTTTGACTCAATATCATAGCCGTCATTGGGCATTGGTGCCACCGAGCGAATCATTGCAAATAATGTCGGAAACTTCTCGATGAGCGCTAAAATTCGCCCCTCATACCGCTCGTAAAGCCGCTGGGAATATTGTTGCCACAATGAAATCCGCGCTACTGCTCCTATCTCCAGTGCGATCACCAGCGAGATAATAATGCCCAGTAGCCAATGAAACAACTCCACACCAATGACACTGAGCGTCACCAACAGCACCGCTGCGATCACCCGCTGCAACGAGAAAATATCCCGCATCAGCGCATGCCGCTTTAACAAATGCTGCGCATCCTGATCACCACGAAGCGCTCGCCGCTGCAGCTCGAACTTACTGTGTGACGAGGCCTGCGGATGAACGCCCATGACTATTACGAGCAATATCAGCACCATCACATACAGCATTCCTAGCAAAATATCGCTCATGCTGTTCATTGTATACTTTTTATGCTATAATAGCCAGAGTTAATTTGGAGGAACTATGAACGGAAAAACCTGGGCTATCTTTGCAATCGTTGTCGCGGCTGTCGTCGGCGGTATGATTTATCTGTCAACACAAAATCGTTTGAACGTTAGTGATATCTCAAATGATGCAGCTATGCGCATCATACCGGCCGAAGCGCGCACTGGCGACATTGGTGAGCACACTATCGGTAATGCCAACGGCAAAGTTGTGATGATCGAATATGGCGATTACCAGTGCCCAGGCTGCCGCACCGCTGCACCAGAGGCCAAGCGCGTAGCCGAGAAATATAAAGACCACGTCGCGTTGGTATTTCGTAATTATCCCATCCCGTCGATCCATCCAAACGCTCGAGCGGCAGCAGCAGTTGCCGAGGCAGCCGGTCTACAGGGCAAGTTCTGGGAGATGCACGATTTGCTCTACACCAACCAGGATGCGTGGAGTCGTGCTCACACCAAAGAGCGCACCGACGTCTTTACCGGCTACGCTAAGCAGCTGGGGCTGAATATCGATAAATTTAATGCTGACCTAGCCTCCGGTGCTGTCACGAAGAAAATTGACTTTGACGTGGCGATCGGGCGACAGCTACAAATTGACGGCACGCCAACCTTTTTTGTTAATAGCAATAAGCTCAACCTAACCGACGCTAGCTCTATCGAAAACGCCGTCAAAGACGCCCTGAAAAAAGCCGGCGTCGCAGTTGATAAAGCAAAAAGCTAACCTCAGGCCAAAACCATTGACCAAAACAAACTCAATGAAAAAATCACCCCGGTGCCTGTGGGGTGATTTTTATGCCGTCCCTTTTTAGGACATGCGCACTTATTGTGCTATGTATGTTTGCCATTTGGCAGGCACCACATCCACTGCGACCTTTTTGCGCCGACTGGTCGACACAACGTTGATTGCTATTGGCATGTGTTTCGTACTCCTTTGTACTAGTGCAGCCTCACGCGCTTCGACCTTTATTGCCCACTTTATGATAAGCAGCGATATGCTTCGGCGCGAGACACATCAGCCATCATAGCAAAGACTAACGAGCATCGTCAAGCGATAAAAGACAAAACAGCGAAATGACATCTCGTAACACTCTATGGTTATTGTCCCCATTCAATACCTACCAGCCGCTCTCTGCGAATAAGCGAGAAACGGAACAGCCAACTAGAATTCTTCAAACCGCCACCAGCACGCCCACAGACTACTTATTAATTAGTCAAGAAATCTGCGACGACTTCACACTTTACTCTGGGAGGCTAACGGACGTCAATTCCGAGGGGAGCTGCGAGGTATAGATCAAGAAGCCCAGAGGAAATTTTATACTTCTATAGGGTTAGTATATTAGCTCGTGCATTATAACTCCAAATAATCTTCCCGCGCCGCTATCTTCTCGATCTTTTGAATAGACCTAACAATACGAGAAACCGTCTCAATTTTTGGTTCAAAATCATCTATCTCATTCACGGCAATCCATTTATATTCAGAATACTCCTCATTGATAGTAATTTCACCCCCAAGGAATCTCGCATAATAATGCGGCAACACCATAGCTTGACCATTACTCTTTATAAAATACTCGTTCAGGCTAATGCCTGTAACCACTGCAATTCTAGCAGCCGGGCCAATTTCCTCATTTTTTTCTCTTTGTAGCCCCTGAACCAATCCACCATCCGTAGACTCCAGCTTACCGCCAATAAAGGAGAATACACCATCATAATCAGCCTCTCCACGGCGCTTAGCCAATAGTACCGATGTACCGTCCTTGCTGAATATTACTATTTTTTGACAGTATTGAAATAGTGTTGTGTCCATGCCGCTTCTACCTTTTAGTATTATAAACCTACTTAACTTCTATAGTATCACAAACCAATCACAACTACCGCTGTTTAGGCTGAAAACTATGAGTACCATCAATGTATACCTAAGTCTCAAATAGTTCGAAATCTTATCAGACAGTCAGCACATAATAAGAACCACTTGACAGAGAAAATCTAGTTTTAACACCATAGTATATTGGTAATTTCTCCTATGCGATAGGATCGAACCTACAATATCCTTACGACACCACACGGAGCGTATATGCTTAATTAATTCAGCTGTACATTTCATACAGTTAGTAGTTCCCGTACGACAAACTAGCCATGCAAACAATTCCGTGATTAACTATCAGCCTCAAAACAAGCGCAGCCGCTTGGCAAGGATATACACAATACCGATGAGCAGCACCGTAAACCCGGTAATCACCGGATAGGCCCACGCCTCACCTTGAAACGGCAAGGTAATATTCATGCCGTACATACCGTAAAACACATTCGGGATGGCCAGGAGAATAGTGATGGCGGTCAAGATTTTCATCCGCTGGTTGAGGACATTATTGGCAATGGTTGAATAGGCGTTCTGGATGCTGGTGATGGTCTGGCTGTTGGCGGCGACCATGACGAGTAATTGCTTGACGTGCAGCACCAGATCACCCAGCGCCTCGAGGTCACGCATCGTGAACAGGCCGCGGCGATTGAGCGCTAATTGGCCGAGCACACTTGCCAGCCCCTCGAGGCTAGAATGAAATTCGTTGAGACTATCTTCAATAGCTACAAACTCGATAAAGTCAGCATTTTTCACCTCGTGGCGCGACAGCCGGTGCCGGGCCGCAGCGATATTACCAGCAAGGTCATGAATCTGTTGTTCATACGCAGCCACCGCACAAGCGATGGTCGCTGCGAGGAGCGCACCAGGCTTATCGGTCGTGGTTGTGAGAAACGGCTCGGCGGCTCGCGGCGAGAAATTATTGGCAGGATTAATTGTTACAAACTGGGTTTTTGACACAGCAGCCAGCAGCGGTGCGGTCTTTATGGCATTGTCTCGAACCAGTGGCAGCCGCACAAAGACATACTCAATGCCGCCGCTATATTCCATTCGCGGCAGCTCGCGCACATCGGCCGCGTCACGGACGATATTTTCATCGAGGCCGAACTGCTCGGCCAACTCATCTGGACATAGCGTACCACTGACATGCGCCCACACGCCACGATGAAACTGATGCGTTTGCCCTAACGAATCACCCATACATCGCCGCTCAAAGTAGCCCACCGTCATGCAAAAATTATACCCCAGAAAACACCACTCTGGCAATTAGCCGCGTAGCCGCTTTTCCCGAACTGGCATCACCGCGATCATCGCGACAACCATCAGCCCTGCACTGATCAAAAATACCTGATGCAGCCCATCGGCAAATGCGTGGAGAATGACATTGGTAAATTCCTCCTGCTGCTGGCTGAACTGCTGTTTTGCCTGAGCTTGAGCTGGTGCTGGTAACCGCTCAAACCCTTGAGCCGCCGCCCGAGCGATCGTCTCTTTTTGGGCATTTAGCCGCAGCAGCACGTCAGCGTTCAGCTCGCCAGACAGCATCTGCTGCGCAGCCGGTGAGCGCTGTAAGCTCTGAATATATGGCAGTTGGTGCGGATCACCGACATGGGCTAGGATGCTAGCGGTCAATACACCCGAGAATACCGCCGCACCAATTGTCGAACCCAGCCCGCGAAATAGCTGCACACTGGACGTCGCCGCACCGAGGTCTTTTTGCGTAAACTCATTCTGCACCGCCAAGGTCAAGATCGGCATAGCTGACCCCAAACCCAGTCCAGCCAGCGCCATCACTACCGCCTCGTGCCAATATGGCGACTCGGGCTGCAAGATCGTCAATGCCGCTACGCTGGCCGCCGTCACGCCAAAGCTGCCGACGATCCAGCGCTTATACCGACCAGTCTTGGCAACCAACCGGCCGACCGTGATCGAGCCGGTCGTAATACCCGCCACCATCGGCAGCAACATTAGCCCAGCCTGCGAAGCAGTGGCGCCAAACACCTGCTGATTAAACTGCGTTAGATACAGAATCGCCCCCATAAAGGCCGCACCGAACAAGCTGTCTGCTATCATGATCAAGCAATATGTCCGATTGGCAAAGAACCGTAGCGGCAGAATCGGCTGCTTGGCCCGCCGCTCAATGAGAACAAAACTCAGCGCTGCCAGCGCCGATACCGTCAGCAACACGCCCTGAATGAGTGCTAGGCTAACACCACTCTCGATTAGCCCCTTAAAGATCATCTCTGTGTTGTCTACCGCCAGTACCAACGTCGCTAGCGCAATGGTGATCAATAGCGCGCCGAGGTAGTCAGGCTTGTGCGTACGGTCGTGCTTGATCTGCGGACAATAGCGAATGATGAGCACCGTGGCGATTACCCCGATCGGCACATTGATCAAGAACGTCCAGCGCCAATCACTGACCATGCCAAATAGCGACACACCATCCGTCAACCAGCCGCCTAGCAGCGGCCCGACCACTGAACTCACGCCAAACACCGCACCGATGAGTCCCTGCCATTTGCCGCGTTGTTTTGGCGGAAAGAGGTCACCAACGATGGTAAAGGCGTTCGCAGTGATGATACCGCCGCCGATGCCCTGCAGCGCCCGCCAGCCGATCAGCCACTCGACCGTCGGCGCCAGGCCACTCAGCAGCGAGCCGATGGTAAAGATACTCACTCCGGCGAGTAACAGCGGCTTGCGGCCATACATGTCACTCAACTTACCAGCCAGCGGCACGGTCACCGTGGTGGTCAACATATAAGCAGTGACAATAAAGCCAAGTGATGAGAAGCTATTAAATTCCTTGACGATCGCCGCCAGCGCCGTCGAGACAATCGTCTGATCCAGTGCCACCAAAAACAGTGCGCTCATCACCGCGCTCATGACGATTAATTTATTTCTGATTGATAATTCGTGTAGCATTGTTACCTTTCATGTTATTACAAGCATCAGGAGTCCATAGATGTAAGAATTCCCCCAACTGCTCAGTACGGTTTACCCTGCACCCAAGTGTGATATTTTACACTGGATGGGCAGCGGGTGTCAAGAAGCAGTCAGGCAGACAGAACCTGTCCCAACCCAGCCTCGCCAAAACTCTTACTTGACCAGTCGCAGTCGCTCAACCAGCCAGTCGCGCGGCAAAATCGACAAGAACCAGCCAGCGCGCGGGCCGGAATCTTTGCCAATGAGCACGCGGTAGATGGTGGTGAAGAGCTCTCGCGGCGGCAGCAAGCCGCTCTCTTTGTAGGCGTAAATTGCTTGATGAAACCAATTACCATCAGCCTCGGCCGGCGCACCGGCGATGTCGTCAGCCAATCGCCGCAGGTATTCTTTTTGTTCTGGCGAGAACTCATCGGGATGTACCTCGTCTGCCAAGCGAAACTTCAGTGACTCAGGCGCCCACTGTTCCAGCCACCGGCTGACATAGCCCAGTTCCGTGACGATCACCGTCTCTTCCTCGTCGACGATGCGGGCGTATTCCGGACTGCGCCGCAAAATTTCCACCGTTTTTACCGTGTCGCACAGCGCCGCTTGGTATGAAATGACCAGATGCGAGAATGGAATTGAGCTGACCGCTGGATGATTCAGCCCGTCAGTACACAGGAATAATAGCTGTTTATCAAGCTCATTTTGCGGATGCTGCTTCATCGCCGCGAAGTCGTCAACCAGCCGCACCAGGCTGTCAGTCTCGTCAAAATACAGCCGCTTGGCTGGCGAATACCGGAGCATGAAATAGCGCACCACCTCAGGTGGCAGCATATCGACAACATCATGCGCGTTCACGCCGGTGCCCTTGCTGGCACTCATCTTTTTGGTATCACCAGTACGATTGATAAAATCATACGGCACCGGCACTGGTGCATCAATGTCATACACCTCACGGGCGATCCGCTTGCCGGTATCATACGAGCCGCCCTTCGTCGCGTGATCACGACCAAACGGCTCAACATCAACACCGAGCAGCCACCACCGCCCCGGCCAGTCCAGCCGCCAGTCCAGCTTTACCTGCCCGTCATCGTACCGGACCGTGTGCTCCGAGTCATCATGACTACGATAGGTAATCGTTTTAGCATCGCTATCCATGCTGACGAATCGGCGATTTTTCAACCGACCATGCTCCATGATCTGAATTGGTGACCACTGATCATCCAGCTGCCGGCCCGATACCTCCTGGATGGCTGACTTAGCTTTGTCAATGCGGCTCAACGAGCGCTCGATGGCCGGTACAAAAAACCCGCTCCGATACTTATCGCTAGCATAGACCACGTCCATGGTGACGCCAATTTTATCAGCACTGTCGAGGAATGGCTTCAGGCAAAAATCCCCCCACGAATCATATTGATCATCTGGTGATGGCACCGTGCAGAGCGGCATGCCGAGGTACTGTTCGTAGCTAGCCGGCAAATTAACCGGCACTTTACGAAAGGCGTCGAGGTTGTCTGAAACATGAACGTGGCGCGCCCGAATGCCTGCCTGCTTCAGCGCCCGTACTACGGCATCGGCAATGACGATCTCGCGCAAATGCCCCACATGATACACGCCCGATGGCGACGCACCCGAGGAAACGAGTACTTCTTTATCTACATTTCGAAACTGATCTACGATATCATCAAGCCACTTCATATGTGCTATTATACACCATAGAACTCGCTTTATTCCCATCGAAATAGCTTGATCGCTGCAACGTAAGCAACGAGAATCCATGCGGTCACGGCACCAAGTTGCGGTAGAACCTCGATCAAGCTGGCATGCTCAGTCATGATCAGGCGAAATCCTTCCGTAATCGGGGTCATCGGGATGAATTGTGCCGCACCGCGCAACCATTCTGGGAATAAATAAACTGGGAAAAACGCACCAGACAAGAACATCATCGGGAAGGAAATCAAGTTGGCTAGAGGGGCTGATTGATTTTCATTCTTTGCCCAACCACCAATTAATAGACCTAGGCCCACCATCATAAAGGCCGCCAGCACTGCCATGAGGACAAAGAGCCCCCAATCGCCGCGCATATTAAATTGGAACACGAATGTACCGACAACCACCATCATCGCGAGGCTCAGTAGTGAGATGATGACATAATGAATCGCCATGGCGATAATCAGCTGACCCGAAGTAAACGGTGCAGCGCGCAGGCGCCGGTAAGAACCGCGCTGCTTTTCAGCCGGCATTTGGTTAGCCAAGCCAAAGATACCCATGCTCATCAAGCTAAAGGCGAGCAGTCCCGTAAAGGTATAGTCAAACGATTTTAGCTGCTCATCACCGACTGCTTTACCGGCGGCTTTAATTGGCGCTTCCGGCTGGCCCATGTGCTTGTTAATCTCATCAGCAATCTGGCCCATCACCGCCGTTAGCGCACTACCAGTTTGCTCCGAGCCCTTGCCGTACAGCACGTTAATCGTACCGGCCGGCTTGGCATTACTACCTTCTCCCTTTACTTCGCCAAAACCACTTGGTAGTTCAATGATACCACTCAGTTCCGAGCGCTTAAGCTTCTCACGGGCATCGTCCATATCCTTGACATCTTTGATTTTGAGAACCGAATCTTTAGCGTTTCCCTTGGCGTTATCGACAAAATTTTTCGCAAATTCTGTTTGTGAATTATTGATAATCGCCACATTAAAGCTGGTCGATTGATTCTTAAAGATTGAGCCAAATATAAACAAAAATAGCAACGGAAACAAGAAAGTAAAGAATAGCGACATTTTATCGCGAACAAATCGTCTTTGCTGAGCACGTACTTGCCCAAATACACCAGTCCAATATTTTTTCATACTAATCCCGAATCGCCTTTCCTGTTAAGTCAATAAATACATCTTCCAAATTGGCCTGCTCGACAACTTGCTTTTTCTTAAAGCCGCGCGCCAGTAGTTGCTGGATCAGATTATGCGGTGTATCAATGGTGATGATTTTACCATTATCCATAATTGCCAAGCGATCACACAGCAGCTCGGCCTCGTCCATATAATGCGTGGTCAAAAGAATGGTGATACCTTCATCGCGGATCTCTTTGATCAAATCCCACAAGTTGCGGCGAGCCTGCGGGTCCAACCCGGTGGTCGGCTCGTCAAGGAATAGTACCGTCGGGTTATTGACCAGCGTCGACGCGATGGCGAAACGTTGCTTTTGTCCGCCCGAGAGCTGCTCGACGTAGCTTTTAGCTTTGTCGGTCAACTGCACCTTGGCCAGCAGCGCGTCAGCGTCAACCGTCTGGCCATACAGGCTAGCAAACATTTTCAGTTGTTCGCGCAGGGTCAGCTTGTCATAAAACGTTGTTGATTGTAGCTGAATACCAATGATGTTCTTGACGCGCTTCGGGTTCTTGGTGACATTAATCCCATTAATAATTGCCGTGCCACCGTCAATCGGCCTGAGTGCCTCGAGCATCTCGAGTGTCGTCGTCTTGCCGGCACCATTTGGCCCGAGGATACCAAATATCTCGCCTTTCTTGACCTCAAACGACACGCCATCAACAACATTCTTGCCGCTATAGGTCTTGACGAGTTGGTCAACTGTTATGATTGGTTCAGGTTGAGCCATGTATAACTCCTTTCCGCGCTCTATTTCAGCACTGTATACCTTAAATGATAGAGTGACTCCCTGCCAAGCTATCTATTATCTAGTAATTATAGCACTCCAGGCGGGCGATGCAACCGGGGGATCTAGCCAAGCCGATACGATGCCGCTATACTAGCTATATGCCAAAGAAACCCGAACTCTCTATCACGCGGCCGCAGAGTCGTCTCAGGAGACGATACGTATTTGCACTGGTGCTGATACCATTGATCGTTGTTTGCATCAGTCTCGGCGCGCTGTATTGGCCAAAGATTGCTCATAAACTTCATTCGCTAAGGGTGGCCAGTAGCGTCGATCCGTCACGCGGCGAGGCGACATTCCCACAGATTGATACCGCCAATTTACACCCAACCCGGCGAAAAATTATTAGCCTCGCCAAAACCGAATTCGAAGCACAATCCGCCGGCACCAAGTTCAGCCAAGGCGTCCGTGAAGCCTGGTGCGCCGACTTTGTGAGTTGGGTCATGCAGCAGGCGAACGCGCCGCTGAAGAATCCGCACACTGGTGGCTGGCGCATTCCAGGAACATTTACCTTGCGTGAATATTACGAGGCGGCTGGGCGGTTCAAGCCCATCGGCTCTGGCTATCAACCGCGGCCGGGCGACGTGGCAATTTATCGTGGCTCACCGGTGTTTGGTGATCACACGAATATTATCTTGAAAAATAATGACGGCGTTCTGACCACCGTCGGCGGCAATGAAATGAACCGTATCCGCGTATTCACCAACCACGACAAGCGCTACGATGGACTGCTGGGATATGGCGTGCTAGCAGAATAATAAAAACCCAGAACTAACGCCCAATTACAATTATAATTATCACACCTAACCGAGTAGCCGCAGTAGCCGACATTACGCCGCGTGACTTGCCGCTAGCAGAAACGCCACCAATGCATCGGGCTGCTGCTCAGCCAGCCACGTCACCGCATCAACGATAGCATCCTTGTTCTTACCACCATTTTTGAGTTCCTCGAGGAGGCGCTTGATTGTCCGCTGCGTCTGACCATCATAGCGCTCAAGGCGCATCGCCTGAGTGACTTGCTTGACCTGCTCGTCGCTGAGAGCAACGTAAGGCGAGACCACTTCGTGCGCATGCTTGGGACTGCGCTTGGCAGCTTCGGCCTTGCGTTGGAGGTTTTCGAGGCCCTCAATCGTTGCCCGCATCAAGGCCTCCGCCTCGTCCATGCCGCGTTGATAGGCTTGGGCGAATTCCTCAGAATTATCCCCGCCCTCGGAAACAATTGCCGGCAAAAACTCGATCCGCATCACTCGGTGCATATACGCGTCGCCCATTTCCTCGCCGGTCGCCATCACCTCACTCCACCAGGCAACAAACCGCGAATTCTCAGGATCATGCAGCTCGCGCATGGCCGGCAACTGTGCTAATTTATCCTTAAAAAAGTGAATCAGTTTCTTGATGTCCATGTCGCTTTATTATACCCGAAAACAACGGCAAGCACAAGTGCCATCCCGCCGAGGATCTCAGCGCCGCTTCAAAAAATAATAGCCAATCGCCAGTGCCGCTAGCGCACTACCGCCAATAACCACCCAAAAGGTCACCGGGCTCTCTGCAGCCGGCAAGGGCACATTCATGCCATACAGCCCGGCCACCATGGTTGGAATAGTCAGCGCCACCGTGATCACCGTTAGCAGCCGAATCGTCTCGTTCAGGCGGGTGTCCATCACCGCCCGGTAGCTATCACGCACATTGGTGATGGTTCGCAGCAGCGATTTACACCGGCTAATCACCTGTTCAAGGTCGATGGAAATATCTTCGACATCATCCTTGTCATCATCCTTGAGTCGCAAGCTGCGATTGGCAATCAACCGCTCGATCGCCCAGTTCATCGGCAGCAAGGCATCCAGATAGTCATTTAACTTGCGCTCATATTCGGTCAAGGTAACGATATCACGCGCCCGCAAGGTGTGAATATCGTCAGTCGCCGCCCGCATCTGGCGATTGATCGTCGCCACCCGCCGCTGGTACTGACTTGATACCGCCTCGATCATCGCCACCACCAGTTCAATCCGCCGCGATGTCCGCACCCGTGTCTTATCAATAAACGGCTGCCACAGCCGACCCAGACTATCGCGTGACAATGTCACTACATACTCCTTGTGAATGCCAAACAAAATTGGCGTGGTAAAATCATTAAAATCATCATCCGTATCCGGTAGCCGGGCGATCAAGTACGTCCACTCATCATCAAACTCAATACGTGGCACCTCATGCGGGTCGAGCGCGTCACTAATCATATCCTCATCCATCCCCAGCGTCAGCAACTCGGACACTTCCTGCTCGGTCGGTCGCTCGCAGCGCAGCCAACTGCCACTACGTAATGTCTGAATCGGCGCAATTGCTTCACCTGTTGAATGCAGATATTCTATCATGTACTCAGTATAGCCTATTTGAGATATTTTGGTACCGGTTAGATGACAATAAGCTTGCGGAGACCATCATCAAAAACCACCAGCCGAGCTACCCGATTGGCGGTTTTAAGCGTTTATTTATTTATATGAGCGCTAACTCTTGATGCGCGTACCGGCGACACCGTTAATGGCATCAGCGGTTTTTTCGAGCGAGGTAATGATCGCTGTGCGCCCCGAAGCACCGGCCACAAAACTCAGTGCCGCTTGGGTTTTCGGTAGCATTGAGCCGGCCGCAAACTGCCCAGCATCAATGTGCTGCTGCAGCTCCTCAGCCGATACCTCGCCAAGCGCCTGCTCCGTCGGCTGGCCAAAGTTGATCTTGGCTGCATCAACCGACGTCAGGATTAGCAGCGTATCGGCCTCCAGCATATCCGCTAGCTTGGCCGCCCCAAAATCTTTGTCGATCACCGCCGCTACGCCGCTTAACTGGCCCGATGCATCACGCAGCACCGGAATACCGCCGCCGCCAGTCGAGACAACCAACACGCCGGCATCAACCAGCGCCTTGATGACGGGAGCCTCGACAATTTCCTGAGGCTTCGGTGACGGCACCACGCGCCGCCAGCCACGACCCGAGTCCTCGCGTACTGTATAGCCACGCTCGGCCTGCACCTTCTTGGCTTCTTCTTCTGAATAGAATGGCCCAATTGGCTTGGTTGGATTTTGAAATGCCGGATCAGCTTGATCAACCACCGTCTGAGTAACGATGCTCACTGCATACTTATCATGCACACCGCGAGTTGCCAGTGCATCGTGGATCGCTTGCTGCAACCAAAAACCAATTAGCCCCTGACTCATCGCACCAGAATCTTCTAGCGGCAAGCTCGGCACTGCCTCGGTGTTAATCGCTTCCTCATGCAGAACGATGTTACCGACCTGCGGACCATTACCGTGGACAATGGCTACGCGGTGGCCAGCTTGAATCAGCGGCAGGAGCTGGGCGATTGTTTCGTCGGCCACCCGCTGCTGCGCCTGAGACGAGGCCTCGCCCTGCTTTTGCAGGGCGTTGCCTCCCAGCGCGACGACAATGGTTCGCTGCTGATTCATTAGGCGATGGCTCCGTATACTGTGATAGCTACGAGGCTAATGATCGCAAAGACCACCATAATTGGTATCGAACGTTTCAACCACGCGCGGTACGATACGCCAGCTAGAGCTAGGCCACCCATCAACGAAGCAATGGTTGGCGCCATCATATTCAATAGACCTGATGCTGTTGCGAATGCGACAACGATGATCTCCTTGCTGGAGCCGACCAGATCAGCCACCGGCGCGATAACTGGCATAGTTGCTGCCGCTAGACCGGATGATGACGGAATAATAAAGCTCATCGGCAAGTAGAAAATGTAAGCCAAAACGCCGACGAAACTACCCGCGCCCTTCAGTGCAGATTCACCCCAGCTGATGATCGTGTCTTGGATCGCACCATTCTGCATCACCACGCCGACACCAGCTGCCACTGCGATGATCAGTGCCACACTCAATAGGTCAGCCGTACCCTTCAAGAAAGTATCAACAACAAAGACTTCTTCTTTCTTGAATTGGCGATAATAAATCGCTGCGATGACAAAGGTTGATAGTAGGAACAGGGTCGAGATCTCGTTGAAGTACCACTCACCAAATGGCAAGACATGATCAAGACCCAAGATAGCACCAACAACCGGTAGCTCTGTGAACCATTTATGGATGTCAGCAAACAGCGTGATTCCCCAGTTGCCCCATGGGATCAGCGAGATGATCATCAATAAGAAGGTGATGCCAAAGACCGCCATTACGGCTTTACGCGGACCGGTAAATTCTGGCACGTTACTCATGTCGAGCGCGGTGGTGGCTGGCTTGTACCGAACATCATCTTTATACTTACCGGCTTTCACCTTTGATGCATATCGCATGGTGAACACGATGGCTGCGACCAAACAGAGCAGCAAAATGATCGATTGGAGACCCAATATATTACCGAGTGGCACATCAGCCGACTTGGCAGCGATACCGGTTGAAAATGGATTTAGGGTTGAACCAAGCACACCAGTACCAGCACCCAGCACGATCACCATCACCGCAGTCATGGCGTTATAGCCAGCCGCCATCATGATCGGCACAACCAGTGCATAAAACGCCACCGCCTCTTCCTGCATACCATAGGTAGTACCACCGATAGCAAAGAATACCATGAGAATTGGAATAAGCCATTTCTCCTTACCCTTCATCTTGCGCAGCATGGCACCAAGTGTCGCATCCAGCGCGCCAGTCTTCATCGTCACCCCGAGGAAACCACCGAGAATTAACACGAAAACGATAACGTCAAGCTTCTCGCTCATGCCCTTGATTGGTGCAAGTGCTGCATCCCACAAGCCCTGTCGAGAGTCGGTAGTTGTCTCGGTGCCGTCATCAGCTTTTTTGGTAGTGACTTTATCAGTCTGTTTGTACGTACCAGCGATGCGCACTGTCTTTTCCGCATCACTTGGATCTGGTTTTGTTTCGTACACACCAGACGGGATAATCCACGTCAGGGCTGCCATCATGGCAATGATGACGAAAAGCACGGTAAACGCTGACGGTGACCGTAGCTTTTTCTTTACTTTTTTCATTTTTTCTACCATGTCCGGAGCCTCCTTTACTCCTGTATTACGACATCTACAGCGTCAAAGCGATAACTGCCTTGATGGTATGCATACGATTTTCCGCCTGGTCAAAGACGATCGAATTTGGCGAGCGGAAGACGTCATCCGTCACCTCCATTGACTCTAGCCCGAAATCGTCCCTGATGTGCTGGCCGGTCGTGGTAAATGCGTCATGAAAGGCCGGCAGGCAGTGCATGAACTTGACCTCAGGATTGCCGGTAAGGTTCAGCATGTCGCGATTAACCTGGAAGTGGCGCAGCTGATTGATGCGCTCAGCGAACTTGTCCTCTTCGCCCATCGATACCCAAACATCGGTGTAAACGGCATCGGCACCGCGCAAGGCTTCCTCAAAATTATCAGTGATAGTAATCCGTCCGTGGCTCTGATGTGCTAATTCGTGCGCACGATGGACGAGACCCTCTTCAGGGAATAATTCACGCGGCGCTAAAATCCGGAAGTCCAGCCCCATAATGGCCGAGCCAAGCAGCAAACTATTCGCCATGTTGTTGCGGCCATCGCCGACAAACACCAGCTTGACGCCGTGCAGCCGACCGAGGTGCTCCTCGATAGTCATAAAGTCAGCTAGAATCTGCGTCGGGTGGAACTTATCAGTCAATCCATTCCATACTGGCACGCCGGCATGCTTCGCTAGATCTTCTACCGTTTTGTGTGCAAAACCGCGAAACTCAATACCGTCAAACATTCGGCCCAGCACCTTGGCGGTGTCCTCGACCGTCTCTTTCTTGCCAAGCTGAATATCGTCCTTACCGAGATACTCCGGCGCGATACCGAGGTCGTTAGCCGCTACCGTAAAGGCGCAGCGCGTCCTGGTCGAGGTTTTTTCAAACAATAACGCAATGTTCTTGCCCTCATGAATCCGATGCGGCGTACCGGCATACTTCATCCGCTTATACTCATTCGCCGTCGTTAGTAGCAACCGAATGTCGCTCGCCGTAAAATCACCCAGCGTCAAAAATGATCGCCCTTTCAAACTTTGTGCCATTTATACATCCTCCCTTACTAGCGGCATGCTCATACAGCGCGGACCACCGCGGCCGCGGCCGAGCTCAGCACCGCTGACTTCTATAACTTCAACGCCGTGCTCGCGCAATTTTTGGTTGGTGACGTAGTTGCGGTCGTACGTCACCACTACGCCCGGCGCAATTGCCAAGGTGTTCGAGCCGTCGTTCCACTGCTCGCGGGCTGCTGCGATCGGATCGCCGCCGCCACATTCGATCAAGGTGACACTCGGCAGCCCCAAGGCCACTCGCAAGACATGCTCGAGATCCGTCTCGTGCGTAATGCGCGGGAATGGCTGACCTTCAACTTTTTCCAGTACGAAACAATTCATCTTGCCGCCGCGATCGCGAATTTCTGGATGAATGGTAAACTTATCCCGGTCAATCATAGTGAACACGGTATCGAGGTGCATAAAGGCGTGTGACTTTGGAATCTCCATGGCAATAACTTTCTTAAAGTTAGAGCCAGCAAATAGCTTGGTCGCCATCTTTTCAATTGCCTCAGCCGTGGTGCGCTCTGATACGCCGATGGCCATTGCTTCACTGCTCAACACCAGCTCATCGCCGCCTTCGATTGAGAACTTTTCGTGGCGATCATACCACACCGGCACATTCTTATTAGCAAACCGGGGATGATGGTCAATAATATAGCGCATGAACAGCGACTCACGGCGACGAGCTGGCCAGTGCATCTTGTTGATGGTCAGACCGTGGCCAATGGTTGCAGCTGGGTCACGCGTAAAATACAGGTTTGGCATTGGGTCGAGGTAGAATGGATAATGATTTTTCTCGATCATATTGTGCAATTGCTGGTGCTGGTCTGGTGGCAGCGTGATTTCATCCTTGCGCACACCGGCCATGATTTTACGCACCATTGCGTTCGTTGGTAGATCCAGCAGGAATTGGCGCAACACTCTGGTAACACGGCGCGAGCCTTGCTTTGAATTTGCCAACATTTCATCGACGAACTGCTCGCGTAATTGATCAGTGTATAGCGCCTCAGTCACCAACTGGTCAAGATACAACACCTCGACACCATGATCACGCAGTACCTGAGCAAATGCATCGTGTTCCTTTTGAGCAACCTGCAAGTATGGAATGTCGTCAAACAGCAGATTAGTCAAATAGTCTGGTGTTAAGTTTTCTAATTCTTCGCCCGGACGATGCAATAGCACTGTCTTGAGCCTACCGATTTCTGATGTAATATGTAATGGATCCATACCCCCATCCCCTTTTTGTATTATGGTTATACTAATAATAGTAGCATATACGTCCGAGAACACAAGTATCGCTTAATTGGCTATATGGATCACTGCCCGCGAGGCCAGATTGCATCAATGATCGTGTATGGCAAACGGTGGTATCGCCACCAGCCGACTAATGTCACCCCGAGCCAACCAATAATAATGAGCATACCAGTCCCAGGCCCCAACATGATGCCATACATAAACAAACCAATATAGCCTAGCCGCAGCATATACATCGTCAGCCGATGAATCCCCGAACGTTCCTGGTCGTCCAGCGATATCCCCGTCATCCAGCCACCAATCGTTCGCCCACCCAACATAAGCGGCATGATTAGCTGAATCACTAACTCACTACCGGTAAGAATACTATACGACAGCACCGCGGTAGTATTCCCCGCCAGGCCCGGCATCGTGATATGCCATACAATACCAATACACGTCATCACGATAAATGCCGCAACCACATCAAGTGTAAACGCCACTAATCGCCGCACCAGACCCGGCTGTGTTGTCACGGTCTCACCACGTTTGACATTACGCAGGTCTGGCAGTAGCCAACCACACCAATAACCGACCAAAGCACCTCCGGTATTAAGTAGTAAGTCATCAACGTCAAACAGCCTATAACTACATGGATACAGCCCAAACGCACCCGTAAGCTGGGTTACTTCGATCGTTAGAGATAGGGCAAGGCCTAATAACACAACTATACGCCAGCGCACATGGTACATCACTCGCAAAAACATACCGAGCGGTATAAAAAATACTATGTTCATCGTTACCTGTAGAACAGCTCGCAACCCCTCAGTTTGTATGTCCATAATTGATGCGAGCGGATGCAACTGCGGCGAGACCGCATGATGCGCACAAAACCACGCTGGATTATCTGGCATTGGATAAAGCGTAAACGCCACGAGTCCCAGTGCATACAATACGACCAGGTACACCATGACCATCCTGCCAACTACCAGTCGTCGTAATCGCATGTACTGCACGACGAGCAGCGGAAATGTCAATACCAGCGCGGTAAATGGCCAAAATGATATCGCCAGCTGAAACGACGAGGAGAATGTAGTAAAAAACGCCATCATAGCCGTATTATTATGCAGGAAAAGTTAACTATCGTCAATACACACTATCCTCGAATGATTGCCAAAGATGCCTCGACTACCAGCTGAGCCGGATGGCCTTTTAGCCACTCATCGACTGCCCGCGCCGCCCCCGGCAGTGCTTCGTTAGCATAATCATCAACGATGATGGTTGCTTTCTCATAAAATTTACCGTCACACAATCGAAACGAGTCGGCGATTGATTCATAAAAATCACCGTCAAAAAACACAAAGATGATATCTGTTGGCACGTCGTTGGGGCTAAAATTAGCGAACCAACCTTTGTGAATGATTGGCAGCTTCAAGCCGGCCTTTTTGAAATTTTGGATGAACGTTTTACGCGGCGCTAGCAACTCGCCCGCCTTGAACTGTTCACCGGCAGCGCTAATGTCTGCCTGGGTTTTTTCTGGTAGGCCAGCAAACGAATCATAAACGTGAAACTCACCAGGAAAATCATAGGCGTCCAATAGCCGCCGCATGAACAAACTGGTCGTGCCGACATAACAGCCAAACTCGACGACGTTTCCTGCCACGCCACTTTGCAATACTTTTTCCAATTCTCGCAGCAACGCACCAAGCTCTTTGGCGTCAACTTGATCGGAAATGATGGGATGTTTGGCGAGAAGTTGGTCAACTTTATTCATAACGTCATTATAAATAGCCTCCGGAGTATTGACAAATAATCGATATATATATGCTAAAACAAGCGTCGAGAATTTCTAAACGCGTTCCTTACCATCATCTATTCGTTCAGGAGTAGACCATGACTACAATTCTCATACTGACCAATTCTCTGGACAACCCTCACATTGGAGCGGTGAGCCAGTACATTGACTCAGGAGTAGATCATATCATACGGGTTGATACGGATCTTTTAATCCAAGGACAATGCAGTATCTCTTTTGACTATTCAAACGGTAGTATACTATACAAGCAACTGGGAGAAATTACAGATCTTCGTAGTATTGATAGTGTATGGTACAGAAAGCCGTTCGGGTTCAGTCAAACCTACGGATTTCTTGAGAGTATCCAGGATCCAGTTCAAAGGTCTATCGTAGACAAAGAGATACATGACGTATTAAATGGTCTGTGTTTTCTGCTACACGACAAGTTTTGGATTAATCATCCTAGCTCCATTCATACGGCTAGGATTAAGCCATATCAATTGTCGATTGCAAAGCGTATTGGGCTGCCAATGCCCGACACGCTGATTACATCAGATCCAGACGCAGCTCGCCAGTTCTGTCTAGAAGCGCCAACCGTATTCAAACCGGTATCTGTATCTAGCCTAGATCTTGATGATACAGGCTACATGATAGAAACCACGCTCATGACAGATGAACTGATAGACTCCTTGGGATTGATTAAATCACAACCGATCATCCTGCAAAGGTTTATCAGAAAAACAAGTGAGTTACGGGTCACTTGTATCGGAAAACAGATCTTCGTTGCCCGCCAGATTCCACAAGAGACAATGCCCAGAGCAGTAGACTGGAGGTCTCTACAGGAGTCTGGTAGTCGGTATGTCATTGATTACACCCTTCCCGAAGACATTGAACGAAAGGTTCGTTCTCTGCTGACTTCGCTAGGTCTTGGATTTGCTGCAATTGATTTCGCAATAGACGAAATCGGAGACTTGTATTTCCTTGAGGCAAACCCAAATGGTCAATGGTTGGGGTACACCGATGAGATAGGCCTCCCGGCGGCTGCACATATGGCGCGCTGCTTGGTGGAAAAGAGTCTACTCTAGGGATTGAAAGGAGGTGAATATGAACGGCGCTGAGATTTTTTCCGCAAAAGTTGCCGTAATCGTTGATCAGAAAGACGTCGACTTGTCGACTTTTCTGACCCGATGTGGCAACCCTAAGACGACGGACGACTAGTCCGCGTCCCGCCCCGTATCTCTGCGACAATGTAGAGATACGGGGTAAACTACCAAGTAATACCTATGAACGATCACAAAATTATCAAAACATTTTTACCAAGGCAACTGGACATAAAACATCTAGATCTCCTGCAATTTGCCTTACAAAAATCGAACCTAATTGTATACGGCGAAATTCATGGCATCAAAGAAAATACCGATGTCGTCTATAACTTGGTTAAAAAACTTGACATACAACGATTGGCTATTGAGGCCAGCCCTACTGCGCTTGACTTCATCAATTCAGTAAAGGCCAATTCTTATGATTTTTCCTTAGTTGACGAAGACCTTTTTGATTCGAGCATTCTATCTCTTGAGATGATAAAAACAATAGCAATTCTTCTGCAGCAAAATCAACTTAAAGCGCTTGTTTTTATTGATACATTTTTTGACAATTTAGATGAGGACGCTATCATACCACCAAGCCCGCAAGAACGAGAAGAGCAGCTAGCTAAAAATATCCTCGGAATTGACGGCTCTCTACCAACATTATGTATTATGGGACAATGGCATACGCAGCCCAAAGTTGTTACAGATGGCGAAACACGGCATGAATCAGCGTTATATCGCTTGAGAAAAACAAAACCAAATGTACCGTTTATTCACAATATCTATCGACAAGGAGAACTATTTAATGATGGAAAAATAATTGAATTACCAGACAACCCAGCAGTGTCGTCTTGTTACGAGATTGTCCAGAAAACCGATATTGATTTTGACCTTCACGTACCCGAAGCGACAAAAATATCACTATGCTAAAATCATAGTATGAAAATTGCTAGCCCAGCCTTCACTGAAAACGCTAAAATACCAAAAATTTACTCCAAGCTCGGCGGCAACCAGCGCCCGCCGTTTGCAATCAACGACGTGCCAGCAGAGGCCAAAAGCCTGGTGATCATTTGCCACGACCCTGATGCGCCTGGCCGCGATGGATTTTACCATTGGACGGTTTGGAATTTGCCGGCCAAGACCACTGAAATCACTGATGGATCGCCACCCGCGGGCGCCATCGAAGGGGTTACCAGTTGGGGCCGGCCTGGTTGGGGTGGGCCGCAGCCACCGTTGCACCGCTGTCAATTTTACGTGTACGCACTGGATACGACACTGGACTTGCCAGGCATCACCAAACCCAAAGAACTCATCGCCGCTCTCACGCCACACACCATCGACCGGGCCGTGTTGACTGGAAAGTTTGGTGTGTTTGATATTTTCCGGCACGACTAGCCGAGCCCACCAATTAACCAATAGCCAGACCCGTGAATCTTCCAGTCGCCATCTTTCCTCTCGAGTCATTTTTTAGTATACTATCTCCAGCGTCGGGGTGTGGCGCAGCTCGGTAGCGCGCACCGTTCGGGACGGTGAGGTCGCTGGTTCAAATCCAGTCACCCCGACCACGAAATTATTTGCAGCGTACGTTCAATCAATTAGAACCTCTGGCGATTATAAAAGCAAAGGAGGTTCTATGCAGCGGCGAATTAGCGTACGCGGAATTATCATTAACGATCGGGGCGAAATGTTTTGCCAGAAATTAACCGCAAATAATGGCGCAGGGCGACAGTTTTGGTGTGCACCGGGCGGCGGCTTGGAACTGGGCGAGAGCCTACTGGATGGCCTGACACGCGAGATGATCGAGGAAACTGGCGTCAAACCAACCATTGGCAAGCTATTATTTATCCAACAATTTACCGACACTAACCCCTCGTCCAAATACGGCATGGCCGAGCAGCTCGAATTTTTCTTTTCCATCACCAATTGGCAAGATTACCAACACATCGACCTGAAGCAAACATCGCACGGCGTCGAGGAAGTAGCGGAGTGCGGCTTTGTCGATCCGAAAACCACACGGATTTTACCACACTACCTAACGGAGGTTGACCTGAACTGGCTGGTTAATGAATCGACTGACGTTCAGATGATTAGTGAATTATAATTGCCTAGGCTATTTACCAAAGAGTTTTGTATAGTCAGTTTTAGACAATCTATTGTACTTTAATTACTGACTATTTTAGCCAACACCCCAGTAATTTGCTACGTATAGTCGTGTCACAGGGTAGCTATTGCATGTCCAGCCGCTTCCTTAAGCGCAGTTGGATTTCCACTCACAGATGCCATCTCCTGGTAACCATCTAGACATTTTCCTAATAGCCTCCACCTATCGGCCGGAGACTGGTTGAGTTGATTTGCCAAAACTGATATAGCATCAATGAGTAACGACCGTAGGTCACCTTGAACTGATCTATTGATATATCCTTGCGCACGAGAAATATCCTCACTGTTATCAACCTGCTCAACATAACCACGAAAACTTCTCGCATATTCAAAGTCAATATAACGTGTTGCCGAATTGTCATCACTAGGACCCGGCAGCCGGACAAGATTACGCATAAAAGCATCCTTATGAGCAATATGTATTTTATGCAATGCAGATAGCGCCAGAAGAGCATCCATTAAATGCTGTTTGATATTTTCTGAGCTCATTTCGCGCCAGGCAAGACCCTCAAGGTTGACCGCTTTTTCACTAAATCGAGTCATAATCCAGGCTAAACGATCCTCAGAGCTATTAGGCTTTCCTGCTACCATAAGTGCTTGAATTGGGAAGGGAGCCAATCCATGAGCATCAACGTACTGAGTCATAGCGACCTCAGCAAGTGCAGTTGTTAGCGAGAGCCGCTTAATGGCAAATTCTTCCCTGGAGCCACTAACTGTTTTCACATCTATGGTGAATGCTCCGTTGCGTGAAGAGCCCTCGCGTGACAAATTCTCTATGTGGCTCCGCCGCAACAACAGGCAGAAAATTTGGTGCAGCATACAGCAATGGTTTATTGTCTAAATCAAGCTCTGGATAAAACTCCCTAGACATATGGTCAACTTGACCTGATATGTCAGGCAAAGACAGCCTTCTGGTTGTCTCGACCAAAAGGCGGCATGCTACTCCACGCTCGGTATCCATATTTGTATTATAACATAAAGTTATTATTTTGAAAATAGCTATATCCACATTACCGCATAGCCCGAATCATCTGTCTCAGCTGCTCGACCGCCCGAGCACGACGTTCTTCTGTCCAATAGGTATCAGCGGTGGCCTTTTCACCATCGACTGTGGTCTCCTGGAGGAAATGACTGACCACACGACCATCCTTCAGTGCCGTCACGTCAGGAACATACACTCGCGGTTGGCCGTTCTGATCAGTGCGAAGATGTGGTTTTAGCTTCTCGACCAATTTTTTGTAGGTATCGTCATTGGCTTCGCGGGCATGGCGAATGTCCAGATAGTAAATCTTGTCCAAGCCTTCGGCCTTGGCGGCGTCATCAACAATTGGCGCCAGCTGCTGACACCACGGGCACTGTTGAAAACCGAGGAAGATCAAGCCACTGCCTGATTCAAATTTCTCCAAAACCTCGCTAACCGATGCAAAGACAAAACGATTGTCATTCGCCACGCGGGAATAAGCAGCTTTAAAGCGAACGGCGTCTGAAGGTTGTGGTGGTTCTGTCATCTGTGAATGCGACCAAATATACCAGCCGCAAAGAATAATAAAAGCCAGGCTAATAGCCATCACAACAAACGGTAGGTACACGCGGCGACGTTGTGATTTTTCTAAAAACTTGGTAGGTGTTTTCATATCGCCTACTTACCGCTGACGCCGAAAAACTTCCGCGCCCGCTCAGTCACCGGATGATCCATCACCTGCTCTGGTGGACCGTTTTCGATAATCTCGCCCTTGTCCAGGAAAATCATCCGCGTAGCCACTTCGCGTGCAAATTTCATTTCGTGCGTGACGATAACCATGGTCATGCCTTTGGCGGCAACCTCACGAATCACGTCCAGCACTTCGCCAATCATCTCGGGATCAAGCGCCGAGGTTGGCTCATCAAACAACATGATGTCTGGCTCCATAGCCAGGGCTCTGGCGATGGCGACACGCTGCTTTTGCCCGCCCGAGAGCTGTGAAGGAAAGGCCCCGGCTTTGTCCGCCAGTCCCACGTCCACCAGCAATTTCTTTGCCAAACGCGTCGCCGCCCGATCAGACAGTTTGCGCAGTTTCCGCGGCGCTAGTTTGATATTATCCAGCACGCTCAAGTTCGGGAACAAATTAAACGACTGAAACACCATGCCGACTTTTTGGCGCAAAGCGTTCAGGTCGACTTTCGGCGCTGTCGTTTCCACGCCATCGATGACAATGCGCCCGCCCGTCGGCGTCTCCAGCAGATTCAAGCAGCGCAAAAAGGTTGATTTACCAGAACCACTCGAGCCAACGACCACCACCACTTCACCTTCGTGAATCTCAACGTCGATGTCCCTGAGCACACGGTTACTGCCAAACTGTTTTTTGAGGTTAGCCACCGTGATGATCGCTGGGCGCTCGGTGCTCGACTGCACCGCTTCCCTCACCCTATTCACTGCCATCTTTCAATCTCCTCTCTACTCGGGTCATCACGCGGGTAAATATCGCGGTCAACGCCAAGTACATCACCGCTGCGGCAAACAATGACTGAAACGCCGTAGCGGTTTGAAAACGAATATTATCAGCGCCGCGCATGATATCATTCAGCCCAATCCAGCCAACGACTGAGGTTTCTTTCAACAGAGCGATGAATTCGCTAATCAGTGCTGGCAACGAATTTTTGAGCGCTTGTGGCAAAATCACCAAACGCATGGCCTGCCAGCGGCTGAATCCCAGCGAACGAGCTGCTTCCATTTGCCCCTTGTCAACACTTTCGATACCACCGCGAATGATCTCGCCAATGTATGCACCACTATTGATACCAAAAGCAATTGCCGCCACCACAATTTTCGGCATAAACTGATATGAGCCAAAGACGACATAATACATGATTAACAGCTGGACGAGGAGCGGCGTCCCTCGGATAATGTCCACATAAATCTTGCCAATCCAGTTGAGCGGTTTGATCGTCGAGGTGCGAAGCAGCGCCACCACGAGGCCAATCATTGTACCGAGGATTAGCGATAAGACCGTCAGCACCAACGTCACCTCTAAGCCATGCCACAAATACAGCCACCGACCGTCACCAAAAATTACCTCAAAGAAATTCACGGTTCAAGCTCCTTTTTCTTCATCGATTCAAGCGCTGCGGCACCAAAATGTTTGCGGATGAGATTGTCGTATCGACCGTCCTTTTTCATCTCCGCCAGCACTCGGTTAATCTTTTGTAGCAAGTCATGGTTGTTGTTTTTGATGGCAATTGCATAATGCTCACTCGATAGCTCACCCGGTAAAATTTCTAAGTTCGGAAAGCCAGCCGTATATTGAGCAGCAGGCGCATCATCCAAAATCACTGCCTCGACGCCACCAGCATTTAGCTCGGTTAGTACGCTTGGCGCGGTCGGGAATTGTGACACGTTAGCACCAGTA
This sequence comes from uncultured Candidatus Saccharibacteria bacterium, assembly GCA_963516175.1. Lineage (GTDB taxonomy): Bacteria > Patescibacteriota > Saccharimonadia > Saccharimonadales > Saccharimonadaceae > Nanosynbacter. The sequence continues at coordinate 16,187 of CAUPZG010000004.1, read as the reverse complement.
ATTTTTCCAGCCAGCGTATCGCCCGTTGTGCCTAACTGCACACCAATTTTCTTACCCGTCAGTTGATGTCGATTCCGAATCGGACTACCCTTTTTGACAATGATCCGCTGCGAGGCTGAATAATACGGCTCAGAAAACAGCGCATTTTTGGCACGCTCTGGCGTCACCGACATACCAGCCACCGCCATGTCAATTTGCCCTGATTCCAGCGCTGGTAGCAACCCGTCAAACGACATGTCTTCAATCTTTAGCTTTTTATTCATGCTGCGGGCAATTTCCTTTGCCAAATCAACGTCAAAGCCAACAACTTCATTACCCTGCTTATACTCAAATGGCTTGAACCCAGCATTAGTGCCCATCACTAACACCTCGTCGCTTTTACCAAATCCGCCCTCTCGCTGCAAGATATCAACAAACATCCACCCAACCAGCGCCACAAATAGGCCGAGGCCTATCCACCAACTAATACCAAATCCACGGCGTCGCGTTTTCGTTCCGTTCATGCTTAGCTATAGTATACGCGCTTTGAAGCAAAATGATAAGCCCCCAAACCAGCCCGCAAACATAGCCAAAAATGATATAATACTAACTATGAGCACATCTCCACCTAGTCGCGGTGCCAACAACCGCATTATCGTTCGCGTGGCCATCGTCCTGTTGCTACTTTTTAGTGCCATTTTCTTCGTTACCAGCCGCTACAAAATTGTGCAATTTCGTGACGCCAAGATTGACGAAATTTTATTTTATTTCAAGAATGGCCTAGCGGGCGGGCAGTCCAGCAGCTTTACCTCGGCCGTCTGGGAAAATATCCCTTACGTTATCGGCCTGCTCATCATCCTGCTGCTACCAATCGTCCTGAAGCTGCGTTGGAAGAAGCGACCACTCCGCCTGCGCCACCAAGCCTATTACGCAGGCGGCCTATTCATGATCAGTCTGGCGCTATTAGTCCAAAGTTTCAGCATCCCGGCCTACATCATCGCCCTCGCCCAGTCGTCAAAGATTTATGACCAACGTTATGTCGATCCACGCGGCGTCAAACTGACCTTTCCAGCCACCAAGCGCAACTTGATCTACATCTATGTTGAGTCGCTAGAAAATACGCCCGCCTCCAAGGCTAGTGGTGGCATGAGCGATAAATCAGTCATCCCGGAGTTGGAGAAATTAGCCCTGACCAACACCTCATTCTCACACCAAGCCTCAGGCCTTGGCGGCGCCCTGCCTGCACACGGCACCACCTGGACAGTAGCCGGCATGACCGCTCAATCCGCCGGTGTGCCGCTCAAGGACGGCGGTGTGTTCGGTGACCGCGACCGCAACGGCATGGGTGATTTTAATCAATTCTTGCCGGGCGCTTACACCCTCGGGCAGGTGCTCGAAAAAGCTGGCTACAACCAATCATTCGTCATGGGCTCAGACAAAGCCTTCGGCGGACGCGACAAATTGCTAGAGCAACACGGCAATTATCATATCATTGATTTTACCTACGCCCAAAAGCATGGTTTAATCCCCCAAGATTACAAGGTATGGTGGGGCTACGAAGATAAAAAGCTCTTTCAATTCGCTCGCGATGAAGCCACCCGCCTCAGTAAATCCGACAAGCCATTCAACCTGCAGATGCTGACTGTTGACACTCACTTTACCGACGGCTGGATGGACAAAGATATCTGCAAACAGCAGTTTGAAGCAAAGTATGATAATGTCCATTCTTGCGCCTCCAAACAAATTGCCGCCTTCGTTGACTGGGTTAAGCAACAGCCATTTTACGCCAATACCACCATCATCATTAGCGGCGATCACCTCGGTATGCAGACACCCTATTACGAAGAAAAGATTGCGGGCGCTCCCTACCAACGAACCATTTATAACGCCTTCATCAACCCCGCCGTTCAGCCAGCTCGCGCCACCAACCGCCAATTCGCCACCTTTGACATGTACCCATCGACCTTGGCAGCACTGGGCGTGACAGTGGATGGCAACCGTATGGGACTAGGCACTAATTTATTCTCGAATCGTCAAACGCTGGTTGAAGAATTTGGCGGCATTGACCAGCTCAATGCAGAACTTGCCAAACGCTCAACCTACTACGAGCGGCGGATCTTGAGTAGTTCATAAATACGTGTCTCGCCCATATAAAAATCCGATGAGTCGCCCCATCGGATTTAACTATATCAAGCGCCTTGCCTTATGCGCCGTAGCCGTTTGGATTATTACTCTGCCAATTCCAGGCGTCACGGCAGGCATCCTCGATCGTTAGTTCTGCCCGCCAACCTAGCTCTGTCTCTGCCAAACTCGGGTCAGCATAGCACGCAGCGATATCGCCTGGCCGGCGCGGCGTAATCTGGTATGGAATCTCTCGACCAGACGCCGTTTCAAATGCTTTTACCAACTCCAACACCGACGTACCGCGACCAGTCCCGACATTGTACACTTTATATTCATCTGGTTCGCCCAAATGTTCCAGCGCCGCCACGTGCGCCCGCGCCAGATCAACCACGTGAATATAATCGCGCACACCCGTGCCATCCGGCGTGTCATAATCATCACCAAATACACTTAGATGATCGCGCTTGCCGACCGCCACTTGCGACACAAACGGCAGTAAATTATTCGGAATGCCCGATGGATCTTCGCCGATACGGCCGCTCGGATGGGCGCCAACGGGATTGAAATAGCGCAGCGAGGTAAACTGCCAGCCCTGCTTGATCGCCGCCACATCGCGGAGGATGTGCTCGATCATCAGCTTGGTTTGACCGTACGGATTAGTCGCCGACAGCGGCATGTCCTCGGTAATCGGTAGCCGCGCCGGGTCGCCGTACACCGTTGCTGAGCTCGAAAAGACCAGCTTTTTCACATCAAATTCTTGCATGACATCGAGCAGCGTCAATGTGCTTTCCAAATTGTTCTGATAATACAGCAGCGCCTTTTCCACCGACTCGCCGACAGCTTTCAGGCCCGCAAAATGAATCGCTGCGTCAATCGTCTCAGACCTAAACAATTCCGCCAGCCGCGCCCGATCACGTAGGTCAAACTCATGAAACGGCACCGACTGACCAGTAATTCCCTCAACCCGCCGCAGGCTCTCGGCAGAGGAATTGGATAAATTATCAACCACCACCACGCTATGGCCCGACGCCAGCAGCTCGATAATAGTGTGACTACCGATATACCCCGCTCCGCCAGTAACAAGAATGTTCATATTATACCTCCTTAGTATTATTAGTAAGCTATCTATGCACCCGTTCCATCATTGCTTGCATCAATATTTGGTAGTGACACTTTATCAACCGATGCTCGGTAGGTAATCTCTATCGTCGTTTTGGGTGCATCATAGCCACGTTTGAGTGATTCTTCAGAAGCTTTTTGAGTAATCTTTACTGGCCGCCCCTTCTTGTCAACGATATACTGATAGACATAATCAAACGTCTTGCGATGTGTCGTTTCACCCTGCCAAACATAGCACGTTCCCTTGCCACTCGGGCATGTTTCCTTGCTGACAAATTTGAGATATTTTTTTGCCGTCACTGTGTCTGACGTAATGCGACTGCCCTTAGTATATGATCTTTCTGATCCTTTAGACGTTACCTCTGTCATCTGGCGCTTCACACAGCGGTCAGCCGTGCCATCATCCCGCTTATAGCACATCACGCTTTCGTTGCCGTCGACAAATTCCTCAGCGTTACCATTTTTACCGTGAATTCCCTTAAAGGTATGTTTGTAGTTGTTACCACTATGCATGATGTAGGTATCTTCAACTTCATAATTACCGATGCGTGCATCATTACTCACCTTATGTTCCTTGCGATTTTGCGGCTCGTTAGCCACATCAGCGACCTCAGGCGGCGTGCTCGGTTCAGGGGAATTATCGTCCTCTTCTGGCGTTTCTTTGAGCTGCCCGTCATGGTTTTTTTGATCACCCCTTGTCTCAACGCGCTGCTGTTCGGTTCTGTGCTGTGAAGTTACGATGAAATATATACCCACACCCAGACCAATGACGACAAGAGTGGCGATGATTATTATGGTAATTTTTACACTTTTCTTCATAAACCTCTCCTAATTCTTGTCATTTGTCACTTTAGTCGGTAGTTGAATATCAGGAATTTGTTTGTAGTCAACTGTTGTAATAATGCTAGTAGACTGACCAGAATTGCTTGACTCAGACTTGATTTCCATCTTGACAATTCGACCCTCGCTATCAATGACATACGTCTCATCACCAGAGCTTACTTTCCGTTCGAACAGATAGCACGTACCTTTACCACTCGGGCACGATTCCTTGCGCGAAAATTCAGCCCTATCACCAATTATGTTGCTAACGTACTTTCCCTGCTCTTGCCACGTTCGAATGGTCTGATCCGTCTTGCTATACCGGCTTTTTCCGCAGCTAATTTCACCGCTGGCATGATATGTACAATTGATCGGTTCGTTGTTGATGAGATAGCCGGTGCCCACTGGACTGTCTGCTTTTTGTGCTTCATTGTTCGTTGTAAACGCGATCGCATTACCCTTGCTATCGATCTTGATGTTCGACACCTCTGTTTTACCCCGGCTTTGCTGGACTATCTTAATGACCTGCATTTGACTCGATGCGTCGATAGCCTGCGGCGGCGTATCAGAACTAGTGGAGCCACCTTCGCCGGATGTTGGCTTTGGCTGCTGCGAGGAGTTTTGGGCATTAACAAGCAAAATAATTGTCACAGCGATAGTCGCTAGCACCAGGACAACTGCGCTAATTATTATGGTAATTTTTACACTTTTCTTCATAAACCTCCCTCGTCTACTACGCCTTTCTCTAGTATAGCATAGGCTACTGATCTAGTCGCGAGAGGCTTATTCCCACCACTGGTCCACCGCCGAGCTAAAGCTCATTGCTACCCCTTGTCGCCCGAGACCACCTCGTCTAAATCTGTCCCGCCCTTGAAATGATCACCTGTCAGTAATTCACACATAACATATCTCCTTCTACAGATATACGATATCATTATTTATCAATCTTAGCAAATTATATATTAGCACTCTTGCACTGAGAGTGCTAATTTGCTATGATAATTACATCAATCATCCCCGCTCTGTCTCTCGCCGTGGCGTATCTAATTAAGCACCAAAAATCAAAACAAAGGAGGATCTATGCCACCAACTATGCAAGAAGAAATCACCAAGCCGCTTGAGCAGTTTGGGACGGACATCACGGCACTGGCGCGTGAGGGCAAACTCGACCCAGTCATCGGGCGGGATGAGGAAATTCGCCGCACCATGCAAATCCTCAGCCGGCGTACCAAGAATAACCCGGTGCTAATCGGCGAGCCGGGCGTCGGTAAAACCGCCATTGTCGAGGCCCTAGCGCAGCGCATCGTCAAGGGCGACGTACCGGCGTCGCTAAAAGACAAGCGGCTGATTTCCTTGGAAATTTCCAGCTTGCTGGCGGGCGCGAGCTTTCGCGGCCAATTCGAAGAGCGCCTGAAAGCAATTTTGAAAGAAGTTGAAGAAGCCGCCGGCGAAATTATTTTGTTCGTTGATGAAATTCACACCATGGTCGGTGCGGGCAAAACCGAAGGCAGCATGGACGCCGGCAATATGCTCAAACCTGCCCTGGCCCGCGGCAAACTACATATGATCGGTGCCACCACGCTGGCCGAGTACCGCCAGCATGTCGAGAAGGACGCAGCCCTGGAACGGCGCTTTCAGCCAGTCTATGTTGGCGAACCGAGTTTTGATGACACGGTGGCGATTTTGCGCGGTTTGAAAGAAAAATACGAGGTGCATCACGGCGTCAAAATTTCTGACGATGCCATCGTGGCGGCGGCGCGGCTGTCCACCCGCTATCTGCCTGATCGCTTTTTACCTGATAAGGCCGTCGATTTGCTTGATGAAGCGACTAGCGCTCTGAAGATGCAGCTCGAGAGCGTGCCGATTGCCCTGGATCGGCTGAATAACCGCCGTTTACAGCTGGAAATTGAAGAAGCAGCGCTGAAAAAAGACAAATCCGACCACGCCAAGGCCCGAAAAGAGGAGATTAATCAGCAAATCGCTGACCTTCGGGCTCAAGCCGAAGTGATCGACAGCAAATGGCAGCACGAAAAAGACATTCTCCAGACCGTCAATACCGCTACTGAAAAAATGGACAGTCTGCGCTCGCAACTGGAAATCGCCGAGCGCGACGCCGATCTCGCCACCGCCAGCCGCATCAAATACGGTGACCTGCCAGAGCTGGAGAAAAAGCTGGCTGCCGCTCGCCAGGAACTGGCCGCCATCCCGCCAGCCGACCGCTTACTGCGCGAAGAAGTCACGCCTGATGACATCGCCAGTGTAGTAGCGCGCTGGACGGGTATTCCGGTGGAGCGGCTGATTGAGACTGAATCCAGCAAACTAGCCAAATTGGAGGAGCATATTAGCACGCAAGTAATTGGCCAAGACAAGGCCATCGCCGCCGTAGCCAGCGCCATTCGCCGTTCGCGTGCTGGGCTCAGTGATACCAACCGGCCAATCGGCTCCTTCCTCTTCCTTGGTCCAACCGGGGTCGGTAAAACAGAGGTAGCCCGCAGCCTGTGCCGCGAATTATTTGACGACGAGCACGCCATGATTCGTATCGATATGAGTGAATACATGGAGCGGCACGCCGTGGCCCGGCTGATTGGCTCGCCGCCAGGCTATGTCGGCTATGACCAAGGTGGGCAACTCACCGAAGCGGTGCGCCGCCGCCCCTACAGCGTGGTGTTGTTTGACGAAATCGAGAAGGCCCACCCCGATGTCTTCAACGTGCTCCTCCAGGTGCTCGACGATGGCCGCCTGACCGATGGCCAGGGGCGAACAGTCGATTTTTCTAACACGGTAATCATCATGACCAGCAATGTCGGCTCACAGGCAATCATGGATTTTTCTGGCGACGATTTGTCGGCACTGGATAATCAGATGCTTGAGGTGCTCAGGCAGCACTTCCGTCCGGAATTTCTCAACCGCATCGATGACATCGTGATTTTTGACCGAATTAGAACAGAGGCGATGCAGGCAATTGTCGATGTCCATTTGACCAAAGTAGCTCGCCAGGTCAAAGATAGCCGCGACATCACGCTATTATTTGATGATAGCGTCCGCGATATGCTGGCACGTGACGGCTACGACCCGGCCTTTGGCGCTCGACCGCTGAAGCGCTTGGTGCAAAAGCGGGTGCTTGATCCGCTAGCGCTAGAGCTGATTGACGGGCGAATTCACGAAGGTATGACGGTGGTAGCGAGGGCAGTTGACGGGCGAGTCACCTTTAGCCCGCAGGCGTCTAATTAGTATTTGCTCCCCTTCCATGGTATACTGGCTTGACAATACTATTAATATAGGGGAGATAATTACACTATGACGATACTCGTATGGCTTATCATCGGTAGCCTTGCCGGCTGGCTGGCATCCAAGGTGGTGAATAAAAATGCAGACTTAGGCACACCGACCAACATCATCGTTGGCATCATCGGTGCAATGCTCGGCGGCTGGCTAGCCAGTCTCATGGGTGGCAACGCTGATGTATTGACTGGATTTAACGTTCCTAGCCTACTGACCTCCCTGTCTGGCGCGGTTGTGCTGCTGGTTATCCCCAAGCTTATCAAAAAATAAGCTTAGCAAGCCGCAAACTTCAACGCACAACACCCCAGGAGATAGCTGGGGTGTTTTAATTATGCAATAAATTATTATCCAATGCTCAAGACATGATACGAGCATCATCAATGATCGAATTACCTTTACAAGTAGCGTATAATAGGTTCATGGCTCAATTTTGCCGCGTATACCGCAAGCAACCGTCTGTTAAATCAGCCTTGATAGGAATTGGCACGTTACTTAGCCTGCCGCGTTATTTACTGCTAGCAGTCGTCTTGTCCCTGCTCTTTGCGCTGATAATTTTCTTTGCTAGTAACGCCAACTTTTATGGCCCGCTGATGCTGTCGCAATTACCGATCTTTGACAAAATTGCCTTTTTAGGGACGATGTTCATTGATATATTCAAGCAAGGCTTTACTTCAGTGGGCGGCGCGCTACTGCTCATCGTGTCTATGCTCCAAGGTCTGTCCATCACCGTTGTCATTTTCACCGCAAAGAATAACAAACGGAGCGACCAGTCGGTTGCCAAGCAAGCCGGGCTCAGTGGTTTAGCCTCCGTGGCCGCCGCCATTGGCCTCGGTTGCGTTCCCTGCGGCACGTCACTCATCCTGCCTATCGTTACTCTATTCTTTTCGGGTGCAGCTGCTGCCACCGCCGCTCATATTGCGAGCACCACTGTCTTAGTCGTAGCGTTATTTTTGAGTCTATTCTCTCTATATCAATCTGGACAAATCGCTTTTATATATGCAGCATCAGCCAAACAGGAGGGAGTATGAATCGACAAAAAACAGCCGGCGTGGCGCTCATTTGGGTCATTTTAGGAGTTATGATCGTCGGTATTGTAGCGCTATTTATCTATGGCATTATTAATCGCCAACCAAATCAACATATCAGCGACGGCAAGCCGTGGAATGAAAAAATGTCGCAAGGCTCTGCTGAAGCCAAGCATGTGTTTGTTGACTACACTGACTATTTCTGCTCATTCTGCGCCGAGGTCGAAGCCGCCACCAACGCTAACTTCTTCAAAAATGAGTATCTCAAATCAGGCAAAGTTCGCTACGAACACCGCGTGGTGACGCTGCTCAAAGAAGTTACTGACAACACAGAAACTGGCGCTCACGCTGCCTTTTGCGCCGCCGACCAAGACAAATACTGGCAATATACACACGACATTGTGCCGCGCATTAAACGGGACTATTTTGACAAAGGAATCGGTGTAAAGAACGTTGCCGTGCCACAAAAAATTCCACCACTGCCGCTCGACTATTTCCTGGCTTCTGCTAAAAACATTGGTATGGACGAGGCAAAATTTGCTGATTGCATGACCAAAAAACCACACCAAAAAGAGATTAATGCCAACACCCAAAAAGCCCTTTCACTTGGCGTGAGTGGCCTACCATATATGGTGATCAATGATTACGTTGCCAGTGGATTTGCTGGTGGTGAGAATGGGCTAAAGGCGATCCTGAAAGCTGGCGGTGTTCAGTGATGCCTGCTCAAAAAACACGAGTTAGTGTTTTGTTTACTGGCGTGCTACTCATCGTGGTTGCGGTAGTGTCAGTGTTATTCTATTGGCAGTTTCAACAGCCACCGACTAATCGCCCGACCGCCCCGAGTGATGAACAGTACTACTTCACTGATTCGCGCTACGCTGGTATTCGCTCTAAATTCGTGACGCGCCAGACTAACCGCGAGAAAGTGTCAATTGAATATCCGCTGACCAAAAACCGCACCATCAATAAGACGATCGCCCGGGCGATCAACCGTGCTGACAATGACTTTCGCTACGCTGCTGCCAATATTTTGACCTTTGACCAGCCGCTGACCGAGACGATTAGCTATCAAGTTACGCATAATAATTCGAGCGCTCTATCAATTATCGTTAACATCAAGCAAGACATGCACGGCGCACATCCAGTATCATTGACGCACTTTTGGACGTTTGATAAGAAATCCGGCGAGGTGATTGGCCTAGATACCTTGACCGAACGATCAGAAAAAGCCACCAGCGAAATCGTGGCAGCTGCTCGGGATGCCGTCAAGGAAACTATCAAGCAGCGCCAGCAGCCGGAGCTCGATCTCAACGAGACGATCACCAAGGAGGTGCTGTCAAACTTTATTGTCACTGATGATGGAAACGCCTTGGCGTGGCCTATTGGACAAGCGACGCTCCTACCATCATCCTACGGCGAGATGGTGATCAAACTACCCATCACTGCTATCGCCAACCATCTACAGAACCCAACAGCCCGAACAGTGGCCAATATACCCGCACCGCCAGAGCCAAAACCACAACCAAAGCCAACACCTGCCGCACCGCCAAATGGTAACGTTGTTGCCCTCACCTTTGACGACGGGCCAGGACCATACACCGCGCAGCTGCTAGATATGTTGGATCAGCATGGTGCTAAAGCGACGTTTTTCTTGATCGGCAGCAAGGTCTCCGCGCAAGCCGACGTGCTACGGCGCATGCAGGCACGTGGCCATCAACTGGGTAATCATTCGTGGTCGCACCCAGAACTACCCAAGCTACCGGTTCACCAAATTGCCAGCGAAATCGACCGTACCAACGACGCCATCAAGCAAGCCACCGGCGTCACGCCGAGCATCCTGCGCCCACCGTACGGTGCAGTCAACGGCGTTGTCCTAGAGCAACTTCGCCTGCGCGGTATGTCATCAATCTTGTGGTCAGTCGACACGCGGGATTGGGCTGATCGGAATAGCCAAATTGTCTGTTCGCGCGCCGTCGCTGGCGCTCGCCCTGGAGCCATCATCTTGATGCATGACATTCACCAAACCTCAGTAAATGCTGTGCCTTGCATCCTCAGCTCACTGAAGCAGCAGGGATATTCGTTTGTGACGATACAACGGTTGAATTAGCAATCCAGCAGTAAACAATAAAGGCCTGCGGAAGCGACCCGGTGCAGCCTGCAGTTATAGACTATTTTTTATCTCATCTCGTATACCCTGAACTTCTTTCTTTAGAGATTCTATATAGTCACTAAATACCTCTTTAGCCATCTCAGAACCACCATCCTTCTGGAGATCTTTGATCTCAACATCTTTTTCCAATAACAATTCTATTATTTTGTTAAAAACTCCCTTCAAATTTTTTTGAGTATCTGGCTCTTCAGTGTCTATGATTATCTTATCGTCGCTTGGAAATATAAATTCTAACTTACAAGTACCATCTTCCTGAAAAAGTCTTGTTTCTATCTTCACTACTTCTGAACTAGTATTACTTGCCTGATTCATATATTTCCCCTCTATTCTTAAACGCTGCTTCTCCACCTTCAAGAGTACGCATACTTTCTTCCCTCCAAGACAACGCATCATTCTCATCGTTAATATTTAATAGTTTATTTGTAAATGGGTTGCCTACGTATGTCTTATATTCCCCTTTATCATATTTTCGATATATAGAGGTATACGGCAAGGTTCTGACGGCTATATTAGCATTATGTGTCGCTATAAAGACTGTCTTTTTTGCCCTACCAAGCTTGCTTATTTTCTCTCTGATGACATTATCTATATATTCTCCCCCTAGACTTAACTCAGGCTCATCCAAGACATAGAAATTTGCATCACAATCTAGTGCCCGCTGAATTGCAATTATCGCCTTTTCGCCGTTAGACGGAGAGTATTCTTTCCCATCATCATTAAGGGTCGGGTGTTTTCTTAAGCCCACAAACATATCTAAACTGTCGATTTGACCAAGACTGTTTCTACAATCATCAAGTATCTCTTCTATACCATCAGAAAACACTCTGTCTTTCAGATTCTCTAGATCTTTTCTGGCCTTTTTTAGATCTTCTATCTTAATAGAGCTCTTATACTTCTTATAACCCTTATCGCCAAGCATACTCCACTCCTTTTGGATGTATAGATCACCCTTATCACCCAATTCACCTATCCTAAACGATTCAGTGTATTTTTTATCTTTCAATTTAAGAAAGCCTGTGATTCTATCTAGTGACTGCTTAAGCTCAAGTTTATTCCTAGCATATTGCGTGAATCCTGGAGAATCAGGTTTTGGTGCTGTATCAGTTTTTTCAGACACCTTGTTATTGATGAATTTAATTGCGTGATTATATAAATCAGTCGTATATTTCAATATCAACTCATTCCTGACTTTCTCAGTTATCTTGTTATAAAGGCTATCAATCACCTCTTCGAAGCTAGTTAATTCATGGTCACTTACATAACGGGCAGCTATTTGCTTTATGGATTGCGCATATTCCTTGTATTTATCTCTATCATTAATGGCCTTTTTTAGCTTTCTACTATCATAATTATCAAGCGGCTCTGTTTCGGATAATTGAATTTTATTTTTAGCTTTACGTGTTTCAACCGATTTAGCATGATCAGCATAGAGCTGAAGAGATGTGGGCATTTTGTCACTCCATTTCTTTATACATGCAAACTCTTTTTCACATGCGTCCATGCCCAATTTACTAGCAGTTTTGTCCATGTCAGAGACATCAAGAAGCTCATTAAAATAATCATCTTTCTCACTAGCAATATATGTAGATACTATCTTACCACCCGCCTTAGCTTCCGCCCTCACGCTTTTAAGAATATTGGTTTTACCAAGACCTTTGTCTCCAAAAAGTATATTCACTTCATTGTATAATTTGACTGGTATTGTAATTTTAGGATCGTCTTCTTTGGGTCTGCCTGTGTACTCATAGTTAGAGGTTTTATTTAACATTGTCTCTACCGTTGACTTATCCCTATCTAGAAAAAGACAAAATTGCCCAAACGTATCAATCGGAAGTCTTAAGCTCGATACCTCACAATCACTGTAATTATCCCAATTTCTCACATCACTACCAGTTATAGCATTGAATCCATGACTAGTAAGAATTCCCGCGGAACGAATATTTGTATCCTCTACTATGACTCGAGATGATCTTTCATCAAGTCTATTTTTGAGATACGCCAGATTATCCTCTGATATATCGGGTCTTTTACTGCCAAAATGTGGGATATAGAGAATATTCTCGCCTGAAAAATGGCTGATTATATTATCTAATTCTATGGTGAAGTCACCAGACTTACCACTGGTAAGCTGTTTTACTTTTTTATCAAACATATCTGTACAAGCTGGGTCTCCTACTAAAATAAGATGAAAGCTATTTCCATCATGAAGAGTGTCTAGTTCAATCCCAGGCCATATTTGAAAGTTACTACCGACATATTCAACAAACTCATCGTACTGTTTTTTATCAAAAACGTCATGGTTTGTTATCGCAACTATGTCAATGCCCGCATCTTGTATACTTTTTGAGAATACTTCTTTTGTTACCGCTCGAGACTCTGGCTCACCACTGCGAATCTTTTTGGTATGACAATGAATATCTATTTTCACTATTGTTCTTCTTTTTAACTTATCTAGTTTGTATTATAACACCCTTGAATCTCTATGTATTATCTGTAATCTCAAAAACCTTATATTTCGAAGTTGTGCCGCGCACCAATTTTACCTTTGAGGGCGTCACGCCAAAATGTTTCGCCAACAACTTCGCCGCCGCCATATTCGCTCGTCCCTCAAGGGCTGGTGCCTTGGTATAAATCGTCAGCGAACCGTCGTCGTTTACTACCACCTCTTCGCGATGGCGGGAGTTGGGTTTGAGATGGACGGAGATTTTCATGGTTAATATCCTACCGGCTTTATCATATCACCTTTCCTTTAGCCCTATTATACCTCCTTAAGCCGAGCCTTACGTATTGCAATAGGCAACGCAAAGTTGCTCGCCAAAACACTAAAATTACGCTATGCTATTAGAAAATAAATGAAAGGGCGCCAAATGATTTTTGCCAAAAAGCTTAAACAATTACGTCAACAAGCTGGTTGGTCGCAAGAGCAACTAGCTGATCGGCTCAACGTTACACGACAAGCAGTTGCTAAGTGGGAACGAGGTTCCGGCTTTCCAGATATAGACAATATGCAAGCACTAGCAAAATTATTTAACACTAGCGTAGACGAGCTGCTTGACTACACACGGGCAGGACTGGCTTCGGCTATGCGCGAACCTCTTGATCTTGACGCCTATCCGACAGATACGAAAGGATATTCAGCATCCGACCTGGCAGTTGCAGACAAGTTTGCCGACGCCGACCAAATTGAATCACTAAATCGCCACCGACGGCTAACGTGGTGGCAAAAAATCATCGACTTTTTCGTAGGAGCTGGAACGCTTGATGTGGCTTTTTCGGATGAAGCAGTCGAGCAACTTAAAGGCGACAGACGCTATTATCTGGTTGAAAAATCCGGTCGCTCATGGATCGTCGAAGTTACAAAGACATACATTGAACGACGTGAGTTAGCAGAGACATTCCCTCGCAAAGGATTGATGGTTGGTGATTATATGTATCGGCGAAGCGGGTTTATCGTAAAACCATCAAACAAACAACAATAGACACGCCCAGTATTAGATATCTCCAACCATAGTCAATGCTTGCCGCAAACTCCGCACCGGTACCGCATACGGTACATCAATTGCTGCAAAATGCTGGCGGGCCGCAGTAATTTTACTTCGTTCATTAGTACTCAAGTGATTATCATTAATATCATCCGAGCCTTTGGTCTCCGCAACAAAGTAAATCCGCCTATCGCCATCAAACGCCACTGCCCAATCTGGATTATATGTGCCGACTGGTGTATCAATCTTGAACCAACTTGGTAGCTTGATGTAGAATTTCACGTCGGTATTGTCCTCTAGCGACTGCATGAATTCACGCTCAACTTCCGAATCGACTGCCACATAATCGTAGACGGTTTTTGTTTGATCGGTCACTGCAACTGCCCCACTCTTCATCGCTGCATCATACAGGTATGTCTGCAATTCACTGTTCTCAAACAACGTCATGTCATAATACTCACCCGTCCTGTGATATTTAACACCGTCAACTGCCAAGCGCTGTTTGACACGATTAATCGCCTGGGCTGTTTCATCAATAACCTGCTGTGGATTGATAGCCACCTGCTCGAACATCCCCGCTTGATCAAGCACATCAAATATCACCTGACGAGTCATTTGTGTCTGATGCTGAATATCCGCTAACAAATTCGGTATCTTTACCTCAGTTTGGCGTGCCGCATACGTATTAAAACCGGTCTCGCGCACCATAAAACCGTTATCATTATTCATCGAATCAATCAGTGTTTTAGTATCAGCAATATGCGGTTTACTAATAGTGACCTGCGCTAATTCACTAGCCGCCTCCGTTACCAACTTTTCTGTATCAATTGCCACCCGGTAGGTCGTTTTATGTTTAATTTTATCCCATAGTTCCTTAAAGGCCGGGTCAAGCGCCCGTGATTTCTGAAACCTGACGACTCGTCGATTGTCACGATTCTTGATTCGTCCGCCGAAGTGGATACCAGTCTCTTCCTCAATCTCCGTCTGGAGCTTGCGGCTAAACTCTGCATAACTTTCATTAGCCACTACCGTTAGTATGTTGACGTTATCGTCATAGACTCGTTGTCCGTCAACATTCACCGGCAAGCGCAGGCCTCGTCCGATTTCTTGGCGCTTTTTCATCTGACTCGACGTCTCATTAAGCGTACAAATTTGAAACACATTAGGATTATCCCAGCCCTCACGTAGTGCCGAGTGGCTAAAGATAAACCGCAGCGGCTCATTTATATCCAGCAGTCTTTCTTTATCCTTCATGATTAAGGTATACGCCGTATCATCGTCCTTAGTGCGACCACCCTCGCCCTTAGTGTCACGAGAATCTTTCCACTGACCACTCTTGTCTGCTGCAAAGTAGCCATCATGCACTTCGCTCGCTGATAAATTGTCCATGACGCCAGCATATTTTGGCTTAGACGAGACCTTGATGTAGGCTTCCTCAAACCACTTAGCAAACTTACCCTTACTGGCACCATTTGCCGTATATTCACGATAATTTGCCACTTTATCGATAAAGAATAGGCTGAGTACCTTGACGCCGTCACCTAGCCGACGCTGTTTATCAAAGTGATCGTCAATTGTCAATTCAATCTGCCGCTTGATAATATCATCGTGCAGGCTTTCGTCGCGCTGACCAACGTAAATTACTTTACCATTACTAAATTCCACACAACCATCGCCGTGATTGATCGACTCGACATAGTAGCCAGCATAGACCGAACGAGCTGTCTTTGCCTCTAAATCATCGCCCGGAAACACCTTGATGATCTTGCGCCGCAAGCCATACTCGTCACTCGCATCTACTTCAATTTTAGCAAACGAACGAGTCTTCGACTGCCGCTCTAGCGACAGTACATTGATATACACATCATTATAATTATCCTCACTCTGGACACTATGCACCTCGATCTTTTTGACCAAGCCTTTATCATAGGCATCGACCGGAGTCAGCCGATAAAGCAAATTGTATAAGTACTTGTGTGTGGCACTATAACGCAACGTGCACAGCGGATTAAGGCTGGCAATAGCATTCCGCCGTATGTCCGTCTCCATATTCTGCGGCTCGTCGAGAATAACTACTGGGTGAGTAGCCTTGATAAAATCGAGCGGCCGACCATAGTCGCTCTGCCGATTCATCACATTCTGAGCCTTAGCGAAGCTATCAATGGTAATCACCATGATCTGCAA
>CAUPZG010000003.1:0-55473 GCA_963516175.1 uncultured Candidatus Saccharibacteria bacterium | reverse complement strand
TGAGTAAAACACTAGGAAAAATTATTCAAATCGTTGGCGTGGTGGTCGATGTGGAGTTTCCACGTGATGTTAAATTGCCAGCAATTTATGATGCGTTGCATGTCAAGAATGGCAAAGAGACGCTGGTGTTGGAAGTAGCACAGCACCTGGACGAGCACACCGTGCGGACGATCGCGCTGTCATCGACTGACGGGTTGGCTCGCGGTGCGGACGTGGTAGCGACTGGTGCACCGATTTCTGTGCCAGTGGGCGCCGAGACTCAGGGGCGCATGTTTAACGTGGTTGGTGAAGCGATTGACGAGAAGCCGCAGCCAAAGGGTAAAACCGCGCCGATTCACCGCCCTGCTCCGGATCTGTCTGAGCAGTCGAACAAGACGGAGATTTTGGAAACTGGCATCAAGGTTGTTGACCTTATCGCGCCGCTGGCCAAAGGCGGTAAAGCCGGTCTGTTCGCCGGTGCTGGTGTTGGTAAAACTGTCCTGATCACCGAGCTGATCAACAACATTGCCAAGTTCCACTCTGGTAACTCGGTGTTTGCCGGCGTTGGTGAGCGTACCCGCGAAGGAAATGACCTGTATTATGAGATGGAAGAAGCCGGTGTGCTGGACAAGACCTCGCTGGTGTTTGGCCAGATGAATGAGCCGCCTGGAGCACGTTTGCGCGTGGCGCTATCGGGTTTGGCGATGGCTGAAGCGTTCCGTGACGAAGGTAAGGACGTGCTGCTGTTTATCGACAATATTTACCGCTACACGCAGGCTGGTGCTGAGGTGTCGGCGCTGCTCGGTCGTTTGCCAAGTGCCGTGGGCTATCAGCCGAACTTGCAGCAGGAAATGGGTGCTCTCCAGGAGCGCATTACTTCGACGAAAAAGGGTTCGATTACCTCTGTTCAGGCGGTGTATGTGCCAGCTGACGACTTGACCGACCCAGCGCCAGCGACGACCTTCGCCCACTTGGACGCGACCATCGTGATGAACCGTGCCTTGACGGAAATTGGTATCTACCCAGCCGTCGACGTGCTAGATTCCAGCTCCAATTCGCTGGATCCAGAAATTGTTGGCGAGGAGCACTACCGCGTGGCGCGCGAAGTTCAGCGAGTATTGCAGCAGTATAAAGAATTGCAGGACATCATTGCTATCCTCGGCATGGAAGAATTATCGGACGACCAGAAGCAAATCGTTGCTCGGGCTCGCCGCATCCAGCGCTTCTTGGCGCAGCCATTCCACGTAGCTGAGAAATTTACCGGCAACCCTGGCGTGTACGTCAAGTTAGAGGACACCATTCGCGACGCTGCCGACATCTTGGCCGGTAAATACGACGACAAGCCAGAAAGCTGGTTCTACATGGTGCAAGGCACTTTGAGCGATCAAGTAGCTCGCGACGCCGAAAGCGCAAAGCAAGCAGAGGCGAAGAAGGATTAGCCTGATGAATTTGAAGCTGGTAACGCTCGGTGGTGTCAAGCTGGAAGAAGCGGTCTATTCGGTGACCATTCCGACGATTGATGGCGAAATTTCGGTGCTGCCGAGCCATGAGCCGCTGGTGACGGTGGCTAAGGACGGCGTGATTACCGTGCGCCGGCGCCAAGAAGATCCTGACAACCAGTTGGAGTATTTCGCGATCTCCGGCGGCGTGGTGAAAATCGATTACTCATCGGTGCAAATCCTGGTGGATGAGGCTGACCACGGCGACGACATCATCGAGGCGGAGACTCAGGCGGCCCTGGAGCGCGCCATCAAAGCCCGCGACGAAGCCGGCGACCAAGTCGAGCGCGAAAAAGCCAAACAGCTTATCGACCGGCACATGGTGCGGCTCAAGGTTGCAGATTTGCATCGGCGTAAGCGACGACATTAGTAGATTTTTTACGGTGTTATTTCAGGCGCACGTTTGATTACGGTGCGCCTTGATGGTTGGGGCGGGGTGGCATTCAGTCCCATCAATTATCCAACAGTTTCCGCACTTCGTCAGTACTTTTGGTGTGCATCAACTGCTCGCGTAGCTCTTTGGCGCCGTCGAAGTCACGGATGTAGATTTTGAAGAAGCGTTTGAGGGTTTCGTAGGGGCGGCCGAGGGTTGGTTGGTAGTGGTCGAAGAGGTCGAGGTGGTAATGTAATAAGGTGATTAGTTCAGATTTGTGTTCTAAAGCATTGGTGAACGGCGTATCGTTCTGATTTGAAGCGTACTTTTCTTCGCTTAAATCTCCACCGGAGATTTGGCGTGAGCGTGTCGTCGGTGCTGGTGCATCTGGCGCGAGCGGCATCTCAGAAAAAATCTGGGCAACTTTACGTGGGTCCCGGATTATTTTATGAGATGTCCGAGCGCCGGTACAGGTAAAGCAAAACGGATCGCTGAAAATTCCCCGCCCGATCATGATGCCGTTGAGACCTGGGTGGGCTCTGACTAATTCTTCGCCATGGGCTCGGTCGCGGATGTCGCCGTTGATGGTCAAGAGCGTCTGCGGGGCAATGTCATCACGTAGGGCGATGATGTTGTCGATGAGCTCGTAGTGTGCCGGGACTTTGCTCATCTCCTTTTTGGTGCGTAAATGAATTGTCAGATTGGTGATATCTTGTTGTAAAATAGTCGCTAGCCATTCGCGCCATTCATCGACATGGGTGTAGCCCAGCCTGGTTTTGACACTGACCGGCAGCCCAGCAGTTTTAGCAGCGGCGATGGCGGCGACGGCCACGTCGGGTCGGCGGATCAGCGCTGCACCGCCCGATTTGATGGCGGATTTGGCGGGACAGCCCATGTTGATGTCGATGCCGTTAAAGCCGAGCTCCATGCAGTGGGCGGCAAATTGTTCCATATCGCCTGGCTCGCCGCCCCATATTTGGGCGACCAATGGATGTTCGTCGTCGGTCTTGATGAGCCGTCCGGCAATAGCCTTGTCGCCAGCATGTACCCAGCCGGTGGCATTAGCGAACTCGGTGAAAAATACGTCGGGGGCGCCCGCCCGTTTCACGACATGACGAAACACCACGTCAGTGACGGCTTCCATGGGCGCCAAGATGAAAAATGGCTGCGGCAGGTTGTCCCAAAATGTATGCAATATTTCCCTCTCGTTAGCTATTCAGGGCGCCGATAATTATCAAGATGATCAGGATGATTCCACCGACAATACTTGCGATGATGTATAGCATTGACCAATTTCGTCCTCGCTTCATGGTTGAGGCATTGCCTGGTTTCATAACACCGAAGTTTGTGAGCGTCTGTATCCACCAGCCGGCGTCAGTTGCTGATTCGCGGTTGACTGCTTTTGTTAGGATGGTTGCGCTAGCGACAGCACCGATGAGTCCAAACTGTCGGGCGCCTATTTCAGCAAGGTTTGAGCCAGCGGCGCCCTTATCGACTATGATATAGTAATTTTTTTGTGGT
This sequence comes from uncultured Candidatus Saccharibacteria bacterium, assembly GCA_963516175.1. GTDB lineage: Bacteria > Patescibacteriota > Saccharimonadia > Saccharimonadales > Saccharimonadaceae > Nanosynbacter. The sequence continues at coordinate 52,101 of CAUPZG010000003.1, read as the reverse complement.
AATCCTAGAGTTTGTCGTGGCGATAGTGATAGTGCGCCATTAGTGTATGCTGCAAATTCAATATCTGATGGTGCGATATCAAATACCAGCATCCACTGACCCGCCTGTGAGGTATAGAGGCGAATACGATTGTCAGCAGTCCATTCTAGTAGTCCCGGCGTTCCGCTAAAAACATTGACACCTCCGGCAAGCTCAACCTGAGTTTGTTTGATCGGCGCTCCTGGCTGAGTAGTTTGCGGCTGCGGTTGTACTTGTGGTTGTGCTTGCGGCATCGATGTCGGCGGGGTTGGCTGAGTCTGTGGCTGGGGAGTTGGTGGTATTGTAGGATTTGGTTGAGTCGGATTCATATGACAATTATAGCACAACAAGTGAAATCCCCGCGTCAACGATGACGCGGGGTAGTGGACTCAAGCAGTTCTGCTCGGAACGGCCCGGAGGGGCTGCTGCTACGAGTGAAACTCGCGAATCCAATGTTTTGGGGCCCCGCGACCGGAACCGAGTACCCATCCCTTGGAGATATGGTCGCGGGGCAGAGTTACCTATCTTATAGATACCTCCTTTCTCCCCCTTTCGGGGGGATCCTTCCCGGGACTTTCCCGGGAAGATTGAGGGTGGAAAACAACGTTGTTTTCACAATAGACCGACAGGCTGCTGGGGGCTGCCAGTCTGCCATACGCCGCGCGCTATTGAGCGACGCATGTCTCCCCTCAGTGGATGTGGCGGGAGTCGAACCCGCGAGACTCGGTGGTTTCTAGGACCTTGCCTCCTCCAAGCACACCCTTGTGGGCGGACGGACGCCCTGGTGCTGAGCTTGCTAGCTCAGCGGGTTCGGGGTGCACGTACCCCGACCGTCACATCGACAAGAAGCACTACTCACTTCTTGCCGTGCACTCGTTCATATTCGCGGGCTTTGAAGTCCGCGTTACGAGTCTCTTTGTCCCCCAGGTTGATGGCTTTCCAGTCATCAGCAGTCCTTCGAGCTGGGGGTATGGCGGCTGCTGCTCGCGAGGCGGCATGTACGCTGGCCATAAAATTTCCACCTCCCTTCTGCCGCAGATATGCGGCTCCCCACTGGACTTTCCAGCGGGCGGGTCGTCGGCGGAGACTTTTCGTGCTTTGCTCTCGTGCCGAGCAAAACAAGGTTGCACGTATCCGACATGCAACAGACTCCACTCGAGAGTGATTCTATTTATATCAATAAAATTAAAAAATGTCAACAATTTTTGCGATAATTCCCTACGCCGCCTCTGTCAACAAATCCCCCTCAAACTGCACCATCCCCTTATAATCCGCTGAATACTCAGAGATATCTGGCAGTTCTAGCGCGGTGATTTTCCGCCAGACGACATTGATCAGCCGGGCGAATTCAGCTAATTCCTCCTCGGAGAACGTGTCCTCCAGGCTGAAGATGTCGCCGGTTTTCATATCCGGCTCGACGAACTGCAGGCGGGCGCCAGTGAAGCTGAAATTGCCATAATCGCGTGAGGACTCCACCAAGAGTTGATAAAACATCAGCTGCTGGCGGTATTTGTGAAGCTTGATTTTTTCGTAATCAGACGCGCCCTTCCAGGAGTGCGATGGCTTGCCAGTCTTGTAATCGGTCACGAATATGGTCTTATTATGCTTATCAATATCAGCGACGTCCAGCTTGCCGGTCAGGCGCGCGCCGCCAACGATGACGCCTTGATGAGCGAAATCGAGTTCCGCCAGCTCCGTGTCATGAAAATCGGACGATTTGGCGTCCAGAAACGCCGTCAGTGCCGCCATGCCTTTGTCTAGATATAGCTCGAAATCGTCGGGCGGCAGGTGCTGAGACTCGAGCGATGTGCGAAAATAGTGGAGAATGCGTTCGGTAGGTGGCAGGCGGTGGTCAGCGCCTAGCAGGTTGTGCAGCTGCTGGAGACTGGCGTGAATGGCGGTGCCGTAGCTGGCAGCGGGACTTTTGGCGGACGGAAAGCGCAGCAGATTATTCAACAAAAAGTTCTGCGGGCCGCCGCGCGAGACGTCGAGGAAATTATTGAGATGAGTGACGGAAAGCTTGTAGGTTTCTAAGGTCGGCGCTAGCACATCCTTGAGTTTCGCGGTAATCGGCGCACTCAGCCGCGTGCTCCAGTCGGTTTGCGCCACGGTAATTTGCGCTGCGGGCGTGTCGGCGGCGGGGATAATCGTCGGCGCGTGGTCGGCCAGAAAGCTGGCGATCATGGTGTCACTGCCGGCGTCGTTGGTCTGGGAATAGGTCATGGTCAAGGTGGTTTTGGCGCGGGTCATCGCCACGAAGAATAGCCGCAGCCGCTCGTCGTAGCTGGTGCCGGCGGGCTGGAGCTGGAGGTTGGCGGGATAGCGAATCAGCCGCGAGCGCGAGCGGACTTTCTCGCCCCACGCGCTGTCGATTGCCCCGATGACGAAGACGTGCGGGAATTCTAGACCTTTGGATTTGTGGGCGGTCATCAGGTTGATGGCGCCGCCGAGGGCGCTGGCCTGGGGGCGGATGTGCGTCAGGCGGGTTTTGGTCGAGCGGTGCAGGTCGATGAATTCCAGGAAGTCCGCCAGCGTTGGGGTTGCGTCAGTAGTGCGGTCGCGTAATTTTTGGCGCAGTGTGCGCAGACTCTCGAGCGTGGTCAGGTAGGCGTCGGGGTTTTGGGCGAGGGCTTGGGGTGAGAAGTAGTGGGCGGCGAGAGAATTAAGCGAAGAGCCTTTACTAGGACTCCTCTTTTCGCGCCGGGCGTCTGAGGACGCTCGGGCTGCAATCGCTGTACGGAGTCCCAGCAAAGGCTCTTCGCCGGCTTCCAACCCCAACAACTTATCCAACTGCTCCTCTAGCGGCAAATTCGGCACATCCTTGGCCCGCTCCAGCAGCCACTCGCCAAACGGCCGAAAGGTGCTGTTTGCCAGCATACTCTCCAGCCATAGCTGCCGATGGTTATAGGCGTGGAGGCTTAATCGCCAGATGTCCAGCGCCGAAAAGCCGAATGCTGGATGGGCGATGACCTCTGGCAGTAGGCTGTTGGCGACATCGAGGCTATTCTGATGAATCGCCATGACGACCCGCGCCAGCTTGTCCAGCGCCTGAATGATGTCTTGCTCTAAAATATTGTCATGGCGCTCGTAATTGACCGTCAGGTTCTGGCGGTATAGATATGGCAGCAGCTCGATCAGCTCCTTGTGATGGCGGGCGATGATGGTGATATGCGCTGGGTTTTCGCCGCGTTTGATCAGCTCGGCAATTTGTTTGGCCACCCCTGCCCGCTCCTCGCTCGCCGAGGTAAATTCCTGCACCTCAACCCGCGCGCCGCTACCAGATGCGTGCGCCGTCAATTGTTTTGACAAGCCGTCAATGGTGTTTTCTAAACGATCCGTCCCTTGAGTGATCACCCCGCGTGCCGCCGTCAGGATATCAGCCGCCGAGCGGTAATTGTCCGTCAGCACGATAATTTTCGGATCGTGATAGTGCTGCCGGAAGCGCTGGATATTGCCAACATCGGCACCCTGAAAACTGAAAATCGCCTGATCGTCGTCGCCGACCGCCATGATGTTGGGATTGTCCTCATCGCCAGTTAGGTCGAATAGCAGCCGCAGCTGCGCCAGGTTGGTGTCCTGAAATTCGTCGACCATGATGAACTGAAATTGCTCCTGAAGGTTGGCGCGTAGTTCCGGGTGGGATTCGCAGGCTTGAATGACGGACAAAATCATGTCGTCGTAGTCAAACAGCGAGCGCTCGGCCAGCACGTTGCCATATGCTTCGTAGACGTCAATGGCGGCGGATAATTTCTCGCTGGCGGCGAAATCCTTCAGGACGAATTCGCCAGCGGCGTTCTTTTCGCACCATTTGTTTTTCCAGGCGGTCAGCGGCTTGGTGGAGTTGGCATCGATCGCCTCTTGGGCGGTGTGGGCGATACTGAGCGCCAGAACCTGAGCATACGGGGTGATGGAGGACGGCAGATTGGTGTGATGTGGTGCCGAGCTGGCCGCATTTTCAGAAAGCTCTGTAGCGCCTCTCTCGCCGATCCTCTCGGCAATCTTCTCTGCCAGCGGCGCAAATAGTTCGATGGTTTTTTTAGAAATCTTGGTCGCAAATACCTGCTGAATGTCAGGGGCAATGTAGGTGATCACCCGCTGATTATCGGCCATCACCAGCCTTAGTTCCGCCGGCGTCAGGCCACTCTGCTTGAACTCGGAAATGACTCGGATCAGCTCGCTGGTGTAGACGAATTCACCGTTGTTTTTAGCGCTCAGCGGATTACGCCAATCCAGCCCTTCGAGAATCTCCGTCACGATTTGGTGCTGCGTCAGTTCATCTGCTGGCTGGGCATCAGCGCCGCGGAAAAAATACTGGCGGTGCTGATTGATAATCTCCGTGCCAAAGCTGTGAAAGGTGTGAATGGCAATTTTGTAGGCGTCCTCGCCGATGATCTGGCGCAGGCGCTGGCGCATGTTGGTAGCGCCGCTCTCGGTAAACGTCAGGCACAAAATACTATCTGGCAGCGTGTCAGTCTGGCGCAAAATCTGGGCGGTGCGCATGCTCAGCAGCTCGGTCTTGCCTGTGCCCGGCCCGGCGACCACCAGGAGCGAACCGTGAATATAATCGACCGCCTGGCGCTGATTGGCGTTCAGCGTGGCGTAGCGAGTGTGAAAATCCATGAGTCAATTGTAGCACGCTGGCACAAGCGCTGGTAACAATGGTAAAATAGTAGGTATGCACGATGAACGGGCGCTCGCGGCGCTGATTGATGATCAGTTTGGACTGACGGTCAAAATCCAGTCGGTTGTGCTACCGATGAGCGATGTCAGCCGCACGGCGCAGGCGACGGTAGTGCTTGACGCGACGGGCGAATTGTTGGCTTACATCACGGCGCGGGCCATTATGACGCTGGGCGATGTCAAGCGATTAGTGCGGCGAATGGGTTTGCGGCCGGAGCGGTTCGTGCCGCCAAAGCACCAGCCGAACTACTTTGACGACGTGGCGACCGAGAAGTTCCAGGCGGTCTTTCCGGGGATGAATGTCACTTCGCCAGATGACTTGATATATTATCGGACGCTGGTGCCGTATAATCCAGCCCTGGTCGTCATATCAGAGGTCAAGCGCGGTGAAATATACCAATTTGACCCGGACGCCCGTGGCGGCTATCGTGTCGGTGCGCGATTACATTACAAAAGGAGCGAGGCAATATAATGCGAGATTATCTAGACATTATCAAGAGAAATTTACTATCGCCAATTGTGCTAGCGATTTTCCTGCTGGCTGGGGCGCTGATTTATGTCCGCGAGTACCGCGATGCTTGGTTTATCTCGGTGGTGATTGTGGTCAATTCGCTGATTGGCATCATTCAGGAAATTCGCGCCAAGCGGGTGCTGCACCGGCTGGAGCTGATGAGCGCGCCTCGGGCGCGGGTGCTGCGTGATGGCCAGGCGGTGGAAGTGCCGTATGATTCGCTGGTGGTGGGTGATGAGATCATTCTACAGGCTGGTGATGAGCTGCCGGCGGACGCGACGGTGATGGTGTCGAAGGGCTTGGAGCTTAATGAAAGTATGCTCACTGGCGAGTCGGCGGCGGTCGAGAAAGCGGTTGGTGACACGGTGCTGGCGGCAACCACGGTGCTGGCGGGCGAAGGTACGGCGCGGGTCACGGCAGTTGGCGACCAAACGAAAGCCGGTGCCATCAGCCAAGTTCTGAAACGCTACAAGCCAGAGCTGACGCCCTTGCAGCGAGCGATTTGGCGAGCAATTTCCTTCTTGACATACGGCGCGATCGTGTTGGCGGCGCTGATTTTTATCGTGTATTATTTGTCGGGCGATAATATGGTAATCATCCTCAAGACGATCACCTCGTCAGCAGTGACAGTGGTGCCGGAGGGATTACTGCTGGCTAGTTCCCTGCTGCTGGCGTTCGGCTCGCTGCGGCTGGCGCAGGCCAAGGTGTTGCCGCAGAAATTAGCGGCGATCGAGGCGATGGCACTGCTGAATTTATTGGCGGTGGACAAGACTGGCACGCTGACCAGCGACGAGGTGACGCTGGAGCGGGTGGTGGCGTTCGATGAGTCGGGTGTGTCGATGGGCTCAGCTATTGCCGAGCTGGCGGCCCTCATCGCTCATGAAACCAGCGGTGGCAATATCACCGGGCAAGCGATCCTAGCGGAACTCACGCCGCCCAAGCACGCAGACATCATCGAGGTGATGGCCTTTTCCTCGGCGCGCAAGATGGCAGGCGTTCGGGCGAAGATTGACGGGAAAACCAGGACATTGATGATGGGTGCGCCGGAGTTTGTGGCCAAGCTAGCGCCAGTTGACGCTATGCTCCAGCGCCAGCTGGACGAGTGGGCGGACAGCGGCCTACGGGTGCTGATGCTGGCGGAATTTGATGATGAGACGACGAAACTCAAGGACCTACCGGACGGTTCTGGGCGGGCGATTGGCGCGGTGATTTTGCGTAATTCCCTGCGCGACGGCGTGATTGACACGGTCAAGTTCCTCCAGGAGCAAGGCGTGGTCATCCGGGTGATTTCCGGCGACAATCCGCGCACCGTGCAGCACATCGCGCGCGAAGCGGGTATTGACAATCCAGACAAGGCCATCCTCGGCTCGGCGCTGGCGGGTCTCAGCGACAAAGCCTTCAATAAGGCCGCTGATGAACACACGATTTTTGCCCGCGTGCTGCCAGAGCAAAAGGAGCGGCTGATCGCTCATTTCAAGCAGTCCGGCAAGTTCACCGGCATGGTCGGCGACGGCGTCAACGACGCGCTGGCGCTGAAAAAATCCGACCTCGGCGTGGCGATGTACGCGGGTGCTCCGGCGTCGCGGCGGGTGGCGGATATTATTTTACTCAATAATTCGTTTACCTCTCTGCCGATTGGCATGAAGCTGGGTAATCGGATCATGCAGGCGATCGAAGTCATCGCTACCCTATTCTTTCACAAGATTATTTACGGCGTGGTGCTGCTGCTGAGTACCATGCTGGTCGGGCTGAATTATCCGTACGCGCCGCGGCACATCACCTTTCTCAATATTTTCCTGGTGACCATGCCGACGATCATGTGGACGCTGTTTCCGCCACGGCCATGCCACCGGGTCAATCCGGCGCATTTCTGGCGCGACACCTTGCGGGCGGTGGCGCCAATTGCGCTGCTGACGGGCCTGACGGTGGCGTTCACCTACTGGTCGGGCGTGACGCTACATCCACATCAAGCGGCCGAGGCGGCGACGATGACAGTTCTGACGGCGACGTTCTTTGGGATTTATCTGGTGTTTTTGGTCGGGCCGATGCTCGGCGTAGTCCTCGACAAGCGGGCGCACCTGGCGCGGACGTTGTATCTGGCGGGCGTGCTGTTTGTTACCTTGGTGAGCTTTGGCATTGAGCCGCTCAGGCAGTTCTTTGACTTTACCATGCCAAATGTTGCCCTGCTCTGGCCGGGCATCGCCGTGGTCATCCCCGTCGCCTTGGCTCAGTGGTGGCTGGCTCGCCGCGCTGGCCGGAAGTTCGCTGATATGGTAGAGGCGGCTGACGAGCGGATGAAGACGAACCGCCCAGAATGAGCGGGCGAATAGGTCTCAATTAGTAACAACTATCTCCAATGAAAATAGCCCACCGAACGAGCTCAAACCAGAACTGGATATGTCTCAATCCAGGAAATGCGTAACGCATCTCAACCAGTTTGAGCCCAGTTCGGCGAGCTATTTTCGGTGGGCTGTTAGCCCTCTTTGTCCTCCTCTCTACTACCAAGGGAGGCGGCGATGATCACCGCCGCCCCGATAATGGCAGCAGCTATTATCGCCGCTGCCATTAGTGACGTAAACGCGACATAGGAAATATCGTGGGTGCACATATATGTGCCTCCTTTCGGTAGATTCGCTCAAAACTAAAGGGCGACTTCCGCCCTAAGACTGTAGCCTTGAGCAAAAGCTGATATATGTATATCACTAATAGAATAAAATGTCAATGGGTTTTGTCAAAAATGTGGTATAATATTTTTTCTTACCTCTGTTATGATCATAAACAACTTTTTATAGAAAAATGGTAACCGGTGTTTTCTGGTAAAAACGAATTGGGCGCAGAATTATAAGAATGGGTCGGAATGTGGGTATTTCAAGAACATCAAAACGCCGACAGGTACATAAGTGCGTCGGCGTTTTGTTAGGATTATTATAGCCTAGAGATACTTGATATCAAGTGTACAATTGTTACTGGGCTTGAGGTGGAAGAGGTGAGCGGTATCCACTTTGTTGCTTGCGTATTTCATCACGCCATTCCAATAGCTCTTGACCATGCTTCCAACCCCACGCTGAGTCTGGCAATAGATAACCAATTACTGCATTAAACCATTGATCTGAGGTATTTACCCTGATATCTAATATTCTTAGGGCCTCTTCGGCAATATCTGCTACGGTTGCAGTCTCGTTATTGTTGAGATGATCTTCTATGAGCTTTGCCAATAGGAATGCGTAAGAGCTGTACATGACTCCTCTTGCCTCAAACTCACTCGTAAATGGCTCTGCTTGTATTGGGTTATCTCTGTCGCCATAGATATTAGGTGGTAGCTGCGCCGCCGCTGCTCCAGTAAGGTGTATTTCTACGTCCCAGAGCTTTCCTTTTAGCTCCTCATATTTTTCTTCTCTGTTGATAATAGTGTCCGCCCACTGAATATTAGAGTCTCCAGCATTGCGCCGAACTTCGTCTGCCTGCGCCTCAGTAGCAAGGACTTCTTCTGGTACATTGTCCAGACTTACTGCTAGCGGATATACATCAAAGGGCCTGAAGCCACGCACGTATTCATCAGTGTCGTTCTGATCAAAAATTCTTATCTGCTGATCATAGTGTCCGCGCATAGCTCGCGCCCAGGCCACCTCTAGTTTCTTTAGTTCTTCGGGAGTAGAATTCTTGTATACTGGAACACAGACACCACCGAAAATAACCAGAGTTGCTGGGTCTCCTTCTGATGTCTCGGATTTCTGCCCAATAGACTTCTCGGCTATAGCTACCACATCAGAGAAAAACAGCCCGCTAGGAGCAGAGTCGTGACCTAAATCAAATACTGGGGCTTGTTCCAGTGGCCCGCTATACATTTCAGGTTCGCTAGGTTCAGGGGTGACTTCGGTATGATCGTTAGTGCCAACGGGTGTTTCTGGATCTGCCTGAACTTTTTCCTTGATACCCGCAGGATTTTCCTGAAGCGTGTCCTAGGGGGTTGCAGGATTATTTTGCTCTTCGCTCAGCATTCCCTCAGGTGGCTTTGGTATTCCTGTCATAGTTATAACTCCTCTCGCATGGATTTTAGTGTGCTGAGATTATATCAGCGGTGTAGTACTATGTCAAGGCTATGAGAATTCAGCTCTAGTTATTACTACGCCGTTGAGTTGGTTCACTTCTTGTCAAGAACAATCAAGTGCTCACTATGCGGCGTACGCGGGAAAAAGTTGTAGCCGCGGTGCCAGGCGATGTGGTAGTGTTGTTGGAGCAAGGCAACGTCGCGGGCTTGGGTGACGGGATTACAGCTGAGATAGAGGATGCGTGGTGGCAGCTGTTGCAACAATGTCGCAATAACGTCGGGGTGTAAGCCGGCGCGCGGTGGGTCGACGATGACGATTTCCCTACCGGTGATGTGGTCGAGGGCTTGCTCGCTGGGAGCGAGGACGGCGCGGGCATCAGTGCGGTCAAGTTCGGCGATGTTGCGCTGCATTTCGCGGACAGCGTCGGCGTTGATTTCCACTAGCGTGACGTTGCTGCCGCCAATGGTTAGGCCGATGGTGCCGACGCCAGCGTAAAAATCGAGAATTGGCTGATCGGTGGCGAGCGGCACCCACTCCCGCATATCGCGTAGTGCCTGCTCGTAAACTGGAACATTGACTTGGAAAAATCCTTCGCAGGCGTAGCGAAATGGCACGCCAAGAATAGTGTCAGTCAAGGTGGTGTTGCCGAAACACACCAAGCGTTCGGTAATGCGGCTGGCTGGCGAGCGCGGGTCGGAGTAGATGACTTCCCCGCCCTGGGCTGGTAGCTTGGCGGCTTCACCAGCGGTGATAATTTCGGGCAAGCGACCCTTGAGATATAATTGCCATACACAATTTCCCGACTGATCGCAGCGGATGAGCAAGGTCTTGAGCTGGCGGGCCGAGATGTGTTTATGGCGCAGCAAATCGCGGATCGCACGTGCCAAGTTGTTGATCTCTGGGCGTGCTAAACTTGTGCCCTCGACGATAATCTTGCCTTTGCTGCCGCGGCGGAAAAATGCCAAGTCAAGCGTATCACCATATGTCCCAGCTTCGCTATACCAACTAAATTCAACTTTGTTGCGATAACCATATGCGACATTGTCGCAATAAACTTCAATTTCCCCTGGTAGCGTGATGTTATGTAGGGTAAAGGCGTCGTCGATTAACTGCGCCTTATACGTCTGTTCAACTTCTAGTGGCATGATTTGCCACGGGCTGGTCGACAGGTAGCTGTCCGGGTCACGCGGCTGGATACGGTCGGGGCTTGGCGAGATTACCTCCTCGACAACCGCCTCGACGAGGTGCGATTTCTTTTTGGTAATGCGAACGGTGACGGTCTCGCCGGGTAGTCCGCCCCATACAAAACACTTGCGGCCACCGGCCAGCGTTCCTAGTGCTTGCCCGCCGCCAACGATTTTCTCTAGTGTTAGCGTCTCGAAACTCTGTCGCTTCATCAAGAGTTATTATAACAGATTAGAAATTACATTCTGGTACGCCGCCAAACCAACCGTTTTGCATATTGCGGCCGGTGCGGCAAGTCGTGTTGTCTGAGAGTGGCACTTTTATGGCGTAGCGGGTCGGTACAACGCTGGAGGCGAGAGCGACGTCGGTGGCCACCAAGTACCAATAATCACGACCATCGTGGTCTTTTGGTAGTTGCTTGATATAGCGCGGAATGAGAAGCGCGCCGAGCTCACCACCATTACAAATTTTCATATTAGCGGTGTTATAAATGGTGCAGGTACTCGTTGGCCAAGGAAACTCGCCGTTATCCGAGCGATATTTCTCGATTGCCTCTTTGAGCATCGAGATATTGGACTTGGTTTCATTGTCGCGAGCGGTGTTGTACGTATTGCGCCACACGAGGCCGCCCAAGGTCGCGAGGATCGCGATGACCACGATGATGATAATAACTTCGACGATAGTAAAGCCATGCTGCTTATGCATATGACGATTGTAGCGCGTTTTTGGCCCGACCGCAAGGCTGGTAATTGCGTGATTATTATGCTACACTGATCCTTGGTATTGGGCCGTCGCCAAGTGGTAAGGCACCAGGTTTTGGTCCTGGCATTCGGGGGTTCGAATCCCTCCGGCCCAGCCATAAGGATATATATTTATCTTTGACTCAAAACAGCTCGTTCACTTCTGGTGGCGAGCTATTCTTATGATTGTGCATTTCTATATATCATAAAAACTTAGTCAAGCACAGCTCGCATGTTAGGTTGTCTATGTGTGATTATGAATAGTTTGAATAATTCCCAAAGGTTGGCTATTATACAGTAATATGAATAGCTATACAGTGATGCCAAAATTACAAAGAGGAGATAAAGTCGCTATACTATCTCCGTCTAGCGGTTTGCCTGAATTATTCCCATGGGTGCAAGATCTTGGACTGGAACGTCTACGAACAGTCTTTAATCTTGAACCTGTAGAATATCCGACAACGAGGCGTATGGGTTCATCCTTGCAAGATAGAGCCGCTGACATCATGTCGGCATTTAATGATTCAAATATAAAAGCCATTATTGCGTCTGTTGGTGGAACAGATCAAATCAAGCTATTAAAGCTGCTAAAATCTGATATCATTCAAGCAAATCCGAAACCGTTCTTTGGGTTTAGTGATAATACTCATCTCCATATCTACCTGTCAAATCTTGGGATACCATCATATTATGGAGGGGGTATTATGACGCAGTTTGCTATGCAAAAAGAGATGATGAGTATTACAATTGAATCATTAAATAAAGCGTTGTTTGATGGCGGAGTACTAAAGACTGGCGGCAGTACGGTATATAACGACATAGGACTTGACTGGGCTGATAAACAATCTCTTGATAAGCCGCGCCCCTTAGAGGAAAATGATGGATTAATCTGGAATGGCGACCAAGGTGCGAGTGGGTTGCTTTGGGGTGGTTGTATGGAAAGTATGGTAGTTCAGTGCAGTGCTGAAAAATATTTGCCAAAAGCCGAGGAATTAAGTGGTAGAATTCTTTTCTTGGAGTCAGCTGAAACTATACCTCCACATTGGGTTATGGAATATCTACTTGTTGGACTTGGTGAGCGGGGGTGGTTTGACCACTTAAGCGGGGTTATGATTGGGCGCCCGAAAGCTTGGGACTTTGAACAACAGAATACTGCTGCTGAAAAAGCAAAGTATCGAGCTGATCAACGAGAGGTTGTAGTTGCAGCCATTCGCGAGTATAACAAAACAATACCAATTGTTCAGAATGTGGATTTTGGACATACAGATCCGCAGATTATACTGCCAATTGGAGGTCGTGCCACGCTACTACCTAGTGAGAACTCTATAACGTTTGACTATTCTTAATTTTTGAGTTCAGGCATGGTCATTCCTCCTGCTCCGCCACTTGTGTATCTCGCAGGTGATGATCGGGATGACGAACGAGGCGAGGCTGATGAGTGCGCCGTGCCAGAAGTTGATCGGCGTGATGTGGAGGATTGTGCCAAGCGGCCCGAAGAAGACGAGTAGCTGCAACATGACCGACAGGCCGATGCCAGAGTAAAAACTGGCGTTCATGACCTTGAGGCGAGTGAAGATTGACTCACTGTCAGAGCGGGCGTTGAAGGTATTGGCCCACTGGCTGACCACCAGCGAGATAAAAGCTAGAGTCTGCGCGTAGTCGTGGCCATAATGCTTCTCGAAAAAGATATAGACCGCCAGGGCCATGACCGACATGGTGGCGGCGACGATGACCATCCGCCAGATCATTTGATGGCTGAGAATCGGTGCGTCGGGGCGTTCTGGCGGGCGGTTCATGGCTTGCTTTTCGCCTGACTCCAGGCCAAGCGGGATGACCATCGAGGTATCGGTCACCAGATTGACCCACAGAATTTGCACTGGTTCCAGCGGCGTCTTGATGCCGATGAGCAGCGCGCCGAGCATGGTGATCAGCTCGCCAGTGTTAGTTGATAGTAGATAAAACAGCATCCGGCGAATGTTGGCGATGATGGTGCGGCCTTCGCGCATGGCGTCGATGATGGTCTTGAAATTATCGTTGAGCAGGATGATATCGCCGGCGTCTTTGGCGATGTGTGAGCCTGACCCCATAGCCACGCCGACATGGGCGTTGGTCAGCGCCGGCACGTCGTTGACGCCGTCGCCGGTCATGGCGGTGATGTGGTGCTTTTTGAGAATGGTCAGCAGGCGGTATTTTTGCTCGGGGATGACGCGGGAGAAGACTTTGGTTTTGGTGACGATGGCGTCCAGCTGCTCGTCAGATAGCTTAGCCATATCACGGCAATCAAACACCTCATCGCGGTTCTCGACCATGCCGAGTTCCCGGCCAATCTGATAGGCTGTCTCGAAATGATCGCCGGTGATCATCCGCACCGACACACCCGCCTTCAGGGCAGCCCGGATAGCCCGCGGTGCCTCTGGTCGCAGTACGTCAGCCACGGCCACAAAGCCGGCGAATGTCAGCTTGCCGAGCTGATCAAAGCCATCAATTGCCTCGTCCAGCTCGCCCGTCGCCAGTCCAATCACTCGGTAGCCGCGGGCGGTCATCTCATCAAGCATCTGCTGGGCACGCTTTTTGGTGCGAGCCGACACGCGGCACGCTGCCAGAATGGCTTCGGGCGCACCCTTGACGTACAAGCGAAACTGCTGGCCATGATGCCAGATGGTGGCGGACATGGCGTGGGCTTGACTGAATGGCAGGTCGCGAACTGGTGCGTGGCGTGGGCTGGCGCTCTGCTTGCGGGCGTACTCATTGAGGGCGATATCCAGCGGATCGTGGCTCTTGGCGTGAGCGCGGTTGACTACCAGCCCGATGATGTGGTCGATGTTCTCTGTCGCCTCGTCCGGCGTCCACGTTTGCTGAACGGTCAGCTTGTTCTTGGTCAGCGTGCCCGTCTTGTCGGTGGCGATGGTGGTGATGACGCCGATGGTCTCGATGGCGCGCATTTGATGCACTAACGCCTTTTTGGCGGCCATCCGCCGCATTCCTAAGACTAGCACCACGGAAATCGCAATCGGCAAGCTCTCCGGTACGGCACTTACCGCTAGGGCCATAACAAAGCGTAGACTCTCTAGTACATCCATGCCGCGCAGCAAGCTCAGCCCAAAGGCGACGAGGGCGATGGCCGAGACGGCGGCGATGACTTTGGTGATCAGGGTGTCGATTTTTCGCTGGACCGGGCTTTGGGTTGATTCGCGCTTGGAGAGCATGGCGAGATTACCGAACTCGGTCTGATTGCCGGTGGCAACAACCACGCCGGTGCCGGTGCCGCTAACGACGAATGAGCCTTGAAACAGCATGTTGGTTTGCTCGTACATTTCTTTATTGCCAATGAATGCGTCGGTTTGTTTGGAGATTGGCAGTGATTCGCCGGTCAGTTGTGCCTCGTCCACCCGCAAGTTGGCGCTACGAATGAGGCGGATGTCGGCGGGAACTTTCTCGCCCTCAGCCAGCGAGACGACGTCGCCCGGAACTAGCTGGCTGGCGTCGATGCGGGTGGTACGATTGACGCGGTGAACGTCAACTTTTTGGGCGTCATGGCGCGACAGGCTGCGCAGCACGCGGTCGGTCGAGAAACGCTGAATGTAGAAAATAACGGCCGAGATGGCGGCGATAACGAAGATGATGATGGCGTCAATGGCCTCGCCGTGCCAGAGGCTGATGATGGCGGCGATGAGCAGGACGAGCATAAAAATGTCGAGGAATGGCTCGAGGATGATGCGCCAGAGCGGTTCGGACTGGACTTTGATGATGTTGAGGCCGTAGCGTTTTTGGCGGCGCTGAACTTCGGCCGCGCTTAGGCCGCTACTCGAGGAACCCAGTCGCCGCAGCGCCTCGTCGCTTGATGATTGATAAAAATGCATATGGTTATTATAGCGTGAAGTGCGGCTTGGAGGAAATGGTAGCAAATGGTTCGGGATTCGGAGTGAACTGGTGGACGGCCATCATACCTAGTAGCCAAAAAGGTGCGCTTTCAGCTTCTGCCTCGCGCACCTCTTGCTTGAGATGAGGGTTTTATGATTCTATCATCGTCAGTCGATTCGGTCGCTCCACGTACCGTAAGTGACGTGGGCCGCACCAGGCCTGATGCTATGCTCGTAGCTTCTTATCCTTCAACTTCAACACCACATCCGCTTGCTTGGCTAGCTGTTTACTGTGAGTGACGACGATGACGCATTTTTCATTTTCGTGGGCGGCCCGGCGCAGGATAGTGATGATATCCGCGGCGGTAGCTTCGTCCAGGTTGCCAGTTGGCTCGTCCGCCAAGATGATCGGCGCATGCGAGACGAGAGCTCGTCCGATCGCTACACGCTGCTGCTGACCGCCGGAAAGCTTCATGACATTGCGGTGAATGTGATCGTCGTCCAGCCCCATGGCATGCAACGTTTCGTTGGTGGCCTTGGCATTAACCAATTTCAAGTTTTCTAGCGGCGTCAGATAATCGATCAGATTATAATTCTGAAACACCAGCGAGATATTGTGCTTGCGATGATGCGAATAGCCCTGCTCGGCGATGTCTTCATCGTCGAACAAAATCTGCCCGCCGGTCGGTGTGTCTAACCCCGCTAGCAGTCCCAGCAGTGTCGACTTGCCGGCGCCAGAACTACCGACAATGGCGTAGAACTTGCCCTTTTCAAATTGATAATTGATGCCGTTGAGCACATTGCTGGTGCCGTCAGCGTATGAGTAAATGATATCGCGTAACGTAAGTATTGACATGATAGCTCCTAACTTAATTTTGCTAAAATTTGCTTTGGTGATTGGCGCATGATTGGCGCGGTGGCAGCGATGGCTGATAGCAGAACGACCATGTAGCTGAAGGCGAAAGCCTGCAGGTAGGTCGCTATTGGCGCGGCGTGCACCACGGTTGTTTCTGTGCGCTGGCTTTGGTCGGTTTGCGCCGTGAGGGCGGTAGAAATCTGCGACGAGGCGACAGAGCCGATGGCGAGTGCGAACACTGAGCTAACTGCGGCAATGATGGCAAGCTCCGCCAAGAGCTGCCCGATAATCTGCCGCTTCGACGTGCCGATGGATAGCAAGATGCCAATTTCATGCAAGCGGCCGCGCACCCAGAACACTAGCACCAGCGACAAAACCGCCAGCCCTGCCCCAGCCGCACCGATGGTGGCAATCGTCAAGATGTTTTGAATGCCAGTGATGTTTTGGAGGACGCCAGCGAACGCCGCCCCGTTGTCGGTTAGACTAAATTTTTTCCAATCGACGTTTGGTAGGCTTTTAGTGCGGTCCGTTAACGACTTCAACTGGTGCGGATTTTCGGCAAAATACGTTGCTCGTGTCAGTTGCTGGCTACCTGTCAGCTGCTGCGCCGCAGCCAAGTTGGTGATGAGATGATTCTCCGCCATGTCGGACTGCAAGACCGCTGGCTTTTCACCTTTGCCGCTGAAGATCCCCGTGACAGTCACCGTCACGCGCCTTCCGTCTTTGGTAAGGTCCAGCTTGTCGCCCGGCTTGATACCATTTTTCTCGGCAAACGCTTTGTGGATCAGCGCCGCGTTTTGATCATGCTCGGTCAGGTGCTTGCCCTGCTCCAGTTGGTAGAATCGACCAGTGAACTCGCCGAGCAGATCGCTCTGTGTCGCGCCCGTCACTTTTGCTTCGCCAGCCACGTTAGCGTCCAGCTGCACGCCGCTACCCGCTACGTCAACCAATTGCTTGCCTGGCAGTCCCGCAGTAGTTTCTGCCTGGAAATTGTGTGCTTTGACATTGTCCAGGCGCTGCACCTGTCGCGCCGTCTCCATTGGCACCTCGCCCGACGGTTGCTTGTTAGCGATGCTAAAGCCGGCGCGGATGTTCCGCTCGACCGATTGCTTCAGCTGCGCCATCGTCTGCTGCACCGTCAGCGTGCCGATTAGCAGCGTGAAAATCAGCGTCATGATCAGGGCGATGGTCAGGCTGCGACGCCGTTTGCGCGCCACAGCCGTCCAGGCTCGTTTGATAATCGTCATCGTTCGCCCCTAATCCACTTCGGTTAGTAATTCTTTTGGCGTTGACTGGGTAATCGGCCGCGAAGCCAGTAGCACCGCAATGATAATCACCGCTAGTCCAGCGCCCCACACTGCCAGCAGATCCGTCGGCTGCACACCAACCGTTATCTTGTCTAGCGTCCGCGATGACGTCACCGAGTCAGCGTCAGCACCGAGCGACGCACCATTGAGGGAACTGCCAGCTTGACGCGTGGCGCTCTGTGCCGCCTGCGACACCACGTGATCACCCATTTGTTGTGCGATCAGCCCTGCGGTAAAGTACGACGCACCAAAGCTCAGCACCGCAATCATCACTAGCTCAGCGATGTATTGCAGCACAATCTTTGACTGCGGCACGCCCGTCGCCAAAAGCACGCCCGCTTCGCGCTTGCGCTCGTTCATCCACAAGTACAGCACCATTCCGATTACCGCCACGCTGACCAGCGCCGTCGCCCACAACATACCGTCGATCAGGCCGTACACGCCGTTCACCGCACCAGTCACGCCAGCCAGCTCCTGGCTATTCTTATTCAATTGATACTTTTGCCAATTGACCGGTAACTTATTCGCCCGCGCCATTACTTCATCCAGCTGCTTGGTGCCTTTGGTGAAGAACGTGGCGTCCTGGTAAATCTCATTTTGCTCGGTGTACGCGTTCAACTGGCGGGTCGTCGTGAGGTCAGTCAAGAACAAATTCTCGAACAGCTCCACCTGGTACGTCGCCTGCTTTGGGTTCTTGCCGTTAAATATACCGACGATTTCCACTTCCACCTCGTCCTTGGATGGATGCTCGTTGTCGGTGTCGTATTGATTGGCCTTTAACTTAATTTTGCTACCAAGCTTCAGGTTATTAGCCTTGGCAAAATCTTCGTGCACCAAAATCTTGTGCGAATCGTTCTCGGTGATGTGCCGGCCAGCGATGAGCTTGAGCGACTCAGCCCGGAACTTTTTCTCGGACTCAGATTTATTGACGCCGATGATGGTAGCGGCGTTGCCAAACTGTTTGTCTTTCTCGGCATCATAACCGCTGCCGCCACTCGGTAGTGGCACTAGCTTGGTATTGATAAAATCGACCGTGGCGTTCTGGCGCTTGACATATTCCGTCACACCCTCCAGATTCTTCACCGCGTCGATGTCTTTGTTCGACACCGTTCCTGAACCGCGGGCTGTTCCCGGATTGGTGCGCGGATTATTGCCCAGCGTAAAGCCGGCCTTGAGCGTTTTGTCGAGCGACTGCGCCGCCGCGTCGGTCGAATGCTTGATGGCAAATCCACTCAGCATAATCGTCGACATACACAGCAAAATCGCCAGCAAAATCAGCGTTTTGAGTTTTTTCCTGGTGATATACAACCAGGCACGTTGTATAAATGACATAGATCTCCTTTCTTGGTTCTATGTCAGTGTAGCAGGGGTGTGTGAAGGGAATGTGAAATGGGTGGAGATCAAGACGGGGTTTCTTTAATCCAGGAGGTACTCGCTCCTCACTGTCATCCCACTATTGTCTTTCCACCTCTATGACGTGAACGCCGAGGCGTTCCTTATGCGGCGGATAGATCTTATGAAGGAGGCGAAGCGCCTCTTCTTGGCTTTTCGCCTGCGGCACGATCTGCTGCCATGGCTCAGTCGCCAGCATGTCGGCGAATTTACTGTAGATTCGAATTGACTTGATTCGCATGACACCAGACGCATGCCCGTTTTCGAGCTGCAATAGCTGACCCTCCTTAAGGTGCTTTATACTGTTGTAGCCGATGCGAACTTCTAAGGTCTTGCGACCCGACATGATAGCATCGTAATACGGCTTCTTAATCCTCATTTTTCGTATAGGTATTTCTTTTTTGATACGCAATCCCCACTGCTGAACAGTAACGTCTAGCGCATAGCCTTCGGGAAATAAGCCTTCAATCGTCCAGCCGTGGCGCTGGAGGCAGGCTACTTGCCACGGCTCAGGAACGAGGTGAATGTACAGCTTGTGGCCATAACCAGCTAATAATTGTGGCAAGTTAGCCACCAGTACTTCGAAAACAGCCTCTGATTTTGCTACCAATGGCATGATTTTAATCGGCTGGCCTTTCTTTGGGGTTGCAACGACAACGCCAACGACCTTTCTATCCTGCTCGGCGATGAAAATGAGCTTATACTTAGCGTTGACATCTCGGCTCTCACGTCGTTGGTAGCTAGTAAATAGCACATCCACCCATGTATCATCCACGCCAATAAAGTCACTGCCCACCTGCGACAAAATCAGCTGTCTCGTCGCAGCGGCATGCATCTTCTCATCAAACGGGACGATTGAAATGTCTGACAAATCAGGAGTTAGACCCTGATTCAGCGGCTTGTATAGCATACACTCGTCGATGCCAGGCTTATAATGATCTTGCGCCTTGCCAGCCAGATGAAAGCCTTTGCGCAATAGAAACTTGAGCGTGGCTTGGTTTTGGGCAGCCGCTGTACAGTAGAGCTGCCGAGCGTGGTGTTTGCGAGCAAAATCCTCAGCATAGCAAAGCAACTTACTGCCAATGCCAAATCGGCCGCGATATTCTGGCGCAACGATGAGCGGACTAATTTTAACTGTCCCCTGCTTCTTGACGACCAGATGAATCATCCCGGCGGGATGATGATTGACTTCTGCGATAAATATGTATTGTAAAAGTGAAAACTGCCCGACAGAGTCGACGTTGCCATTGATATGCGCGGTAAAAATCCGCCGCGCATGAGCTTGATGATCGCCATTGTAAAACGGCCCAAGTGTTTCTGTCATCAAGTGGGAAACGAAATCAACATCGCCTGTTTTGGCTTTACGGATATCCACAGTGACTGACGATTTCTTATATCGGTGCATGGGTTTATTGTCTTATACCCTATACAATAATACAAGTTATCTATTGCTACACATGCGTAATTTATGGCTATAGCTAGTTAAATTGGTACGAATTCGATACCGATAACACCGCTTTACAATTACTCCTCAAGCGGATGAAATCCATTATCCATTCATCGATTGGCAAAAATTATTTGGTCGCCGATTTGAATTTTCTGGCGCTTTTCATCATGTAGTAGGCCTGCTATTACACTACTCAACCCTCTCGGCAAGCGACATTGCCTGATAGCCATACCGATCAATATCTTCTTGTTTCTAAAAATCAACTTCTTTCGTGCGTAAAACTTCGCCGACTACGTGACGAACTGTGCGGCCGGTTGGCGTTCCGTCATAATTTATTTCAATCTGTTCCAGAACGTCGCCAGGTTGGATGTCAAAATCAGCCACCTAATAAACTATTCCTTTGTGTTTATTGGCATTATTCATTTTATATGATAAACTTGACTATAATTACAAAAATAGTCACAGAGTTTTTAGGAGGAAGTTATGGCTACTGCCTTTACCGATGAAGAAAAAGGAGTAATTAGAAATAAATTACATAAAGTCGCAAAAGAATGCCTTCAAAGATATGGGATTAGGAAAACTACAGTTGACCAAATGGCGGCTATGGCGGATATTTCTAAAGGTTCCTTTTATAATTTTTATTCCTCAAAAGAAATGTTATTTTTTACAGTCTTAGAAGAATATCAAATAGATACCATGAATCGTTTGACAGAACAACTAACACAGGCATCTCAGATAGGTACAGAACAGTTTGCACGGTTACTTTATGATTTTTATCAAGATTTTCGCTATTCGTTTGTGTATACCGTATTCAAAAATCATGAAATGGAATTACTCATAAGAAAATTACCAAAAGAAGTGATAACAAACCATCGCCTGATAGACGATAGAATGGCTGAAAAAGTTGTATCTCGAATCAACATTAAAGAAACTATATCGGTAGAAATTGTATCTGCTTTATTTAGAACTATTGCTATGAGCATACTACACATTGAGGAAATAGGCGAAAAGCAATTTGATACTATATTAAAACTAATTATACAAGGGATTGTTGAGCAAATTACTAAGGAGGATAATGGTGAAAGAAGCAATTAAAACCGTAAACCTTTCTAAAAAATATGGAACAATAAATGCTGTTGATAACTTGAATCTGTCAATAAACCACGGCGAAATAGTAGGGTTTCTAGGACTGAACGGTGCCGGTAAAACCACGACTATGCGAATGATGTTAGGGCTAATAAAACCCATATCGGGAGAATGTTATCTCCAAGGAAAAATGTTAAATCTTTGTAGTTTAGATATTCGGAATGAAATAGGTTATCTTATCGCGTCCTATTCTTATCCAGATTTAACGGTGAGAGAAAATTTAGAGGTAGTTAGTACACTAAGAGGAGTTACAAATAAAGATAATATTGACTGGGTAATCGAGAAATTAAAACTAAATAAATATGAACATAAGCAAGTAAAACATCTTTCTTTAGGAAATACTGTTCGCTTGGGCATTGCAAAAGCTATTGTTCATAAACCTAAAATCTTAATTCTTGATGAGCCAACAAATGGATTAGATCCCTTTGGAGTTATTGAAGTTAGAGAATTGCTGAAGGAATTGATGAATAAGCTTGGCACAACTATTCTCATCTCTAGTCATAAGCTGGAAGAAATATCTAAAATTGCCACCAGAATAGTAATTATACATGAGGGTAGACTTATGAGAGAAGTCGAAAGTACAGAATTAGATAGGTGCTTAGAAAAAAAGTTGCTAGTAAGTGGCGCTGATAATAAGGCCATGAAAGAAATATTATCTAGTAATGGCTACCAGGTAAGGCTCAAATCAGATCTGGAGGACGATAGTTATTCACTAGAGCTGATTGATACAAAAGCCGTGGAAGCTCCGGAAAAGATTGCTAGATTACTAGTTAACGCAGGCTATCCTCCCAAACTGCTGACCGTTGAAAAAGAAGATTTAGAAAATTATTTCGTTAGAATACTTAATGACTATAATGGAGGAGTATAAGGTGAATAAGATTATTGCCTGTATTTTAATTGAATGGAGAAAGTTAATAAAATCAAAACTTTCTATAATAACTATTTTTGCTGTCTGTTTAGCTCCTCTCGTTGTTGGGTTATTTGCAGTTATGATGAAATATCCAGAGTCTTTTAAAAGTCTTGGCTTAATTTCTGCAAAAATGGAGATGATGAGAATAACAGATTGGTCATCATACTTAATGACCTTATCACAAGTGATTTCTGTTGGGGGGTTACTTATTTTTGGATTTACAACATCTTGGGTTTTTGGTAGAGAATACTCTGATAAAACTATGGCAGACTTATTAGCGCTTCCGATTAAAAAAGGTACGATTGTATTATCAAAATTTATAGTTATCACTTTGTGGAGTTATCTTATATCAATTTTTGCACTTTCGTTAGGACTACTGGTTGGCCATCTAATTAAACTTGATGGTTGGAGCTTAACGGTGATTTTCGAAGGTGTACTTACTTTTGGTTACTGCACTACTCTTACGATAATACTCTCTACTCCGGTTGCATTTTTTGCCTGTTTCGGGAGAGGGTATTTATCACCATTGGCGTTTATTATCTTTACAATTCTTTTCTCCCAGCTTGGTTCAGTTCTTAATTTAGGTGAATATATTCCGTGGTCTATTCCTGCACTTGCGAGCGGTCTTGCCGGTAAAGTGGTGTTTAACTTAGGAAGTATAATTAGTTTATTTGGGGTAAGTATGTTGGGATTTATTGCAACAATAGCTTGGTGGAAATACACAGACTATAACTAGGATAAGGAGGGTGAGTGTTCTATGGGTTCAGAACCTCACCACAAACCGCATGCCCCGCCCGTGTGGCGTGAAGTCGTAGTCTAGGCCCTTGGCGTCGAGCAGCATTTTCACGGTGTAGAGGCCAATGCCACTGCTGTCGGTGTGTTGCTTCGTGGCGGCATTGTTCCGATAAAACGGGTCAAAGACGTGCTGGAGTTGCTGTTTAGTGAGTGGCTTGCAGGCGTTTTCGATGGCTAGTTCGTGCTGATCGCAAGTAATTTTTATGACGCTTCCCGCGTCGCCGTGGCGCACCGCGTTTGACGCCAGGTTCGAGATGACGTGGCGCATCATGTCGCGGTTGGCACGAATGGTCGTCGGCTCTGTATTAACCGTGAAGGTCATGCCGCGCGTTTTTGCCAGCAACATATAATCTTCAACCACTTCAGCAAGTAGCTTATCAATCCTCAGCCGCTTTTCCTGGCGCACAGCCTGCTCGGCGGCACTGCCGGAGCGCAAAACGTCATTCACCATCGCCGCCAAGCGGTCAACCTGCGCCACCGATTCCGCTAGATACTGGTCGCGATTTTTATATTCGCCGATGTTGAGTTGCATATTCTCAAGCATAATCCGGAGCGCCGCTAGTGGCGTTTTTAGCTCATGCGAGGCTGCATGCAGGAAGGCGATTTTTTCCTTTTCTAACTGGGTGATCCGCTTATTCTCATGCTCCAGCGAGCGTATCGTCTGCCACAGATTTCGATAGAGTTCATTAATATTTCGCCCCAGCACGCCAATTTCATCACTGCTATTTACCGGGTATCGCGCATCCTTTTCCAGCCGCTGCATGGTCGTGGTCACCGCCGCCATCTGACGAATCGGCCGCGTCACAAAACGGCTGTAAATGTAGGAAAACACTAGCGCCACTAGCAGCGAGCCGAGCATAGTGTATGGCAAGACATGTAGCGTGGCGAGCTTGGCTTGGGTGACAGGTGCCACGTCGGCCAGTAGCTTAATTCTGGCCGTTTGTCCGCGATTATCCGCCACACTACCCTGCTGCAAAATCACTGAGCGCGGATCAACCGTTTGCCCATCAGCGATTTTCACCACGCTGGCGTCGACCGATTTGCCGCTATCCGTCACGATATTGATCGACTGAAATCCCTGAAAATACTGATCGCGTCCGTCAATCGTCAGGGTGATATTGACGTTTTTCATCTGAGCGAACTCTTGACTGATCCGGCGCATTTCCTCGGTAGATTTACCACCTAGCTTGGTCGTCAGCGCTGTGAGATTATCCGCCGCCTCGCGCTCTTTTTGCTGCAGATAAAATTGCGGCATCAGGGTGTAGACCAGCGCATGCACCAGGATGATCAACGCCGCAAACAGGCCGATTGACACCAAAAATGTTTTGGGAAATAATTTAAGCCGCCTCATAGCGATAGCCCACTCCCTTTACCGTGACGATGCAATCGAGGTGCAATTTTTTGCGCAGGTTTTTAATATAGACGTCAATCACTCGGTCGAACGGCACCTCGTCGTCGCGCCACAACTTGTCAATGATAGCCTGCCGACTCCAGACTATGTTTGGATTGTCTACCAGCAGCTTGAGTAGTTGCACTTCCTTAGGCTTGAGGTGCGCATCAGCATTATCATAAAATCCCTGATAGGCCGCGAAATCCACCGAGGCCAGGCCGCGCCGCCATAAGGTTACGGTGGGTTGCTGGCGGCGCAGTAGCGCCTTGATCCGCTTTTCCAAAATCACCAGCGAAAACGGCTTACTCATATAGTCATCCGCCAGCTCGTCAAAGCTGGCAATTTGCGTCGGCTCATCATGTAGTGCCGTTAGCATGAGTACCGGCACGTCGCTGGTCTGGCGAATTTGGTGCAGCACCTCGATGCCATTCACCCCTGGCAGCATAATATCCAGAATAATCACATCTGCCCCAGCAAATTTCTCCAGCGCCTCCTCGCCGCTGGCTGCCGTCAGCACCGTAAAACCGCGCTGGCGGAGGAATTGCTCGGTGCCAGTGCGTAAGGTAGGTTCGTCTTCGACGATGAGAACTGCTGCTGTCATAGCTATAGTATACCGGAAAGCGCCGCCCGTGGTAAACGAGCGGCGTGGGGCGCGTGGTCAGCATCGAATGGGGGCGTGGTGTTAGCGGACGCCGACCACTTGCAGGCGCCGGGTGGTGCGGCCGAGACCAACAGAGATGGTTTCGGTGGCGTGGCGGTTGAGGAGGCTCTGTCCGAGGGGGCTATCGACCGAGATGCGGCCGTCAGACGGATCAGCCTCGAGGCTGTCAACGAGGGTGTAGCGAAAGAGCTGACCTTGCTGATCGATGAGATCCACCACTGAGCCAATGGCGATGCGTAGCCGATCACGCTTACGCGGCAGCGGTTTGGCGGTCTTGAGTGCAGTGCGTTTCTCGGCGAGTTTACCATGGACATTTTCGAGATTCATGATGATGTCGCTGCGGCGAAGCTTGTCGTCGCGAGACTTGGCGCGGCCGATGTCCCGCAGTTCAGCTGAGAGTGCTTTTTCGCGGATTTCGAGTTCGTTGATCTGCTTGTGTAATTCTTTGAAGCCTTTTTTACTGAGATATGTTGTCGTATTCATTCTTACCCTTTCCGGTGAAGCTCGCCTCACCTGCGGTCTATTACATCACGGCAATCTGAAAATTAGCTGAAAATTACAAAAAAGTACAAGAAAAGTCATGTCATCAGGGGTGAATTACAGGGTTTTTGGCAGCGAAATGGTGAACGTTGTGGTGCCTTTGCGGCTGGCGGCGGTGAGTTGGCCGCCGAGGGCGCCGGCCAGTTGCTTGGCGAGGCTGAGGCCAAGGCCGTAGCCGCCAGTTCGCTGATCGCCAGAGAAAAATCGCTCAAAAATATGTGGTAAGTCGCGCGCCGCGATTTGACCATCATTCGTCAGACAGACGGTGATGCGGTGGTTCGTGGCCTTAATGTCAACCTGGACGCGGGACTTGCGCGGGCTGTGGCGCAGGGCATTGTCGAGGATGATGGCGATGAGTTCGCGGACGATGAGGCGATGGCTGGTTAGGGTGATGGCCTCGTCGGTGGTTAGCGTGGTGCGCGCATCGGCCTTGCGTTCAGTGATCAGCTTTTTGGTGAGGTCGGTGATGTCAAAGGTCTCAGTCGTGGTTTCTAGTTGTCGATTGGCAGATGACAATTTGAGTAGCGTCTCAGTTAGCTGCGTCAAACGGTCAGTCTCTTCGAGCGTGCTCTGGAGCGTCTGGCGAAGCGATGCTTTGCTGGCGCGCTGGTCGGACAATGCCAGCTCGGCCTCGGCCTTGATAACAGCCAGTGGCGTGCGCAGCTGATGGCTGGCATTGGCGGTAAAGCGCGACTGAGCGTCATGTGCTGCCTCAATTGGCTCGAGCGTCCGCCGGGCCAATATATAGGCACACACACCGCCGCCGAGCAGTACGATGAGGTTGAGATAGCTGAGGCTGATCAGCAGATTGGTGGTCGAGATTGACGGATGGTCGCGGATGATGGTCGTTTCGGTGCTGCCATCGGTTTTGTGGTGCTTGCTCCAGTTGCTGAGTTGGATATCGAGTTCGGAGCTGGCGACCTGAAAGATGATGCCGCTAAATAGCAAGCTGACGGTCATCAGAATGAGCAAGTACCAGCCGGCGAGCTTGAGCGTTGCTGAAAAAAATAATTTCACTCGCCAGCCTCCAATTTATAACCAAAGCCGCGCACGGTGTGAATCAGTGGCCGGCGAAATGGCTTGTCAATTTTCTTGCGCAGCTGCTTGATGTAGGCCTCGACATTGTTGGGTAAAATATCGGCATCAAAATCCCACACATGGGCGATCAATGTGTCCTTGCTAAGCGTCTGGCCGGGGTGGCGCGCTAGGTATTCGAGGAGCGCATACTCCTTGCTGGTCAGGTCGATCGAGGTGCCGGCGCGAGTGACGGATTGTGTTGTCTGGTCGATCACGAGATCAGCGATCTGGAGCGTGTCCGGTTGCTGAATCGGCGGGCGCCGAAGCAGTGCTCGCACGCGGGCGGTGAGTTCGGCGATGGCGAATGGCTTGACGAGATAATCATCAGCGCCGCTGTCCAGGCCGAATGTCTTGTCCTCGGTCGTCCCCAGTGCTGTCAACAGCAGAATCGGCATATCCTTACCCTGCTTGCGTAATGCTCGCACAATATCAGTGCCACTCCGTCCCGGTAACATCCGATCAACGACCAATAGATCGTACGGCTCGCTCATCGCCATGTTTAGTCCCTCGTCGCCGTCATGCGTTACGTCCACGGCATGATGCTCACGCCGCAGCGCCTCGGCAATGATCCGGGCAATCTTTCGTTCGTCTTCGATGATAAGGAGGCGCATGAGTATATTATATAAAATATTTTGCTAGTGTGTATAGTGAGTATCTCATACCTGGAGTTGCTCAACACAGTATATAGGCCTATAATTATAATCAATGCATCTGGACGATAAAACATTTACCAATCTACTAATCATTTGTCAGGCTCTTGATGCGAAGTTCCCTCATGGTGCTGACATATTCCAGCGCGTATCGCGGTTGTGCGAGGAGAGTGGCGAGCTCGCTAGCGCCGTTAACCACCTTGAAGGTATGGGCGTCAAGTGTCGCAAACACGGCCAGCCGCAGTATGATAATCTCATCAAAGAGATTCAGGACGTCATGCGCTGCGTGGTTGGTATAGCTGTACATTATGGAGTAGAGCGTGAAGTTGTAGCGGCGATAGCTCGGAGCGCCGATGGAGTGGAGCGAGAATAAGATACAGTGCCTTACATCCCCTGCTCCACCCACATAGTGTATAATAGGCAGAAAGAAAGGGAGATATATGGGACGAGACACAGCAAAACAGCAGCGACCGGTTGTCGAGATTCGTCATTTTCAGATGGCGTTTGGCGACAAGGTGGTCATTCAAGACCTCAGTTTCGAGGTGCGGCGCGGTGAGGTGTTTGGCTTCTTGGGCAGCAACGGCTCGGGAAAGACGACGACGCTTAGAGCGCTGTTGGGGCTATACGAGCCGACGGCTGGCGAGCTGCTGGTTGACGGCAAGCCGTACACGGTCGAGGATAGCGTCAAATTAGGCTATCTCCCGGAGGAGCGCGGCTTATACAAAAAAGAAAAAGTCATCGACACCATGATTTACTTTGGGCGACTAAAAGGTTTGAGCCAGGAAGAGGCTCGTAATTTCTCCATGAATTATCTGGAGCGAGTTGACTTGAGCGATAAGGCAAAGACTCGGCTGGACAAATTATCAGGCGGTCAGCAGCAAAAAATTCAGCTGGGCGTGACCATCATGGGTGACCCAGAACTGCTTATTTTGGACGAGCCGACCAAGGGCTTTGACCCAGTCAATCGCCGACTACTAATGAACATCATTGAAGAGCGGCGCAAGGCTGGCGCAACGGTGATATTTGTCACCCACCAGATGGAAGAGGTCGAACGGCTATGTGATCGGCTGATTCTACTAAAAGACGGTCGAGCGGCGGCATACGGTACACTAGCAGAAGTGAAAAAGCAGTTCGGCGGCGCGTCAATGGATGATATTTTTGTCAAGGTTTACGGTGGCGAAAAGCAGGAGGTACGTCATGAGTAAGATGCATAATTTTGGGATGGTATTCAAATTTGAAGTGCTGCGCACTCTGAAAAAACCGACCTTCTGGCTGATAGCGCTGGGTTTTCCGGTTATGATCGGGTTGATTTTCGGTATTGTTTTTTGGTCAAATCGGGCGACTCAGGAGGCAGCCGAAAAGCTCCAAGAGCAGAATTTTAGCATCATGATGACGGATGACTCAGGATTGATCAAGCCAGAGGTAGCTGCGGCGATGAAGGTTCAGCGAGTTAATTCTGAGGCCGAAGGTATTGAAAAAGTTAAACATCATCAGACTGATGCGTACTTTTATATACCAAAAAATCTCGAAAAAGATAGTGTCAGGATATACGGCCAGGACACCGGAGTCTTTGAGAATAACAAGTATGGAGCAGTTGTCCGTACCCTGCTTAGTAGTTCGGTTGACAGCAAGGTGACCGGATCAGAAGCGCTGATCATCAAGCAGAAGGTCAATTCATCGCTGACAACATACAAGGACGGCAAAGAGAGCGGCGGTATGAAAGAGATGATCGTGCCAGGGTTTTTCCTCGTGCTGTTTTACCTGTTGATCGCCTTCTTTGGTAACCAAATGCTCACCAGCACCATCGAGGAGAAAGAAAACCGTACGGTCGAGATGCTGCTAACGACAGTCCAAGCCAAGACGCTGATCGTCGGCAAGATTTGGGCGCTTATTACATTGTCATTGATCCAGGGCATGATCATTGTCCTGCCGGTGCTTGTTGGCTATTTGCTGTTTGGACATCAGTTACATCTGCCAAATTTCGACCTGTCGCAAATCGTATTTGACCCGACGAGAATTGCGGTGGCAATTGCATTGTTCGGCGCAAGCTTTATGATGTTGACTGGGTTATTGGTGACAGTAGGTGCGATGATGCCAACCGCCAAGGAGGCTAGCTCGTGGGTTGGTCTGGTGATGATATTGCTGTTTGGCCCGCTGTATGGTGGATCGGTCTTCATCTCGTATCCAGAGTCAACATTCTCGATGGCTATGTCGTACTTCCCGCTTACGGCGCCAATCCCGCTGATGCTGAGGAATACAGTTGGTAATCTGTCGCTCATTGAGGCTTTGATCGGCGTGGCAGTTTTGGTGATCTCTGCGGTGCTGATCATGATGCTGGCAGTGCGAGTCTTCCGCTACGGTGCGATGTCATATGACAGCAAGTTATCTCTGTCGGCGTTGCGGATGAAGCGAAAAGCTGATAAAGTTTAGGATATGAAAGTACGCATTGAAATAGACACCAAAACATTTGTGCGGTTCTGGCTGGTGGTGATCGGCTTTGGGCTGGCGGGGCTGATGATTTATTCGGCGCGTGATGCGCTAATGGTGCTCGGAACGGCGTTGTTCCTAGCGTTAGCACTGAACGCGCCGGTGCGTAAGTTGGCGTCGTGGCTACCCGGCAAGAGCCGGCTAGGTGGAACGGCGTTGGCGTTTGCGCTACTGATCATTATCTTGACCAGTGTAATTTGGTTCGTGGTGCCGCCATTGGTGCAGCAATCAGCCAAATTTGCCGAGACGCTACCTGGCCTCGTTAATGGTGTTAATGAACAATGGCACGGGCTGAAGGGCTTTATCGAGCAGAATGGTTTGCAGCCACAAATTGATTCGCTGATGAACAATATTCGCGGACAGGCGTCTAGCTGGGCAGCGAGTTTTGGCGCAAATATCATTGGGAGCATTGGCTCGTTGGCGTCATTTTTGGCGTCGGCCTTTCTGGTGTTGGTGCTGACATTCTTGATGCTGCTCGAAGGTCAGGAATGGATGGAGCGGCTGTGGCGGCTGTATCGGGATGAACAGCGGCGTGATCATCACAAGATGCTAGTTGGCAAGATTTATAATGTGGTAACTGGCTACATCGTTGGTCAGCTGACGGTGTCGGGGATCGGTTCGCTGTGCGCCGGGGCGTTTGTGTTTGGTATGAGTTGGTTCATTCCAGAGATCGCGGCCAACTTGGCGATGCCGACGATTCTGCTGGTGTTCTTGCTCAGCCTGATCCCGATGTTTGGGGCAACGATCGCCGGTGTGGTGGTGGGCCTGATGCTGATGCTCAATAGCGTATCGGCGGGTGTCATCTATCTCATCTATTTCGTGATCTACCAGCAGATTGAGAATAATTTTATCGCGCCAGTTATTCAGGGCAAGAAAGTCGAGCTGTCGGCGCTGGCGATTTTAGTGGCGATAACGGTCGGATTGTATGTTGGCGGCCTAGTTGGCGGCGTGGTGGCCATTCCGATCGCGGGATCGCTCAAGGTGCTGATGGATGACTACCTCGCACATAACCGCGAGAAGCAACCGCCGCGGCGCAGTATACCGCTGAAAAAACTGCTCAAGAAAGTTACTGAGGCGAAGCCGACGGAGTAGCGTCGAGAGATTATCGGTGTGACCAAACTTGACCAGATGGGGTGTCGCGTAGCGCGATGCCCTTTTCGTCGAGTTGAGCGCGAATATCATCGGCGGTCTGCCAATCTTTGGCGCGGCGAGCCTGCTGGCGCTCGAGGATGAGTCGCTTTGCTTCATCGTCAATGTCTGGCGTGGTGTCCATTAGCTCTAGGCCCAAAACCTCGTCAATTACCTCGAGTAGCTGCAGCAAGCCACCGCGATGAATCCTCTCTAGCGGCGCGTGATCCAACCGTGAAAACGCCTCGTCGATCAGCGCCAACGCCCCTGGCGTATCCAAATTATCATTCAACTTTTCAACAAGCGCCTGCCGCGCCGCCAACAGCGACACGGCGCCTTCCTGCTCATCTTTCTCATCGTCATCATCCAGCGTGTCGTGCATCTGATGTCGCAGCGCTGCATAGCCGCGCCAATGATCCAACCGCGCCTGCGCTGCCTCCAAAATCTCCCACGTGAAATTCCCCTCAGTTTGGTAATGCTTGCTAAGAATCGCTAGCTTAAAAGCCATCGGGCTAAAACCGCGCGCCGTGATGTCACTGAGAGTGATGATATTGCCGAGCGACTTACTCATTTTGCGGCCGTCGACCTTGATGTGATTATTGTGCAGCCAAATTTGAGAAAACTGTTGCCCAGTCAAACTCTCGCTCTGAGCAATCTCGTTGGTGTGATGCACTGGAATGTGGTCAATGCCACCGGTGTGAATATCAATACTATCGCCCAGCGTTTCCCGAGCAATCGTCGAACATTCCAAATGCCAGCCCGGAAAACCGACGCCCCATGGACTGTCCCATTCCATATCGCGCTTGGCGTTGGTTGGTGAAAATTTCCAGACAGCAAAGTCGGTGATATTGCGCTTACCTGCCACGCTGACCCGCGCTCCCGCCTCCAAGCCCGCCACATCCAGCCGCGCTAATTTGCCATAATCCGGCAGCCGCGACGTATCAAAATACATGCCGTCACCATCAATCTTATACAAAAATCCCTTTTCGTCTAGCCCCTTGGCAAAGTCAATTTGCTGCTGAATGTAGTCCGTTGCCCGCACCAAATGGTCGGGCCGCACCAGCTTCAGCACTTCGTAGGCTTCGTGTTCAGCAATGGCGATGTACTGCTCGGCCACATCCCAGGCGGTTTTACCCTCGCGGCGCGCCCCCTTCTCCATCTTGTCCTCACCGTTGTCGTCATCGCTGGTCAAATGCCCAACGTCGGTGATATTCTGCGTGCGAATCACTGGAATGTCCTGCCAGCGTAGCAACCGCACCAACACATCCCAATAGATGTAACCAACCCAGTTGCCAATGTGCGGCTGCGAATACACCGTCAGCCCGCAGGTGTACATGCGAACCGTCTGTCCGTCGAGCGGCTTTAGTTCATCTTTGTGGCGAGTGAGGGTGTTGTAGAGTTTCATTGCTTTTATTTTATCATGATCGCCTTAGCTCACAAAAAATCAGGCACTACAAACTCGTAATGCCTGATATAAGGTCACCGTACCGCTTATGAACTACATACACCACGGGCAGTAGGCGCTATCTGATCAATGTCGCCACCTGATGTAGAAGCCCCACAGCGTCCCGTGTACCTTGCTTTTTGGATAGTAGACTTTAAACGGTCCGCAAGGTCCTGTCGTTGACCAGGTTGTTGTCCTA
The DNA here is from genome assembly GCA_963516175.1 of uncultured Candidatus Saccharibacteria bacterium. Taxonomy (GTDB): domain Bacteria; phylum Patescibacteriota; class Saccharimonadia; order Saccharimonadales; family Saccharimonadaceae; genus Nanosynbacter. Next base: position 19,629 of record CAUPZG010000003.1, on the reverse strand, counting down.
TAGTTGCGTCGTGCTTTTTCGCAAGTGGCCCTATCGGCATAGCCATATTTCAGTGTTAATCGTTTTGCTTCAGCTTGATTCGGCAACAAAACCGTCCCGAGCGTTGATCCAGCAACTATAGCTGTCGCAATAAGAGTTACCTTTAGTTTGGTGCTTAATCCCATAAACCCCTCCTATTTGGTTATTTGCACCACTATAATAGCATCTTGTGTTAGCGTATGCAAGTTAATCTATTGGTCATATGATGCATCGTCGAGAATTGGAAATGCTTCATTGATTATTTCTGGGAACAGGATGTTTGAATAATTGTTCATGGGGTGACCGTAATTATCTCAAGAAAGGTGGATAGATTCATAATCATGTCCATCAGGAGTGGCTAGCTCTGCCCTGCTTCTCGCAAGGCTTTATCGGTAGCCGCTACCAGTTCCCGCACAATCTCGTCATAATCCTCATACACACGAAACCCAGCCGCATACGGATGACCCCCGCCGCCGAAGTAGCCAGCCACGGTGTCGGCGATCGGTCGGTTGCCGCGTAGGCGGGCCGTCAGTTTGCCGTCAGGATAGGTTTTGATGACGCAGGAAAGCGCCACACCCTCGACCAGTCGCAGTTCATCGCCGATCAGTGCGCCGGGGTTGTAGGCGTCGCTGTAAGCTTGAATTTCCTCAAATGGCACGTGTACCAGCGCCAATTGTCCGTCCAGTAAATATTCGATGCGCTCAATTAGCTTGCCTTTGTACGCCAAGATATCGGGTGATTTCTTCATGAATTCGCGTCGCCGTTCTTCAATCTCGGCATTGGACGCGCCTAATGCGGTCAATTCACCAGCCGCGTGAAAGGTCGACGCAGTGGTGTTTGGTGTAGTGAGGCCCAGGCTGTCAGACATGATGGCGATGAGGAGGTTTTCGGCGGCTTGCTGGTTGATGGTCCAGCCGGCATGTGTGAACAGTTGGTATAGCAATTCCCCGGTAGCCACCACCGTGTCGGAGAGCATAGTGTGTTCAAAACTCAGCGTTGACTCGGCAGTGTGATGGTCAACAACCAAGACTGGGTGCGTTTCCAAAAAGTGCCGTACGCCCGGCGTTTCTAGGACCTTGCTGAGCAAAATATCAGCGCTGGTATCAACGATGATAGCTAGGTCGGCGCGGGCTGGAAAATCGCCAACTACCCTGTCCCAGCCGTGAATATACCGCAGATACTTGGGGATATCGACCGGACAATACAGCGTCACGGTCTTGCCCAAATCGCTCAGCACTTCCTCCAGCGCCAAGCTAGAGCCCAGGCTATCGCCATCGGGGTTTTCGGCCTGGATGATGACGATGTTGTTGGCGGATTGGATAAGTTGCTCAGCGGTATCAAACATAGCTTTATTATAGCAGATGGGATTTTCAGTGGTGTACTACTGACCGCGCATGTCTTTTACGAGGCTCGGGCAAGCTACAGCGTTCGCCGTCCCTCCAGCGCATGCGTTAGGGTGATTTGGTCGGCGTATTCGAGGTCGACGCCGACGGGGATGCCGCGAGCTAGGCGCGAGATGGTGATGGTGAGGCCGGCCTCCTGGAGGTAGCGCTGCAAAAAGAGCGCGGTTGATTCGCCCTCGACCGATGCGTTGGTGGCGATGATCAGTTCCTCGGCGTCATCATGCTTGATGCGCTCAATGAGCTCGGGGATGTGCAGCTGCTCCGGGCCGATGCCATCAATTGGCGAAATCGCGCCGCCCAGCACGTGATAGGTGCCGCTATACTGCCCCGTCCGCTCCAGTGCCACGATGTCCAGCGGCTCTTCGACCACACAGATCAAGTGTCGATTGCGCGATTCGTCTTGATATAGCGGTGACACCTCTTGATCATGATCAATCAAGGCGAACGTGACCGGACAGGTCTTGACGCGTGTGTGCAGCCGGTCTAGCGCCCGCGCCAGCTGCTCAGCCCGCCTGGCGTCACGTCGAAGCACGGCATAGGCATAGCGTTCAGCAGTCCGTGGCCCGACCCCAGGCAGCCCGCCAAATTCATCAATCAGCGTCGTCAGCGCCGCCGGCAAAATTGTCGGTTTCATTAGAACGGCAAGTTGCCCAGCCCGCCCATCAGCGGTTTCATCGTCTCGGCAGCAACTTCCTGCGCCTTGGCTAGACCGTCGCGAATTGCGATCTGAATCCAGTGTTCCAGCTGCTCGATATTATCGAGGTCAACCATCTTTGGATTAATCTTGATCGACTTAATTTTTAGCTCACCGGTGATCTGGACAATCACCGCACCGTCGCCGGCTTCTACTTCAATGATTTCTTTGCCGAGTTGTTTCTGGGCCTTGCGCAGTTGCTGCAACATCTTGACTTGGTCAAATGCCATAATTATTGATTCCTCCTTGAATTTACTTCTTTATTATACGCTATTTCTCTGCTGATTTGTAGAGGTAAAAGCGGTCAGCCTGCTCGGCCTGGCTATTGGTGACGATGCGCTCGAGTGTCCAGCCGTCAGTGTTGGGGTGCGCCATTTGTTCAGCGCGGGTGATGACGAGCGTAGCACCCTCCGTGGCCGGCTGGTTGACGGTGAGTTTGTGCTTGCTATAACGAGCGACGGTTTCGTAGAGCGGTGCCTCGTGTGGGTTGGCGACGAGAACGACGTTTTGCCTGCCGGTGATGGCTTTTTGTAGCAGTGGTAAGTCGGTGCTAAATTCATGTACCGCGCCCGAGAAATGGCGATACCCATTGGTAAAACGGTCGAGGCCCGAGAGCACCATCACACCGATGAGCGCCATCAGCATCAACAGGCCGGTGATGCGGGCGTAAGGATTGCGTGGAAATAGCGAATACCATTGATTGAGCAGCACCTCGACACCAACGGCCAGCAGGATAAATAGCGGCAGGATGATAATGCTGGTCATCGATGGTTGCAGCACTAGCAGCGGCAAACTCAACAGCAGCCAGACGCCGATCATGTACGAACGCGCGGTGTGGTGGTGCTGGATGGTTTTGAAAAGACCAAGCATGATCAGAAATAGCGCCGAGAAGTCAAGTACCGGCGCAATTTGACCGCCGACAACGGTTGGCTTGACCCAGAGATAATGATACAGTAGCAACCGCAAATTATCGACCAATGCCCAACTGAGGCTGTGAATACCGACCAGTGATTTGAGTAGATCGTGATGCGTCGCGGCGAGGAATATCGCCGGCGCACTGGTGAGAGCGAGGACGATGATGGCCGGCAGCCATTTGACGCGATTACGCTTGGCAAGCAGCGCGTAGCGGGTGTGCGGGTGGATCAGCGCTACCAGTAGCAGTGTCAGATGAATATACCAAAAATACGGCGTAAACAGACTCAGACCGACCGTCGCCGCTAGTAGTAGTCGCCACAGGGCCGAGCCCTTAGTGCGCTGAACGATCAGGCTGGCAAAGAGCAGGATGAGCGCGGCGTAGGTGATGTAGAGAATGTGCGGTGTGAAGCTTTGGGCAAAAAAGATCAGCTGGCCAGTGACCGTCATAATGACGAGCGACAGGATGGTAACATTGGGCTTAAACCAGCGCCGCAGCAGGAAAAATATGGCGACGGCGGCGATGAATGACAGGATGAGCGACGGCAACTTGATGGTATAGATGGTGACACCAAATACGCTGAACAGACCGCGCTGCAATAGATGGAATGGCAAGTTGGTTTGGGCCAGCGATCCGAGGTGACTCGGTGAAATGGCATTGGTAGTATTAAGCGCCTCAATTTCCGCCTCGGTTACACCACCCGGGGCATACAAACTAGCGGCAGTGATAGCCGCACAAAATAGCACGATCAGCGCCATATAGCCCAGCCAATAGCGCCAGCGATAGACAGCCGAGTCGGCAAGTTTCCGCTTTTTCATTGCTATTGATTATAGCACAATTCTAGTCATGCCTGCGATCGAGGCTCATAAAACGCAGGCGCTCTGGATGGAAGTAGAGTTGAATCTTGCCGACCGGACCGTTACGGTGCTTAGCGATGATCAGGTCGGTGATATTTTGTACCTCTGGGTTATCCGGTTCGTAGTAGCCGGGGCGGTAAATAAAGCTGACGATGTCGGCGTCCTGCTCAATGGAGCCGGACTCGCGCAGGTCGGCCAGCTGTGGAATTGGCGGGGTACGTGATTCAACGGAGCGGCTCAGCTGGCTCAGGGCGATCAGCGGCACGTTGAGTTCACGAGCGATTAGCTTCAGGCCGCGGGAAATTTCCGACACTTCCTGAACGCGGTTGCCGTTGTGATTATTGGTGGCCTGCATCAGCTGCAAGTAGTCGACGATGATCAGACCAATTTCGCCCTCGTGCGCCAGGCGGCGAGCTTTGGTGCGCATCTCCAAAATACTGAGGCCTGGCGTATCATCAATGTAAATCGGCGCTTCTGCCATCTCGCCCATGGCCTCGGACAATTTTTCAAAATCATCGCCGCTTAGATTACCGGTACGAATATTCCAGCTATCAACGCCGGCCGCATCCGCCAGCATACGGTCGGTCAGCTGCTCTTTGCTCATCTCCAGGCTGAAAAACAGCACCGGCTTTTTCTCGATCGTCGCTACGTTGTACGCCAGATTGGTCACCAGCGTGGTCTTACCCATGGCCGGCCGTGCCGCCAGGATGATCAAATCCGACTTCTGCAGCCCCGCCGTCATGGTGTCCAGATCGCGGTAGCCAGTTCGCATGCCGCGCAGGCTACCCTTGTTGCGGTGAAGCTCCTCGATGCGGTCAAAACTATCGGTCAAGATGCTTTCCAGGCTAACTAAATCTTGTTTCAATGACTGGTCGGAGACGCTGAATAATTCGGCCTCGGCTTTTTCTAATAATTCCTGCGTCGTCGTTGATTCATCGTAGCCGAGCTCGGTGATGCCGCTACTGGCCTTGATCAAGCGCCGCCGCACCGCTGTTTGCGCCACCATTTCGGCGTACGCTGCTGCGTGCGCAGCGGTTGGTACGTAGTTGGTGAGTTCTGTCAAATACGCCGAACCGCCGATGAGTTCCAGCTCGTCCTTGCGCTTCAGTTCATCAGTCAAGGTCAAGAGGTCGACTGGCTTGTGCTTTTCAAACAGCCGCATCATACCGGCGAAGATCAGTCCGTGGTTTTTATCGTAAAAGTCGTTCGGTTTGACGATTTCTGAGGCGTCCGCCAGGACTTCCTCGTCGATGAGAACTGCGCCGAGTAGGCTTTTTTCGGCATCCAAATTTTGTGGCGGTAGTTTGCCTGCTATAGTCTCGGTTTGGGTTGTTTTGCTCATGATAATTCCTCCAGGTTAACTTCTTCGCCGCCGCCCATCAGCTCGGCAATCTTCGCAAGCTCGGCGTCTTTGGGCGGGGCTTTTTGTCCGATTGTCGCAATATCTAGTTCGGTGCCGGCGACTTGTTGCACAATTGTCGCAATAAGTGGACGATTCTTGGCGTCATCTAGTTTCTTTTTATTAAAGGCATTACCGACGTACAGAGTCAAGGTGTTGCCGTTTCGCTGCCGGCTGCAGTGTTGCAACAATGTTGCAATAGCGAACGACTGCTCTTTAGCTAGAGCGATAACCTTGTCCCAGTCGATGTCTGTGGCGGTACTTGGTGGGTTGTTTGATGCCGGTTGATTGCCTGCCGGGGCGGCGTCTGCTGCTGTTTTATCTACAGAATCATTAGTCTGCTCCTGTTTCGGGATGGTTTTTGGTGAATTTTCTACTGGTTGAGTAGCTGGCGCTTCTGAAATAGCTGCTGGCGACTCTGGCTTTTCTACTGGTAGTTTGGAGGGAGTTACTGGTGGTTTGACTGCGACAGCTGGGCTCGCGGTCGACGTGGGTGCGGCCTCGGGTGATTTATGAGCCACGTCTCCAGCTCCATCCATAAATATCGTCAATAATTTCAGATCCGGGTGCGGATGGCGGTCGACCTCGATCAACTGCTTGACTAATGCAATTAGCTCCGGCCGCTGATGTAAGCGCGCTCGCAGCATCGACAGTAGTTGGTGCGACAGAACGACCGGATCGGTGCCAGTCTTCTCTAGCTCGCCCAGTAGGCTCAGCGCTTCAGGCGCGTCGCGCTGCTGATATAATTCCAGCAGGTTCTCCAACGTCTCGGCAGCGCTCAACCCCAGGTACTGGGCAACGTCCGACGCGCTCAGTGGCTTGCCAGTGCTGGCTAATGCTGACAATTGATCCAGCATGCTAATGCCGTCGCGAAACCCGCCGCGTGAACGCTCAGCGATCAGCCGAGCAGCGTCTGCCTCGATGGTAAAGCCCTCTTTCTCGGCGATAGTCATCAGCTGGCGCGCCATGATGTCCGTCGGAATGGGACGGAAGAAAAATTGCTGGACGCGGCTGAGAATGGTGGCGGGCAGCTTGTCGGCGTCGGTGGTTGCCAGGATAAATACCACGTGCGCCGGTGGCTCCTCGAGGGTCTTTAATAGCGCGTTGAACGCAGGTTTAGACAGCATGTGGACTTCGTCAATGATGTAAATCTTTTTCGGCGCGGAAACGGGCGCAACTTGAGCTTTTTCGCGTAAGGCACGAATGTCATCAACGCCGTTGTTGCTGGCGGCATCAATTTCAATGATATCCAGGTGTGAGGCTTCCTCGTCGTACGGCAACTGATTGATCTCATGTGCCAAAATGCGCGCCACTGATGTCTTTCCCACGCCGCGCGGACCCGTCAGCAAATACGCATGGGCGATTTTCCCCTGCTCCAACGCTCGGCGCAAAATGTTGGTCACGTGATCTTGCCCCAACACCTCATCTAAGCTGCGACTGCGGTACTTTCGGTACAGAGCCTGACTCATCGCCCCTTGTTCTCCATGGGTTTATTATAGCAAAATTCTAGGCGGTAGTCGATGAGGAACAATCAAATCATAAAGTTGACAAAATAATATTTTTATACTAAAATTGAGGTGTGGAAGTTGACAAACAATCAAACAAAAAGCCTGCGTTATTCGGCTTAATTGATAAAGCACCATTTTCGGGCAAGTTCATTTTAAAAGATGTTTATGTTAACTATATTACCTCACCAGATAAGCAGAAAACAAGACGCATGCTAGGAGCTACCGCTGTATTTGGCAGTTTTTCTGTAGCCCATTTTATACAATCGGCATTTGGCTTGATGACAGCTCAAAAACACACGCAAGATATCATGGCACAAGGACCTGATGTGATGAATGTAGGATTTCTTACTATTGATGCCGTGTATGCTGCAACGATGGCAGCTATTGGTCTACGTCAGGCTGCTCACGTTCCTTGTTTTGTTGGTGATTATAATCAATGGCGTATACAGAAAGACGTTATCCCCGAAGAAAAACGTGTTCCAAAAAGGCGAGTGCAAACAATTAAAGTGCGTGACGCGCTTACCGCATGTGCTGCAACGGTAGCAGGTCAGGCTGCTTATATAGCTTCAGCGGTATTTATTCGATAAATTGAATTCACTATAGATTGTATGTCGTTTTATCTCTTGTGCATATACGTACAGTTTCATCCTGTGCTATGGACTGTTTGAGATTATATCAAAATAGCGTCAGTTGCTCGCTAGGTAATTCCAGCTCAATAGGTTCGGTGATTTTTTGAGTACGGTAGCCGATATATCTCTTTAGGTTATACGCTAGCAAATTACTATCATATTCAGTGATAATGATTTGTCCGATAGCACTCAGGACTTGTCCGACCAGCTGTGGCTGATCTTTCATTAACACAACGCTAGTGAGATCGACATCGGTGGTCTGGAAATAGTCTTCACAAGTGATTAATTCGGCCTTTGGGAATGAAACACCAATCTTCTGCTCTATCTCTACTAGTATTCTACGTAGTGACTGCTCAGCGCTGGCCTGGTCGAATACCTGTTTGACTAATTCAAACTTTTTCTGTATCGGCACAGTTTCCAATATACCTTCAAGCTTGGCAATTTTCGCCTCATATTGCCGGGCGATCAACGCCGAAGCAAATGTCTCCAGTTTCAATGCCACGCGCGCTCCCTGCTCCAGCAGCCGACGAATGCCGCGCGCTTCCTGAGAGATACCGACTTTAATGACTCCCGGCGCGAAATATGCCAGATAGACGAAGTGCGGATTTTGATTAATCTTTTCCTGCTGCGCCGACACCGAATCAGCATGATAAAATGCTGGATTAAACCCAGTCCGGTTACGACATTTCAGACAATTTTCATACTTCTCATCGACCATTGCGCTATCAGGACAAACCTGGCTGCAGTGATTGTCAAAGTCCACCCAGCCCGTACAATATTTGGTCGAAACATCAAACGCCAGTGACAACTCCCGCCCCACAACATCCCTACGCTCAGTCTTGCCATCAACCTGCCACTCTAGAAACGGCCGATTCTCAGCGCCAAAGCTAGTGTAGCTTAGTAAAAACTCCTCAGGCATAGCACAATTATATCAAAAACCGCCCAGCAACTGTGCGGACGGTTTCAAGTGCAAAAATAGTCTACAGCGCTGCTTCAACCGCGGCCCATGTGGCGTCAGGGTTGTCCTCCGGTATGATGATGGTGACTTGGTCACCAACTTCAATGCGGAAGAAGGTAACGCTAGCGAGCAGGATGCGGTATTCGCGACCGTTGGTTTCGACGTAGTAGACGCCGTCGTGCTGGACGAGTGTACCGATGACTTGTTTGCGCGAGACCGGGCCGATTTGCTTATAGATAAAGCTGCCGTCTTCGGCGATGGTTAATTTCAAGATGTCGCCCTCGACGAGCTTGGACTTTGAGGCGTAGTTCGCCGGGATTGGATAATTCTTGCCATCAGGCCCCATCATCATCTGGCCATCAAACACACCCTCGATCACCTTGCCAGCGACATCGTCCGACGAGGTTTTTGGCGTGACGACTTGCCCGTCGTCGCCAACGATGCTGATCAGCAGCTCCTTGGCTGCCGCTAAGTTGGTTTCTGCTTCTTGGATAAGCGTCCTGAGGCGCTTAACTTGCTTTTCCGGTAAATCAGACATATGGCTCGCATTCCTTGTCTATTTTTGATAATACGTGAGAGTAATATAGCACTAATTATGTGAGCATGCAAGTCCCGCCGGCCGATTCGCATCGGCTAACGGCTCGTCTTTCCACAATGATAACAGATAGTCGGGCAAAACTGTGGTAATTTTTACCCTTGCCAATAAAATACCGCCCGTGGTATAAGTCCCGGGCGGCATTTCTCTACGAAAACAATCGGTCGTTTCACGCAAAATTAGCTTAACTCAACGCTAGCGCCTGCGTCTTCCAAAGTCTTCTTCGCAGCTTCAGCTTCGTCCTTAGATACCTTCTCCTTAACTGGTGCTGGTGTGCCGTCAACGATAGCCTTTGACTCACCGAGGCCCAAGCCAGTAATTTCCTTGACTGCCTTGATGACAGCAACTTTTTGAGCACCTGCGTCTTTCAGAGTGACGGTGAACTCAGTTTTTTCGTCTTCTGCGGCCCCGTCGCCACCAGCAGTTGGACCAGCAACAGCCACTGCAGCAGCAGCTGGCTCAATGCCGTATTCATCTTTCAAGTGATTCTTCAATTCGTTAACTTCCAGAACTGTCAACTTGGTCAGTTCTTCAGCCAATTTTTTAATATCAGCCATGGTATTCTCCTTAGATTATTAATTATTTATCATCTCGAGTCATCCAATCTTCAACGCCTCCTCTTTTCGCGCCGGGCGCCTTGAATGGCGCTCGGGCTGCAATCGCTGTACGGAGACTTATGAAGACCGAATAACTCGAGATGATTGATTGCTAAACTTAAGCCGCAGCTTTGGCTTCGATGCCATCCAGTAGGCCGTGCAAATTGCCGCCAAGCGCGCTCACGGTATCGTGAACCGGTGAGAGTAATTGCGCCACCACTTCGGCGATGAGCTGATCCTTGCTTGGCAGGCTCGCCAGTGCTTTGATGTCAGCTTCGTTGATGCTCAGGCCTTCACCTGAGAAGCCACCGGCCAACTGCAGTGCTGGATGCGTCTTTGCAAACGTGTCCAGAACTTTTGCTGGCATGACCTCGTCGTCAGCGCTCATGGCGTAAACCAACTGGCCAACTAGGAGGTCGGTGTCAGTTTCTTTATAGGTGTCAACGCCTTGCAATGCTACGCGTACCAAACGGTTTTTGACCACCTTGATGACGACGTTTGCTTCGCGGGCAGCCTTGCGCAGCTCTTGCAATTCAGCCACGCTCAGACCCTGGTACCGCGCAAATGCTGTACCCTTGGCGTCTTTCAGAAGCTCGGTTAGTTCAGCAACCAAAGTTTGTTTTTTATCGCGTGAAATTGCCATAAAAATCCTTTCTTTGATTGGTTCTTGTGTGATTCGACCGATTTGTTAACGTGCGGTAATGGAAAATCTGGTTCTCGTTTATCCGGGCATTAGCCGAGCAAACAAAAACGTCTTTGATTCTCGCACTACCAAAGACGCCAAATAAAACTGTTCGTTTCATCCCTCGGCGGCATTTTTATACCTCAGTTCCCTTCGGTCGCGCGCTGTCTTTGGTAATGTTCATTAGAATTGTAGCAGAAATGACAACGGGATGCAAGACAATGTTGGCTTTAATTTTCAGGAATGCGAAAACGCGCCCTGCTTAATGTGGAGCGCGTTTTCATAGAAGCTGGTTTTACAGCGAAGTTTCAACCTTTACGCTCGGCCCCATAGTGGTGGTGACGGCGATAGATTTGACGTAAATGCCCTTGAGGCTGGATGGTTTTTGGGCATTCAGGCTGGTGAAGAAGGCGCGGGTGTTTTCCACTAGTTTGTCGGCGCCAAACGAAACTTTACCGATTGACAAATGGACGATGGCCTGCTTGTCGACGCGGTACTCAACCTTGCCAGCTTTGGCTTCAGACACGGCTTTGGCGACGTCGGTAGCAACAGTGCCGGACTTTGGATTTGGCATCAAACCGCGCGGGCCGAGTAGCCGAGCGTATTTGCCAAGCTTTGGCATATATTGCGGTGTGGCGACCAAGATGTCAAAGTTCAATTCTTCCTTGTCCAGCTGCTTGAGGAATTCCTCGTCACCGATGATGTCAGCGCCGGCTTTTTTAGCAGCGGCATGTTCTGACTCTGGTGCGAACACTGCCACGCGAACGTCCTTGCCGGTGCCGTGCGGCAGTGCTACGGTCGAGCGGATGTTTTGGTCGGCTTGGCGTGGATCAACGCCCAGGCGAACGTGGATTTCAACGCTGGCGTCAAATTTGACTGGGCTGGTCTCAGCGGCCAGTTTCAGCGCTTCGTCAAGGCTGTACAATTTATTTTTCTCAATCTTCTTCGCAGCTTCCTGATACTTCTTGCCGCGGCGTTCCAGGCGCGGGCGAGTGATTGGCTTTGGGCCTTTCTTGATGTGTGCTTCGGCATCGTCGGATTGCGGCGTGGTGTCGCCTGCTTCTTTGCGAGCTTCCTTTTCGGCTTTCTCGGCAGCCTCGTCGAGGGCTTTTTGGCTACGCTTGCCGGCCTTGGCAACGACGGCCTCGCGCTCGGCGATAACGTCTTTATCTTTGGTGTCGTGCGACTTGCTGTTTTCAGGCGCGCCTGATTCAGCCTCGGCAACTGCTGCCTCGATCTCAGCGATGGTGTTCTTGTCGCTGACTGTTAGTTGTAGTTCTGCTGCTTTCTCCAGCAGCTCGGCTTTCTTGGCCATACTAATCCTTTCTGTGGTACAAGCGGCGGCTCGCCACCTCGGGCGAATTTGCCTCCCAGCATTGATTTGATGATAGTGGAATTATACCTGAAATAATGCAGTAAAGCAACTAGGGTTTATGCTGCGAGAGTATCTGTGTCATCGCTGTTATGGCGCATTAACTTCGAGAGGAAACGACGGTCTGGGATCACATGAATAGTGCTATCGCCATCTTCCAGCGAAAGGGCAACCCGCGGAGCTGGCTCATCATTGGTGTGGTCGGTAATTACACTAAGGCCGGTGGATCTCATGTCGTTAAATTTACTATACGGAAGTCTAATCCCCTCACTTGTAAATGTAGATCCTTCACCAGAAAACGACCCACCCTTACAGAAGTCTTCACCCAATTGCTGAGTCAATGTTTGAACACCCCAGGCGATTATCGCAGCACGGTCGGCGGGCGAGCCAGCATATTTGGCGGCATTTTCTATGTCGAGTATTGTCTCGTGTATCTCGGGATTTGTGGCTTGAGCCGAAAAATAGTTCGCCAGCAAATCAGTCGGTAGATGAACATCAAATTGGAGAATATTGCCGACTGTCTCTTGGGAGAGCGGAAAATGATGCATACCTTCCCAGGAACGAATCGCCAGCGCTGCCAGTGTTTGTGAGCGCTTATTGACTGTAAATGTTTTAGCCTCTGGTAGCAGGAGTTTTCCTCTCAGTTGACAAACAGCCAGTCTATCGCTTTCAGTAACATTTGTGATAGTCACTGGCGAGCCGATGTAGTCGTCCGGGAAGTGCGGGATGATATGCTGTTTGATTATGTTTTCGGGATCCCTATCCAGCGGGAGGTGCTCTCCCCTTTTCGCTACTTCTATCGTGACAGCGAACGCATGATTTGCCTCACTAACTCCTCGCTGAAAGTTTAGGCTACTTAGCACAGACAGCCCGTCAGCTATTGGCGAATAATGATGTCTTTCTCCCATAATTAACTACAAGTGTAGATGAGAACACATTATTTTGCAAGTAATTTGACATACCTGCAACGTAGCGGTACAATTATGTAACTATGAGTAAGGCAGAATTTTTAGGTAGATGCAAGGACTGTCCGATTGCCGGTCCGGCTTGCGAGAATGTAGAGAATAGACGGCAGGCTGCCAAGGAGGCTGCAGATTTAGCCCTGAAGGGGTTGAGCAATAATCCAAATATTCAACTTTTTCGAGGTGACGGCGTGCAGGTTGATGTTGCAGATCTGGACCCTGAGGTCGTGGGAGAGCTTAATAAAGATCTACGTAGTTAGGTAGCGGGCTGTTTTGATGAGATCGATGAGTCTGGAAATCGCGTATTGCAGTTTGCCGAGAAGTGTCCTGGTCCAACGACAGCTCGATTTCGGGCAAAGACGGGTCGCTTAGTAGAGGTGACGGTGTGTGATAGCGCTGCACTGCCTTGGCAAAGTAGCGGAGAGGGAAACATAGAGCCTGTACGAGTGAGGCGAAGGTCGTAACCCGCTTGCCCCTACTCTTTCGTCTCTGCTACAATAGCAGGTATGAACAATATCACAATCACAGACATTCACGCACGACAAATTTTAGATTCTCGGGGTAATCCGACGGTGGAGGCTGATGTTCGGCTGAGCGATGGCTCGTTCGGGCGGGCGGCGGTGCCGTCGGGCGCCAGTACTGGTTCGCACGAGGCGGTCGAGCTGCGTGACGGCGACTTGGCGTATGGTGGTAAGGGTGTGCTCAAGGCAGTTGAGCATGTCAATGTTGAGATCGCGCGGGCGCTGCGCGGCATGGATCCATTTGCGCAACATCGGGTTGATGAGCGGATGCGACAGCTGGACGGTACACCAAACAAGGGACGGTTTGGGGCGAATGCGATCCTAGCGGTCAGCCTGGCAGTTGCCAAGGCGGCGGCCGAGTCCAAGGGGCTTGAATTTTTTGTCTATGTCAATCAGCTGGCGAACGCCGGTACGATGAGCCTGCCGATGCCGATGATCAATGTGATGAACGGCGGGCAGCACGCGCTTGGTGCTACTGATATTCAGGAATACATGATCATTCCGGTTGGCGCATCGACGTTCGAGGACGCGATGCGGATGAGTGCCGAGGTGTTTCATGCGCTGGCGAAGGTGCTCAAGGCCGAGGGCTACCCGACGACCGTTGGCGATGAAGGCGGTTACGCGCCACATGTGCGTGGCGGTAATATGGAGCCGGTCAAGCTGCTGGCACGAGCAATTCAGCAGGCTGGCTACAAGTTGGAGCAGGACTTTGCCTTTGCGCTTGACGTGGCCTCGAGCGAATTCCATGAGGGCGATGGTCAGTATCGGCTAGAGACGGAGCATCGCACGCTCGACGTGAATGGCATGATCAAGATGTACAAGCAGCTGCGGGCTGAGTATCCGGTGGTGTCGATCGAGGATGGACTGGATGAGGAAGCGTGGCACGACTGGCAGACGCTGACGACGGAGCTTGGCTCGACGACGCAGCTGGTTGGTGATGATCTGTTGGTGACGAATGTGATGCGGCTGGACCGGGCGATCGCTGAAAAGGCTGGCAATGCGATTTTGATCAAGCCAAACCAAATTGGCACACTGAGCGAGACCATTCAGGCGGTGATGATGGCGAAAAAGGCCGGCTGGAATACGGTGATGAGCCATCGCTCGGGCGAGACTGAGGACGTGACAATTGCTCATCTGGCGGTCGGACTCGGTACCGGTCAGATCAAGACTGGTTCGATGTCACGTTCAGAGCGTATCGCCAAATACAACGAGCTGATGCGTATCGCCGAGATGCGACCAGAGCTAGAGCTGGTGCGGCCGTTCAAGCAGTCGTAGCTCATAGGCCCACAAGAGCAAGACGCCGGGCGCCTGGTTGGCTGTAATGGAAACTATTGCCGCAGGGTGATCACTTGCCCGTCGTCGGTACATCTGATGATCCGTGAAGGCATCGCCCCCTTGATCTCCCCGCCGTCAACATAGACGGCTACCTTATCACCAAAGTACGTGATTGCCTCATTGATTGTGGTAGCTGGCGGCTGCCCTGCCAGGTTGGCACTCGGTGCGAGTAGTGGGCCAACCAGTTGAATCAGCTCAGACAATGCTGTCTCTGGTGGTACGACGCGAAATGCCAAGGTTGCATCAGTGCGCACCAGATGTGGCATAACGTCTGGGCTAACCCTGGCGACAATAGTGGTTGGTCGTTCGCAGTACAGCTGATCATAGATACGTCGCTGATCGGCAGTGAGGCTGGGGATATCGTTGGCGCTACTAAGCAGGATGATACAGGATTTAGTACGGTCGCGTCGGCGTACGCGGTACAGCTCATCAACTGCCCTCGGGCTATCAGCTCGAGCGAGCAGGCCATAAATAGTGTCAGTTGGTGCCACGACGAGCTTGTTGGCTCGCAGTGCCTCGATAACCGTAGTATCAAGTAAATTGTTGGTAATCATCAGATGATTATACCATAATAAAATTACTCCCACGGCAGGGAGCAATTTTGGATGAACAGGTATAAATTAGTCGGTAACCTCTACGCCCATCGAGCGAGCGGAGCCAGCGACAACTTTCATCGCGCCTTCGATGTCGATGGCGTTTAGCTGATCCATCTTTGCTTCGGCAATTTCCTGAAGCTGAGCGCGAGTGATTGTGCCGACCTTCTCGGCGTGTGGCTTGCCTGAACCCTTTTGGATGCCGGCTTTCTCGCGGATCATATCATCCACTGGTTGTCCCAGACTCTTCCACGCAAAGGTGCGGTCTTCGAACACTTGAATGTGGACGATAACGTCCTTGCCCATCATATCTTTGGTAGCGTCGTTGAATGGATTGATGAAATCCATCATGTTCAGCCCCCACTGACCCAGGGTTGAACCGACTGGTGGCCCAGCGGTTGCTCGTCCGGCAGGGATACGTAATTTTAGATTACCGATAACTTTCTTTGCCATAGTTTCCTCTTACTTTTTCTGTGCGTAACCACTGTATTATAACGAAAATTGTGCTAGAATACAAGCATGAACGCTCGCGGCATCAAACCAGTTCGTCGCCTTATCAATATGTTTGGTGCACTCGCTTATAGCCTGTTGATTTTTACGTATGCGGTCATCGTTGGTGCTGGGCTGTTGTGGCTGGCACGCAGTGGCCTACTCATGCAGCTCGGTGTATCGCCAGAGGTGGTGCAATCGACGACTACCCCGCCTGCTACGCCGATTGATACGACGCCTCGTGCAGTACCGTTTCTCTTACAAGTCGTGCAGCTGATATTGATGTCGGTGATGACAGTCGCGGTTTTGGGTGTGGTGATAATGCTGCCGTATTGGCTGGGGCGCTGCGGCTCGTATCTATTGAAGCGCAGTATTCGGTTGTGCCATAGTCGAGTGACGCTGGCGACCCTGTTGTTTGGCAAAATATTGGCGTGCGGCATCGGGACAGTGCCAGTTCTGATCATGGCGATGTACGATGCCAGGCAGTGGCCGATCGCGGCGGTGCTGCTCGGGGTAATTACGGTGGCGCTAGTCCTCTTTGCTACGCAACACTACCTCGCGAGAAGTAGCGAGGTAGTTGAAGCCAAAGATGTCTGGTAGCTCGACCGGTGTATCGCCGCGCGGCCAGATGATCAGGCGGCTAGACTTTCTTGACCTGTAGTGCGTCCAGCTCGACTGGTGTATCGCGGCCAAACATACTAACCATGACCTTGATCTTACCCTTGACGGCGTCAATTTCTGCAATTGACCCATCAAAGCCCTTGAATGGTCCGTCAATGATGGAGACCACTTCACCGACCGAGAAATCGATCTGATGCTTTGGCTCTTCGACACCCATGCGCTTTTTGATTTTGGCAATTTCTTTGTCCGACACCGGTGTCGGCGTGGTGTCGGCACCAACGAAGCCAGTCACACCCGGCGTGTTGCGGACGATGTACCACGTCTCGTCGGTCAGCTTCATCTCGACTAGCACATAGCCCTGAAAGATCTTGGCATCGACAACCTTGCGCTTGCCGTTTTTGATCTGAATTTGCTTTTCTTTCGGCACCATGACGTCAAAGATCTTGTCGGCCATGTCGACGCCGTTGATGCGCTGGCGGATGGACTCAGCAACCTTTTCCTCATAGCCCGAGTAGGTGTGAATGGCGTACCACGAGCGGGTTGAATCGTAGCGATTTGATGACATAAATTCCCTTTCCTATTTCAAAATTTGATTAAAGCCCCAGTTGAATGCAGCGTCAAGCAGCAAGATCAGCACCACAAAGATCAGTGTAAACACCAGCACCGCCGCCGTCATGCTCCAGGTCGCTGAACGAGTTGGCCAGCGTACCAGCTTGAGCTCCTGCCATGCGCCCTTGAAATAGCCAACGTTGCCTGACTTCTTGGCGGATTTTTTGGCCATGGTTTTTGGCTGTTTTGGTGAGGCAGTGGCTGCTGTCACCGTTTTTTTGGCGGTCTTACTGGTGGTTTTTTTGGTGGTTGTGGTTGCTTTTGATGTATGTGGTGACGACTGCTTCGTCCCGTCATCTTTTGCGGTGATGCGGCGAACAGTTGTCTTTGATCCTGCTGCGTTTTTTTGTGCCATAGCTTCTCCCAATTTAAAAGTCTGCTTCTTAGCAGACTGTCAAGTCTATTGTAGCGTGTCTGGGGCGTGATTGCAAGGGTCGCTTGATGTGGACACGCGAGGATCGGTCAGCTCAAAGCTAAATGTCGAACCATGGTTGAGTCGGCTTTTAACAGAGATGGTGCAGCCGAGCTTGTGCGCCAACTTACCCGCAACGTATAGTCCGATGCCGGTGCCGCTGGTCTCGCGGGTACGATAATCCTCAGCTCGGTAAAACCGCTGGAAAATCTTTTTTTGGTCAGTCTTGCCGATACCTATCCCGGTATCAATCACCGCAAACTGTACCACACCATTATGCCGATGCATTCGCAGCGTTACCCCACCATGAGGCGTATATTTGATAGCATTGATGATGAAGTTTTGCAGTAGCTCGGTCAAGTATAGCCGTGAAGCTGTGATCACGCCAATCTGCGCACTCACGTCGAGATCAAACCGCAGTCCCTTCTCGGCCGCTCGCGGCGCAAACTCACTGTGTAATGTACCCGCCAACTCCATCAAATCAATTGACTCCGTCTCGTCCGCCGCTCCACGCTCGGCGCGCGATAAGGTGCTAAGGTCATTGATCATTTTGGCGAGGAACATCACCTGATCATGAGCCGCTACTAATGCTTCATGTACCTTTTGGGTGTAGCCTTTCTCGGCGAGCAGCCGAGCGTTATCAAGTGCTCCCTCGGCGATCGCCACTGGTGTGCGCAGTTCGTGGCTGATGACGCTGATGAATTCATCACGCTCCTCTTCGAGGCTTTTGATTTTGGTGACGTCACGCAGAATGAGCACATAGCCATCAGCGCTCGAGCTACCACCCAAAATCGGCGCAAAGGTCGCCTCCAATCGCAACTGATCGCCATCGCGGAGCGGCATGATCAGGTCATCACGGGTACGGATTGATGGCGACTTACTCAGTTCTTCAAACACATTGATTGGCGTTCTACCCAGTGTTTGTAATTGAAATATCTCGTTAATATGGTGGCCATGAAGCGTGGCATTGGTATCCAGCAGGCCGATCATCGCTGCATTATAAATCGTAATAACGCCGTGAGCATCGGTACTCAGCACCGCATCAGTCAAGCTGTTTACCAACGTCATCATCTGGCTATGCTCTGGCGCGGCATCCATGTTCTCATGTGCATGCTGCTGCTGACTGCGCCTCGTGCGCCACGTGCCCATCCCTTGTTTCATATGATTTAGTATAGCACATGCTACACGTGCGGTGTATGGTTTTTCAGTGCCGCTCGGTGCATTTTGTAAGCTGGGTCGATGGCCGCAACCTCTCGCCAAAATGCGTCAGAGTGATTCATCTGGCGAGTGTGAGCTAGCTCGTGGATCAATACATAATCAAGTAGCTCAAACGGCAAGTTCATCAGCGCAATATTCAGGCTAATCGTGCCGCGCGACGAGCAGCTACCCCAGCGGCTCGAGGCGTGCGTCAGCTTAACGGCTTGATAGGAAAAGCCGTGCTCCTCAGCCAGGAATTTCAGTCGCCGCGGCAGGTAGCTTTTGGCTTCTTTGCGTAGCGCTGTGATGACGACTTCGCGAATGCGCTGCTGGATGGCTGGAGTAGTAATGTCGGTGCCGGGCGGTAGCTTGACGAGGATACGGGTGCCGGAGCATTTGATGGTGGGCTCAGTAAGCGCGGGCTGGGTCCCGATGATCAGGTGATGGCTTTTACCAATTGGCTGATCGTGCGTATAGTCGTGACCTTGTTGATGTTCAGCCAGGAGCTTGCGAATACGTGACCGGGATGATTTGATAAGCATCTTTGCTGCAAGTAGCGGCGTGTACGTTGGCAGGCTGATCCGTAGCTGCCCGTTTGGTGCGATTTTTAGCGACACCTGACGCGCCAAGTGCGAGCGCCTCACCGTGATCTCGCCAAACTCAGCGTCGGTAATTATTGGCATATACACCCCTAGCTGACACGGATACGGTTGAGGACTGGGCGCTGTGGTCGGCGCTTGGGGGTATCAGCCTGGGTAGCCTGCGGCTGGGTTGGGGTAACTATGGTGTTTGGGCGAACGTCGGCTAGGCGCTTGAGCAAGGTGCGGGCTTGGGTATTATAGGTGTGGCGGCCGCTGATGACGACGCATGGCTCACTGGGATGTGGCGGTGAGAATTGTTTGAGCTTAGTGTCAAACGTTGCTTCATCATTATCGTTAGCCTTGAGCCAGCGCATCTTGGCAGTCGCCAGGTCGGTCTGCACCCAGACAAAGAGAATCTTATAGCCAGCAGCGCGGGCTGCCTTGGCGAGCTCAACCCGCCAGGCTCGCTTCTCCGTTGCTCCCTCAAACACGATAGTTTGATGGGTCTTCATCAGTTCTTTGAGGAGCGCACCGCTCGCATAATTAACAGCTGCCTCATCGTCAGATAATGTCGCTAAGATACCAGAGTCCAAATGCGGTGCATGAAACATCTCAGAAAACTCAGCCGCAAATTGCGACTTGCCCGCCCCCGGCACGCCCACCATGGCAATGATGTGAGGAGAAG
>CAUPZG010000002.1:0-56185 GCA_963516175.1 uncultured Candidatus Saccharibacteria bacterium | reverse complement strand
AGAAGGCCTCGTCCGGTAGCTCCGGCAGCTGCGCCCGAAGCGCCCCGGCGTGGCTGGCCTCGGTCACCACATAAACGGTGTCACCGAGCTTTCTGGCCCGGTCATAGGCTTGTTGGACCATGGTGCGCTCTGATGTGAGAGCTAACAATTGTTTGGGGCGCGTCGCCACGGACAGTGGCCACAACCGCGTTCCCGACCCACCTGCGATAATGACGATGATCATAATGGTCATTATACAATATTCATCATCTCATGTATAATGAAGCTATGACAAAGATGCTAGTCACGGGAGGCGCGGGATTCATTGGCTCGAATTTTGTGCATTATACCGTCAAACACAAGCCAGAATATGACATCACTGTTATCGACAAGCTTACTTATGCGGGCAATCGCGCCAACTTGGAGCCAGTAGCTAGCCAAATTAATTTTGTCGAAGGCGACATTTGCGATGCCGAGTTGATGGATAAGTTGGTGGCTGAAACTGACATTGTGGTGCATTTCGCCGCCGAAAGCCACAATGATAATTCTTTGCGTAATCCGTGGCCGTTTGTCGAGACTAATGTCATTGGCACCTACACCATTCTTGAAGCGATCCGCAAGCACGGCAAGCGTTTGCATCATATCTCGACCGACGAAGTATTTGGCGATTTGGAACTCGACGATCCCAACCGCTTCACTGAAGACACTCCGTACAACCCATCCAGTCCCTACTCCAGCACCAAAGCTTCCAGCGACATGTTAGTACGTGCCTGGGTTCGCAGCTTCGGCATCAAAGCGACGATTTCCAATTGTTCAAACAACTACGGTCCATACCAACACATCGAAAAGTTTATTCCACGCCAAATTACTAATATTTTGAGTGACATCAAGCCCAAACTGTACGGCACTGGCGAACAGGTCCGCGACTGGATTCATGTCGATGATCACAACTCAGCAGTTCATCTCATCTTGGAAAAAGGCGAACTGGGTGAAACGTACATTATCGGCGCCGACAACGATCACGTCAACAACAAAATGGTGATTGAACTGATTTGCGAGCTGATGGGCAAAGGTAAAGATTGGTACGAGCATGTCAATGACCGCCCAGGCCACGACATGCGCTACGCCATGGATTCCAGCAAACTACGCCGCGAGCTGGGCTGGCAACCACAGTATACCGACAATCAAACGGGTATGCGTGACGGTCTACTGCAAACCATTGAATGGTACCGCGAGCACGAAGATTGGTGGAAAGCCCAAAAAGAAGCGGTTGAAGCGGCTTACGCAAAACAGGGGCAATAGAGAATGGTTGCTACAAAAGATATATATTCTCAGCGCGAAATGAACTTTTGCCGACGGTGCGGCACAGCACTGAATCGAACGTCTGGTGGGTTTTGGGTCTGCGATAACCAGCATAGTATTTTTAACAATCCCCTGCCAACTGCTGGGGTATTCTTTTTGACATCTGACAGACAACATGTCGTATTGTCCCGACGAGCTATTAATCCCGGTAAGGGTATGGTTGATTGTATCGGTGGTTTCCTAGAAGCGGGCGAAAGCATTGAGGACGCTACACATCGTGAAATCACCGAAGAAACAGGGCTAACGAAAGAATGGTATAGCCCGCTCACCTACTTCTGCTCAGTACCTGCGACCTATCATTTCCAGGGTGAAGACCTACCAGTCCTCACCAGTTTATTCTGGGCAATCCTGCATACCGATGCACAACCGAAACCAGGTGATGACGTTGCTGAAATAGTCACGTTGCCGCTTGACGGAATTAACCCCGACATCGTGTTCAATGATGATATTAGAAAAGGTTTTAAAAAGTTCTTGGAGGAGGAAGTATGAGCTTTGACCCATCAAATTATAACGAACTCACCGTCACTGAGTCGCCAATCCCAGGATTGTTTGTAATCACGATGCCTGTCCACGGCGATAATCGCGGCTGGTTCAAGGAAAATTACCAAAAGGAAAAAATGGAAGCACTGGGACTGCCGTCATTTAACATTGTGCAAAACAACATCAGCTTCAACGACAAAGCCGGTGCTACCCGCGGTCTGCACGCCGAGCCGTGGAATAAATTCATCTCCACCGCCAATGGTCGGGTATTCGGCGCGTGGTGTGATTTGCGCAAAGGCGACAGCTTCGGTACGGTTTTCACGCACGAAATCAATCCTGGCACGGCTATCTTCGTACCGAATGGTGTCGCAAATGGCTTTCAGACATTAGACGACAACGTTGCTTATACCTATCTCGTTGACGCACACTGGTCTCCAGACGCAAAATACACCTTTGTCAATCTGTTTGACCCAGCACTCGGTATTGACTGGCCGATCAACAAGGACCAAGCGATCATTTCTGAAAAAGACGCCGCTCACCCGCTACTTGCAAACGTAATCCCAATGGAGGTTTAACATGGACGATAGCAAATTTTTCATAATTGGTGCCAATGGACAGCTTGGCACAGCATTACGCGAGCAGTATCCTAATGCCAAGTTTGCTGACCAAGCAGAACTGGACATCACCAACAGCCAATCAGTCGAATCCTTTGACTGGTCAGAGGTATCAATAGTTTTAAACGCGGCAGCCTTTACCAACGTTGACGGCGCGGAAACACCAGAGGGTCGCGTAGCAGCCTGGAAGGTTAACGCCTCAGCTGTTGCAAACCTAACCCGAGTTTGCCGCGCTCACGATATGACTTTAGTGCATATTTCCAGCGATTACGTGTTTGACGGGATGAAAGAACCTCATTCTGAAAATGAGGACTTCAGCCCACTGAGTGTTTATGGTGCATCAAAAGCGGCTGGAGATCTGCTCGTTGAGCAGCTCGATACGTTTTATTTACTGCGCACCACTTGGGTTATCGGCGAAGGTAAAAACTTCGTCCGTACCATGTTGGGACTCGCCGAGAAAAATATCTCGCCGACGGTGGTTAGCGATCAAATTGGCCGCCTAACATTTACGAGCGAACTCGTTCGGATTATTGATCATCTGTTAACTACACAGGCACCGTTCGGTACATACAACGCTACAAACGACGGCCCGCTTGCTTCTTGGGCAGACATCACCCGCCGTATCTTGAACCTAGCTGGACGTGACGACCTCACCGTTACTGACACGACAACCGCTGAGTACTTTGCTGGCAAAGAAGGCATTGCTCCTCGACCGCTCGGTAGTAATATGAGTCTCGACAAGCTACACGCAACTGGCTTCGTCAGCCACGACTGGACCGAAGACCTTCGCCAGTATATCAACAACGAACAGCAGTCAGCCCACGCCTAGCGGGCTGCTGCCTCCTCTTGAATCTCTTTTGCTAATTTAGCAAGATTTTTTCTTGGTATATCTTCGTTACCAAAATAGCCACCACCAATAACGTATTCAAGTTTTTCGAGGTGATCTTGATAGTCTGAACCTTGGATATTACGAAGCCACTCCCTGCCTTTTCTAAATGATGCAAGCTCACGATTACACGAATCGCGGAGAGCTTCCCTATCCGGCAGCACTGCATCACTTTCAACAAATACAAGTGGAACATTTGGAGGAAATATCTTGTCAGCAATCCACATTGTGCGCGGCAAGTGATCTTGACCAGCAACGATCACAAGCGGAGTATCCTCGCTAAATTCAAAGCCATAAACACCCTTCTCAATAGCGGTCGCAACATTGAGAAGGTTAGTATTCGTATCAACCGAGTCAGGTTCCTCTATCACGTGATCCGCTGGTACGCCATGCTCTAGGGCCAACTCTTTCATAAGCACCGATTCACCAGTTCGTGGATAGCTTTTGTACTCTTCAAGAAACGCTCTTGCTACCTCGTAGTTATTATCGGTATCGACCTCACGCTTGGCCATAATATTATGAAACGCTTGGTGCGCTAGTTTGGATTTTGTCTGCATCTGCTTGGCAACTTCATTAAAAATACCAAGGTCCTTGTCTCCCAGCAGCCGAAGCATCTGCTCCTCTGACATATGGGTAACATCCTCGACATTCACGCCTGCGGCCTCAGCCAGAACTGGCAATGCAAACATCATATCAATATAGCGGTTGTGCATCCAAGCGGTAGGAATGACTTTTACATCTTCATTGCCCAGCATACGTGCCTCATGAAACAGCTCGCTTGAGGTGGCAACATTCGACCGAGCAGATGCCGTGTCCGTAGTGTTTCGCTCTGGAAACGCCGGGTCATAATTTGGATTAACTACAATTTCACGACCAACACAAATGACTGCACCCGCTGTTTTGAGCGCTTCTTTCACTGCCACATTACTCCTGTCAACGCTGGTAATATTATTATAATCAAAACTGTCTGGCTCAAACGGTACGTAAGTAATGTCGCGCTCGCCGCTCAACGCCTCAGTAACCTCGCACATCAGCTGGTGATGAAAGGCATAATCCTCATGTTGCCGATTAGACTCTTGCCTTGCTGTGTTAGGTACCGGGGTCTGTTCTAGAACGCTGGTGGCCTGCTCCTCAGACGGAACAGTGTTACCGCGATGAAATGTGTCTCTTTCTGGCATGTGATGGTTTCCTTTCAGAGATAGGAGCTTCTCGCTGAAGACTGTCTCATACAATACGTGTTTATAGTTTAGACTTTAGCATATTTAGAGGAAAAAGTCACGAATAATTCCCTGTATCACTTGGTAAAATATATGTTATAGTGGGTATGTAACACGAAGGAGGTCTATGAAAGGAATTATCTTAGCGGGTGGATCAGGTACACGATTGTGGCCAATTACCAAGGCAATCAGCAAGCAGCTGATGCCGATCTATGACAAACCAATGGTTTACTACCCCCTCACAACACTGATGCAGGCTGGGATTCGTGATATTTTGGTTATTACCACACCCGAAGAGCAGAGCGGCTTTCAACGACTACTAGGCGACGGTTCACAGTGGGGTATCAACTTACAGTACGCCGTGCAACCAAGCCCGGACGGTCTCGCTCAGGCATTCATCATTGGCGAGGAGTTTGTCGGTGACGATAAAGTAGCCTTGGTACTTGGTGACAATATTTTTTACGGCGCAGCACTTGATGATTCATTGCGAGCGTGTACCGACCCGGAGGGTGGTGTCGTCTTTGCATATGAGGTGTCTGATCCAGAACGCTATGGTGTCGTCGAGTTTGACAAAGACAACCAAGCAGTGTCAATTGAAGAAAAACCTACTCAGCCAAAGTCAAACTTTGCAGTGGTTGGACTTTATTTCTATGACAATGACGTGATTGAAATTGCCAAAGGCGTTCAGCCGAGCGATCGTGGTGAGCTAGAGATTACCTCAGTCAACGCTGAGTATCTACGCCGTGGTAAATTAAGAGTGCAAGCTCTTGATAATGGTGACGTCTGGCTTGATACAGGAACTATTAGCAGCCTAACCGACGCCGAGGACTTTGTTCGTGTCGTTCAAACCCGTACTGGGCAAATCGTTGGTAGTCCAGAAAAAACTGCCTTTCAAAATGGTTGGATTACTCGCGAGCAACTTGAAGGGCTTGCCAAACCGCTCAAAAAATCAGGGTATGGAACATACTTGGTCTAGGACGTTCTACCCTATTTTTGGCAACCCACTACTGTCAAATTAATTTATCGTGTGCTAAGCAGCCATATTATTTGTGGCTGCTTAGTCTATGAATAAGCCTGATAATAATACTGCTAATTCTCTTCGATATTTTTTCTCTTGGTAAAAATAACTAATCGAAACACTAGAAAGTTCCAGACCGCAAAAATTGCCGTTATGATAACCTTTGCCCATTGAATCTCTAATATACGGAAGTTAACGAGCGCATCAACTGTCGCCGAAGTAGCAAACAGGTTAAATACGCTCAGTAGCACATAGAGGATAATTTGTGTTTTTAGCGAGAAGCGGTCATGTTCGTTGTGGCGAAAAACCTGTTTACGATTCATGGGGAAATTAAAGAAAAATCCAGACAAAAAACCGATACCACTTGCTAAAAATACTGGTAGATGGACACCGTGATAAAGGATGTACGTCACTAACGTATCAATTAGCAGTGTTACACCGCCAACAACACCAAACAAAAATATCTGGAAAATAATGTTTTTCATACTGCCTTTATTAATCATAGCACACTCAACAACGATATATGTTTTATAGTATAATGAGAGGTATGTATAGAAAATTAGAGACCGCAGTTGTTATACCTTGTTATAACGAAGAAAAAATGATCACTCAAACGATCAAGAAATTACCAAAGTACATTGATCATGTTATAGCCGTTAATGATGCCAGCACTGATGACACCATTGGCGTTCTAAATAAATTAAAAAAGCAAAATGATCGACTGATTGTCGTTGACAACAAAACAAATCAAGGTGTTGGCGGCGCTCTCATCGCAGGATATAATTACGCTATCGAGCACACCAAAGCGACCGCTATCGGGATCGTGGCGGGCGACGACCAGTTTGACTCGTCATACCTCGAGGCAATGCTAGACGATTTTATTGATGAATCAGCAGATTACGTGAAAGCCAGCCGTTTTTTCCACCGAGAAGCCTTTAAGACCATGCCAAAATACCGCCAATTCGGCAATATTTTCATATCATTGCTGACAAAATTCTCGACTGGATATTATTCCATCACAGACATCACTAATGGCTGCGGTTGGCTACGCCGCGACATAATTGAAAAGGTCGATTTTTCCATGGTGGAAAGGCGCTATGATTATGAAACCAGCATGCTAACTGCTCTATCCATAGTTAATGCTAAGGTTATTGATCATGCTGTGCCAGCTCACTATGGTGACGAAAAGTCAACCATTAAACTAATTCCAACCGCTTGGCGCAACCTCAAAGCTGTGTGGAAAGGCTTTTGGCGACGCATTTATTACAAATATGTTCTGTATGGTTTTCATCCAGTAGCCTTGTTCTTGTTTACTGGTATATTTTTCCTGATTATCTCACTATTGATCGCAGGCTTCTTATTATATGTCAAATTGTTTGCTCATCAATCACCAACTGCTGGCAGCGTTATGCTAGCTGTACTACCATTTATTTTAAGTGTACAGCTAGTTTTAACAGCGCTCACCATTGATGTCTCTAATGAGAACAATAATTTTAAGAAATAAACTATCGCTTGATATTGCCTACATCACTGATACCACCAACGAGATAGTTTGGATGCATAGCTGATAAGAATTCCTCGTTACGAATACCGCTCATAAGGGCAATGCTGGTCGCACCGAGCTGCTGAGCCGCCGCGATGTCTGCTTCGGTGTCGCCAATGATAACGACTTCACTTGGACTGTCCACTATCTGTCTGACGATATCCGCCTTTTTCAGCAGCGTCCCCTCTTTCGTGTCGCTATGGCCCGACAAAATCTTTTCAAACAAATACCGAATTCCCAAATGTTCAATCTGCCAATCAAGGGCATTTGCATTTCGTCTCAGACTTAATAGATACAACTTGTTACCGTTTGCCCGTAACTGCTCTAGCATGCGCAAACTATCCTTAAAGAGTTCATCCGCACCCAATTCTTCTTGCGACTCGATCCGGTCAATAAACAGCTTGAGATATGCATCTTTTTCATCAATACTCAGGCCGCTCAGTGGTAGTAGCTTGTCCCAAGACACGTTAGCGCGCTTCATTTCCCAATATTCTTCTTTGCCAAGCGGAGTCCCGCCCAGCGCCTTAACACATTTTTCATACACCCGATAGTGTCGCGGGGCAATATCAACCAACGTACCGTCAAAGTCAACAAAGATATTTTTATTATTCATACAATTCCTCCATCTCTTTGAGTTTATCTGGGAAAAACACTTCGGGATGATAATTGAGTAACTTCTCCGCTCGAGATATATCAATGACTATATCAGAGCCTCCGTCTTCGGATAAAACGGCAATACGACTCGGTGACTGCGTACTATCAACAATCGCCTGAGCCGTTTCTCGAATGGAAACGCCCCTACCGGTTCCAATATTAACGACTCCGGCACTGTTCGCATTCACCGCACAGATAACACTGCGTGCCACATCATTAATATGTACATAATCACGCAATACCTTTGCGCCACGAATCGTCAAATCTTCGCCGGCCTTGGCTGCTCGAATAAAGTTCGGTATCGCTCGGACGATAGGGTCATACCCACCATACATCACCGAAAACCGCAAGATAGTTAGTTCTTTATTCATTTTTTTTGCGTACGACTGAGCGATGAGCTCGCTAGCCATTTTAGTAGAGCCGTAGTACGAGCCGCCGGCGACGACATTATCCTCTGTGATTGGGCCGTGGATTTTTGATTGATCATATACCTCTGCTGTACTACCGATAATAATCTTCTCAGATTTCTCACCAAAATGAGTCAGCAGGTTAATTGTCGCGTCTATATTACCCAGTTTTGCATTTTCAAGTGTATCGTCAGTAGCTGTTTTTGGTACAAATGCCGCCAAATGGACAATGGCATCAAATGTCTCATCGCTCATCTGCTTGACCGCTGACTCTACATTTTTTTGATCTGACAAATCACACTGGATCCAGCGCTCAGTGAGATTGACTGGTTGAGATCGACCCAAACAAACAACCTCCCAATCAGCTGGCGCCACTTCTAAGAAACGTCTACCGACGAAACCCGAGGCTCCCGTAACAAGAAGTTTCATTATAGCCCCCCTAGGATGCGATCGCGTTCGGCAACACTTTCTTCAACGGTCTTCATGTCAGATAGAACTGGTCGAAAATCCATACCCCGAATCCACACTAGATCATCAGGTAGCGGGTTAGTGTTCTTGTCTAACTTTGGTACATCTTCGCCGTACCCAAGCTTCACAAACATTTCTGGCATATTTAGGCCCGCTTGAGTAAAGAATTCGTGTGTTGTAAAGAAGCGACCGATGTTAATCTCTGTTGGGTTTGGTATACCATTTTTGTCATACGCCATATCAACACCGAACAGACCATCTGGTTTACTATCAACAGCCAGCACCGCTCGACGTGCAATATCATCTAGTTCGTCGCTTGAGTACGTAACGCCCGTACCAGTAGCACCGGTCACACCGGATGGTGAAATCTTTGCCAACTCCCAATATAGTCGCTTACGACCCTGCGCCACGACCAATTCACCATCCTTCCAGAGAGACATCCACGTAACCGTCTCTGGCTCAAGCAACTCTGCTGCAGTAAAGTTACCTTCCCATGAACCATTTTTTTCTTGAAAATCAAGCCAGTTCTTGGCACTTTTGACATCATAAACCGGTAGCGAGCCTTTACCCCCCGCGCCAGATATTGCCCTTAGCCACATTGAGCCACCCATCTCCTCAAGGAGTGCAGCCAAGTCAGTATCTCGGCCTTCTATCAGCTTCGTCTTCGGCACCTTAATACCAGCTTCTTCCCAAAGCTTAAATGACTCAAATTTATCTTGTAAAATCTTCACCGTTTCCTTGGCTGGGAAAAATGTCTTGGCATGGATCTTTTCTCGATTTTCACTCAAGAAACCGACCTCGACATCATTCTGTGCGTGGACAAATTCAATCTTTTCTTTTTCGATAACGTAGTTCAAGAAATCAGTATATTTTGGGTCACTTGCAAGCGGCGCTAGATACCTGGCATCAACTTCAGCACGCTGCAGATAATACTTATCTGCATCCGTACCAACAATATAATATTCTTCATCAGCCGCCCTCAATGAGCGAATAAAGTTTGCTGATGGTGAGCCGCCGGCCCCTGTGACTAAAATTCGTTTCATAATACCTAATCCCTTTCTTTACTACTTTTCAAACGGCGCGATAGCCTCTAATGATATTCTTAGCGCCTCACGAGCATCACTTGGATCGACTACCGCAGCGGTACGACCCATTGCTTTTGCTAAAAAGGCTTTTAGCTCGGCTGCGAGCGGCTCTTCAAAATCAACCTTAATAATTCGCCTTTCTGGATCGCCAACCTGCAACACAAACTCTGTAAAGCCTTCTTTTTCAATCTTTTTCATATTGTGTTTGTAGTAGACAAGTTCTTGGGTAATGTAGTTTGCCTCTAGATAACCAAGTGATCCAGTCAGGGAAATTTTGCGAATCTTTACCGGTGTAAGCCAATTAGCCTGAATAAATCCGGAAGCTCGACCATAATCCATCAATATCTCTGCTGAGTCAATCTTTTTGCTGTGACGAGTGCGCGAACCATGGCTAGAAATAGACCTTGGTTTTTGACCCAAAAGGTAGTTCACGATATCAACGTCATGTACCGCCAGGTCAATAATAACATCGGTTTTTGGCTCTACCGCCGGGAATCCACCAACGCGTTTACAAACCACAGAAGTAATATCGCCAATAGCATTATCATCAACCATTTGCTTCAATTTCTTGATAACCGGGTTAAATCGCTCAATATGACCAACTGTAAAGGTAACGTTATTCTCCTTAGCACAAGCAATCAACTTGTCAGCCTCTTCAACCGATGAAGCGATCGGCTTTTCTAGCATACAGTGAATACCTCGTGACATAACCTCTGTAGCCACCTCAAGGTGAAATGGCGTTGGAACCACCACAGAAACTGCATCAGGTCGCGCCTCTTCAAGCATTTCTTTATAGTCGGAAAAGAATTGTGCCTTATAATCATCGGCGAGAGATTTTGCCTCGGGGTTAACATCGGCAATTGCCACTAACTCTGATTCTGGAAGCATAAAGTAGTTGCGAACATGGTTCCTACCCATGTTGCCAGTACCAATGACAGCAACCCTCAGTTTCCCCTCTTGTTTATTAGCCATTGATGGACTCCTTGATCGCCGCAATGATTACCTCAATATCCTTATCTGTAACCTTTGGATGAACCGGCAGAGATACAACTCGTGCCGCCAAGTCTTCAGCCACCGGGAAATCACCGGCCTTATAGCCAAGCTTTGCGATATGTGGATATACGTGCAAAGGTTTTGGATAGTAAATGCCAGCCCCAACACCCTTGTCTCTCAGGGTAGCAATAAATTGATCTCGTTGTATGTCTTTGTCTAGCAAAATGGTATATTGATGATATACATGGTTTCGATTGTCACTAACGGTCGGCGTTTTAATACCCACGATACCCGCTAAGGCATCATTTAATTTACGAGCATTTTCTTGACGTTTCTTTGTGAAGTCTTCTACCTTCTTCAACTGTTCAATAGCAATAGCACCGTGCAAATCTGACATACGATAGTTATATCCCAAATCTGCATATTCGTATAGCGCAACCATACCGTGTTGCCTAAACGAACGAATCGCTGCTGCAGCCTCATCACTATTTGTCGTTACGACACCACCTTCACCGCACATAATGTTCTTAGTAGCATACAGAGAGAAACAGCCAAAATCACCAAGCGCGCCAGCTTTTACTCCTTGATATTCTGCACCAATGGCCTGGCACGCGTCCTCAACGATCTTCAGATCGTGTTTTTCGGCAATTTTCTGTAGTTCGGCCCAATCACATGGTTGTCCATACAGATCAACTGGCACAATAGCCTTTGTCTTTTCAGTAATAGCAGCTTCTATCTTGGAAACGTCAATATTGAACGTTTCTTCATCAATATCCACAAGGACTGGTCGAGCACCCAACATCAATATTGGATTAATAGTAGCGATAAAACTATACGGTGTAGTGACAACCTCATCACCCTCTTTCACGCCAGCAGCATACAAGGCGCAGTGAATAGCTGCCGTACCACTGTTTACTGCTAACGCATGTTTTACCCCGCAATATTCCGCCCAGTTCTTTTCTAGTTCGGCGACTTTTGGTCCCTGAGCCAACATGCCCGATTCTATAACCTCATTTACCGCCCGGCGTTCTTCCTCTTCGATGACTGGCGCTGCTATACTTATCATGTATATAATCTCCTCCCTTACTCCTATTCTATATTTAATAGTATAGCATACTACTCGTTTTTTATTTTTTGTTTCTGAGAGGTATGCTTCATGGAGTAGCATTGTACTTCCTGTTTTTATTGTATACTAATACCATGCAATCACTACGATCTATACTCACAAGGCTTAAGGACGACTCGTGTAAAAAATGGCTGTTTCCGTCGGCGGTTATCATTTGTTTACTTTTTGCAACTGGCTTAAAAATCTCCGGATCTTCGTTTGGCCCGTACTACGATCTATTTCTTCAAGGGAAACCGTCGTCAAATCTCATAGCTGGTGAGACCCGACACATTCGTAGCGATGAGTGGCTGGTTGTTACGCAATTTACAATTGCGCAAAAAGCAGCCGGTTATCCGCTCATCAACAAGAACTTCGGTGATTCTGGAAAAAATATGAGCCTCGTCTCCGATGCGCCCTACAAAGAGTGGTCAACTATATTCCGCCCTCAGAATCTCGCTTTTTTCATTATACCATTTGAGTTTGCCCTTGCCTTTAAATGGTGGTTTTTGCTCGCGTCATTATTGCTAAGCATATATTTTCTAGCCTTAAAATTCCTTCCCGGCAAATACTCGCTCGCGAGCCTGCTGTCTATTGTCGGTTCATTTACTCCTTTTATATTCTGGTGGTATCAAACGATAACCATCATGAGCATCGTCTGGGGAATCGTCATACTGCTTATAGCCATGCGCTTGATAGAACATAGGCCTCTTTCATTTCTCGCTAACTATAAGCGTGGCAATATCATATCGCAGCTCATACTGTCTGGTTCGCTCATTTATTCACTAGTAGGATTTGCCCTATTGCTATACCCTGCTTTTCAAATTCCCGTCGTAATTACGGTAGGTCTAGTTTTTCTTGGTTATTACATAAACACTTGGAGGAAACTTACCAAAAAGACACGCAAGAGACTGTATATCAGCACAGCTGTTCTGACCGGCTCTGCCTTAGTGGCCATTGGTATCATCGGCGTATTTTTAATCACCAGGCTGGATGCGGTGCGAGCCATTTCTGGCACAGACTATCCCGGGGCACGTTTTGTACATTCAGGCACGCCGTCACAGGCTGACCTTATTGGATTAGCAGGCTATAGTCAGTATCGTCTACAGGATAACTCGTCCATTGGCTCGATCGATCCAAGTAAGGGTAGTATCAATCAGAGCGAGTTATCAGCGTCTATCATTATACCTTTTGCCTTTATTGTTCCTATATTACTTATACTTCTTTATCAATGGCGCAAAAAAAGAATGGTAGACTGGGTGGGTGTAGCAATCATTACTACCTGTCTAGTCTTTACTGCACATCTATTCTTACCAGGTTTTTCCACGATAGCGAAGCCCTTTATGCTACATCTTGTGCCAATAACGAGGCTTCAGCTTGGC
The DNA here is from genome assembly GCA_963516175.1 of uncultured Candidatus Saccharibacteria bacterium. Taxonomy (GTDB): domain Bacteria; phylum Patescibacteriota; class Saccharimonadia; order Saccharimonadales; family Saccharimonadaceae; genus Nanosynbacter. The sequence goes on along the minus strand of CAUPZG010000002.1, from coordinate 42,995 downwards.
TTGGGCTTTGTGGGTATTCTTTCGTTACTTTATGTTATCGCTAATAGTAAGCAGCTTGTTTTAAAATACCGTCCATGGGTGTATCTCTATTCGGGGCTTATGCTCATTATCTATATCATGACTATAATCTCAGTCGTAAAATTCAATCGTGATTTCGCCGGAGACTTACGTATATTATGCATAGCCGCGATCAGCTTTTCTGGCGGCCTAGCTCTTATTTTTATCGGCAAAGAAAAGCTTGGCTTGCTACTACTATCAGCCCTCTGTATCATGTCAACTGTAACCATCCAACCTCTCTACAAAGGCCTCGGCAGTGGCTATAATAGCAATATAATTACCAGCAAAATAGCTTCACTGTCATCACCTGATGACGTATGGGGACTATCTGGCACGGTTGTTTTGGAGAATTTTCCGCAAATGGCCAATCGTAAATCAATTACCGGGGTTCACACGTATCCTGATAAAGATTTTTGGTCGAAAGTATCCAAGGACAAAACTATTTACAATAGATATGCTCACGTACTGCTGTCTGACACAATCACGGACGACTTAAAGCTAACGCAGCCAGATGTGTTCATTGCGCGCTTGAGTTGCAACAACCATCTCGGCAGAACTATTACTCACGTTCTCGCAACGACCCCCCTCCAACTTCCTTGCTACAAATTAATTGATCAAACCACAGTGAGTGGTGGTACTATTATGTTTTATAAAAGAACCCCGTAAAGTCTTTACTATATTATTAGTACTTGCTATGATTAACCATAAAAGGAATAATCTACTAATATGAGAATACAGAAAAAACGAAACCATAAAAAAATAATCTTGGTATTGGTTGTGTTATTTTTGCTATTAACTGGGTACGCTTTAATAGCCTATGGGTTTAAATTTTGGCCTTTTACGAAAAACCAATTTACTGAAGCAACAGAGGAACAAAAAACAGCTGGCAACAATATAAAAGAAAAGTCATTAGAAAACACGACTGAGGGAGCAGGAGATAAAAAATCTTCGCCGCAACCCAAAACACCACGAGGTAGCGACCCCTCACCGGCGCCAACTCCGTCGCCAAACGGCGGTAAGTCGACGGTTGTAGTAAGCATAACTGCCGCAACAGTTGATAAGCCTGCTGCTACTCTTTACGTACGCAGCCTTATCCAAACCATTTCTTCAAACGGTACCTGTACCCTGTCAATGCGTCACAGCAGTGGACAAACATATTCAAATAGCGCCGGGTCACAGGCCGGACCGAGCACCTCCAGCTGTAAGGGCTTTAACGTACCTCTTTCTCAATTGACTCCGGGAAAATGGACAATAACAATTCGCTATGAGGACGCTACTGTTACTGGCGCTGCCGAGGGGGAGGTAACTATATGAAAAAGACTCTACTCAGCGTAGGGCTATCAATATCAGTCTGTCTGGGAGTATTGTTTACTTCATCACCGGTGTCGGCTACCCTGAATGATTTTGATCCAGGCAACATCATGGATGATACGGTTGCCACCAACTACGGATCTATGAATGCGCAGCAAATCCAAGCTTTTCTTAACAGCAAAGTTCCCCAGTGTGATACTAACGGATCCCAGCCAGCAAGAGAATTTGGGAGGCCCGACATTAGCCGTGCTCAGTATGCCTCTTTGCGTGGCTGGCATGGTCCACCGTACACTTGTCTACGTGATTACCGATCGGGAGATGGAAGGAGTGCCGCTCAATTAATTTTTGATGCTGCTCAGAAATATCACGTCAACCCTCAACTTATTATAGTTCTTTTACAAAAAGAGCAGGCGCTCGTGACTGATGTTTGGCCGACGCGCGGTCAATTTAAAAGTGCAACCGGCTACGGCTGTCCAGACACGGCCGCCTGTGATAGTAAATATTTTGGCTTGGAAAACCAACTAGAATGGGCCGCAAAACACTTCCATTACATTATTACTCGTAATCCAAACTGGTATTCCCCATATACAACAGGCATTAACTTTGTCCGCTGGAGTCCAAATGGAGCCTGTGGTGGTTCACATATAAACATTCAAAACTGGACAACTGCCGCATTGTATAGCTACACACCATATCAGCCAAATGCTGCTGCTTTAGCCGCTGGCTATGGCGCGGGTAATGGTTGTAGTGCTTACGGAAATCGTAATTTCTATAACTATTTCACTGATTGGTTTGGGGGTACTCGCTCAAGCAGCTCCTTCGCCTGTCGAGACGGTCAAAATCTACCCGGCGTCGCAACCGGTGCTCGAATTACACCAACTAGAATAAACGGTAGTCGAGATACACTAACGATCACTGTATCAAATAACACTGGCAGTAAATGTGCTGAAATGCACACCTGGGCAGATGCTCATCTACAAACATGGTCACAACATGTCGCAACAAACTCATATACATTTAACCAACAATATAGTAAGGTTATTTCCCAGAAAGTAAACCATAAGAATACCGTTTTAACAAAAGTTGACTATAACGGAACAGCAAGTGGGCGAGTTGAATTTCATACTTGGACTCAAGACGGGTTACGCTGGCTGGCACATACCGCAACAACCGCCGGACCGATAGATCCCCTGTTGTCAGAGGTTATTACTGCCGACACTGATGGCGATGGGGCTGACGAATATTACTTGATTAATTACGAGCAGACTAATACTGGTATGATTGAAGTTCATGGCTGGAGCAATAACGGAAAGAGCTGGTTCAGACACACCGCAACAAACCACCCTGCTACTAGTATGAATATAGGTCGAGTCATCGCTGCCGATCTTGATGGCGACAAGAAGGACGAGTTTATCTACGTTAAATACAGCAACACTTCAAGTGGACGAGTCGAGTTTCATATTTGGGATACATCATTAAAGAACTGGACACGTCATACCGCCAGCAACTACCCGCAAGTTGGCTATGTTATAGCTACAAACGATATAGTGGCGGCGGACCTATTTGGTAGAGGTAAAGACACCATCTATTACATTAAATACCGAGACACCCCTCATAATAAAATTGAGGTTCATGGATGGGGCGATAATCAGCAGTCGTGGGACAGCCACATATCAACCTCATCGGGCACATACTAAGTCTAATCCAATGCGATCACCCCGCCTTACTGGCGGGGTGATGACTATACGGTATATATTTTATTTAGGTAAGCGATAGCCCGGTCCAAATTGCTCAAAATTATCGTTATAAAACGGGTCGCGCTTCAAATAATCGCCCCATCTTTTACGCATCTCGTTTTGCGCCTCTTGTAGCTCAGTACTGTCTCTTTCACTCGTGTTAATGCGCCCAACACTCTTCGATTCATAATGGAATAATTCAGCATAAGGAGTATAGAGATTGTAGTAACCCTTTTTACGAAGCTTAAGATTTAGATCGACATCATTATAGGTAACCCGCAGTTTCGGATCAAAGCCACCAACCTCGTCAAACTTTTTCCGACTCACCATGCTGCATGCTGCAGTAACGGCAGAAACATTACGTATATTTGCCGTATAAATATAAGTAAAGATATCAGTTAGTGGATTATCCCCATAGAATGGATGGAACGCTATATCTCGATCTGAAAGGACGATGCCAGCATGTTGTATAGTGCTGTCCTCAAATAATAGCTTTGGTCCAACCATGCCAATTCCTGGACGCTGAGCGTGCTCAAGTAGCGACTGTATCCAGTCATGAGTAATAACCTTAGTATCGTTATTTAAGAACAGCAGATATTCTCCACGAGAAGCTTTTACGCCTTGGTTACAGGCATCTGAAAAATTGAACTTCTTTTTATAGTCAATAATAGTTATTTTTTCAATATCGTTGGTTATCTTTTTGTAGAAATCTTTAACCAGCTTATCTGTCGAACCTGTGTCAACAATGACAATCTCGAAATATGGGTATGTCGTATCTTCAATGATTGACTCGATACAATTTTTAATATAAGTAAAGTTATCCTTGGTTGGAATAATAATTGATACAAGCGGGTTGTTCTGTATAACGTATTTCTTGCGCCAGAACCCTAGTGCCGTATGAGCATCAACATAAGCATTCTCATTTCTATGCTTAATACTTTCGCGGACAACTCGCTTCTGATTAACATAGGCATATGGCTTACTGTCGGCATTCATAGCAGTGGAGGTTTCCGACTTTCGCCAGTGATATAGAATTTTCGGAATATGATAAATATTGTCTGTTTGGGCGGCAATCTTTAGGAACAAATCCCAGTCTTGCGCTCCTTGTGTACCCGGCGTAAAACCACCGACCTTTTTTATGGTACTGGTTTTCATCGTTGCAAAGTGAGTGACCATATTGCATGAATTCATAAAATCAGGGCTCCAGTCGGGCTTAAAGAACGGCTCTATATGATTGTTCTCCTGATCAATTTTATCTTCATCAGTGTATATAAGTTCCACCTCGGGATACTTATTGATCACATTGACAGCCTCAAACAGTGCATTGGGCGCTAATATATCATCGTGATCAAGAAGCGATATATATTCTCCTTTTGCCATAGTGAGAGCGGTGTTTGACGACTCGGCTATATGACCATTTTTTTTACGGAAAGTTGCCGTAATGTTGTCATATTTTTTTACATATTCCTTAACAACATGTTTTGTCTGCTCGTTCGTGGAGTTATCATCAGAAATACACAATTCCCAATTGTCATAACTCTGAGCCAGCACCGAATCGATACAAATACGAAGATATTCTGGATTTGTATTATATGTTGGTAGCAAAATACTAATCAGTGGACGGTAACGAAACTTTTTAGACTGCTCTTTTTGTTCACTAAGTTGCTCGGCCGTCAGTGTGTGCTCGCTAAACCAGTCAATGTATTCATCGTATCTCTTTTTATTCATAATTTTACGATCGCGATACAGGCGAATTTGTTTTCGGCCGTATGACGGATGTAATGTTGCGCGGACAGCAAATTTTGCGCTATTGATAATCACATTTTTCATGTTGCTTTACTCATCTCCCTTCATATAGTTTCCACTCTCCCGACAACTTCATCGGCCCATCACGAAATTTGTCCTTTCCTTTTATAACAAATGAGAAAGCGCGTGGCAAATGTTTGACAATACCGTCGTCAATCCGACGATGTAGTGATATGTGAATATCATATCTTCCAGGATTAAAACAGTCTAGCTGCTGCTTAAAATTAATCTTCCTTCCATTTTGGATAAAGTGCTGCGGCGTATCTCTGCAATTACGATCAGCGAATACAAATCCGCCATATACAAAAGAAATATTGACAAATAAGTCCTCAGAGATACCGTCAACAGCAACACCAATATCAAGTGTTTCTTTTTGAGTAAATGACTTTTTGTCCGGCAAATCAACAATCATCTCTACCGAATCATCTTGAGATTCCTCCTCTGCCTTGGTGATGGTCTCGATATTTATTTCGGTATATAAGTCAGCGATTTCTTGAGGAGACCCGATATGCTTAATACGACCACTCTCTATATACATAGCTCTTGAACAAAATCGCCGCACAGCATTCATGTCATGCGTGACGAAAACTACTGTTTGACCACTTCGCTTAACCTTTTCAAAATAATCAAAACATTTCTGCTGAAATGCCGCGTCACCAACGGCAAGCACCTCATCGAGCATCAGGATGTCACCACGGGCCTTAATTGCCACTGAAAACGCCAATCTAACCTGCATTCCCGATGAATAGTTTTTTAGTTTTTCTTCCATAAAATCCGCTAACTCGGAAAATTCGACAATATCATCGTACATCAACTCCATCTCTTTACGGCTAAATCCTAGTAGGGCGCCATTTAGAAATATATTTTCTCGACCGGTCAGCTCGGGATTGAAACCAACACCAAGCTCAATAAATGGAACAAGAGATCCGTTCACCTGGACCGAACCCCCTGTTGGCGTATAAATTTGAGCAATTGATTTTAGTAGCGTGCTCTTTCCCGATCCATTTTTACCAACTATACCAAAGAACTCACCTTTTTTAATTTCAAACGAGATATCCTTTAGGGGGGTGAATTCTCGATACCCCCTCTTGCCCTTAAAATAATTTACTGTTTTCTGCTTGATACCACTACTTGCCTCTGTTGGTATTTTAAACGTCTTTGTTAATGTGTTAACAGCTATCGCGATATCACTCATCTTCTAAATCTCCTCTGCAAATGTTTTTGAGTACTTTCTAAAATACCATATCGCAAACACACCAACGATCGCTATTACTAGAAATGGTATTAACGACATCCATATATTCAACCGATTCCACATAATCATCGTGTCTTTCGTGATGAGAATATATCTACTATCTTGAATGACCTGGGCGACTGGATTAAAAAAAAGCAGGTCAACCGCGACGCTACTTTTCTGTAAAACCATTTGAAGCGGATAGATAACAGGTGTTGCATAAAATGCAGCCTGGGTAATTACCTCCCACAAATAACCAGTGTCTCGTGATTTCACATTAAGAGCCGACAAGAAAAAAGCAATGCCTAGTGCAAATATATACAGCTCAATAATAAGCGGTAGAATGAGCAGCGACATCCAAGATAGCTGCACACCGCTAATAAAAATAAACAATAACACAACGATCATATTAAAAAACAGATTTATCAGGGAGGAGACCGTTCCAGAGATGACAACGACATACTTCGGAAAATTAATTTTTCTCAGCAGATCACCCCGGCTTACTATAGAATTCAGGCCTTGATTGGTTGCTTCTACAAAAAAATTCCACAAGATTATACCCAGTAACAGATATACCGGGAAATGCTGGATATTTCTTCCGACACCGAGGAACCTGTCGAACACTATGTATAATATAGAAAAAAGAAAAAGCGGCTTGAGGATACTCCACACATATCCGAGCATAGAACCCTGATAACGCAACTTAAAATCTGTAACAACCAATTCCCTTAAGAGAATTCTGTTTTTTCTACTGAAAATTTCTAACCATTTCATAATCTGTATCACTTATTATACAATACGAGGGGAGTATTATGAATAGACTTGCGATTATCGTTCTTAATTGGAATGGTTCAGATGATGCCATAGAGTGTATTGGGTCGCTAATAAGCCAGACGCTAAAGCCTACTATTATCATAGTAGACAACGATTCGAGTGATAATTCTGTTGATATATTTGAAAGCTATATCGCATCTCATCAAAAAGAAGATATTACTTTAATTAGAAACCCACGGAATCTAGGGTTTGCCGGCGGTATTAATACCGGCCTGAGGTACGCACTTACCCAAAAGTTTGAGTTTGTGGGTGTTCTCAACCCTGATGCAGTTGCTGATACTAATTGGTGTAAATCCCTGTTAAGTGAGCTGGCCGGTCACAATGATTGCGGTATCGTGACTGGGTTGTTAGCCAGACGAGACGGAAAAACTATTGACTCTTCAGGTGATTTTTATACTACCTGGGGCCTACCTGGTCCGCGCGGTCGTGATGAACCCATCAAAAATGCACCAGATAAACCTGGCGAGGTTTTTGGCGCAACTGGCGGCGGAGCAATTTACCGCACAGTAGTTTTTGACGACATTGACATGTTTGACGAGGACTTTTTCATGTATTACGAAGATGTCGATCTTAGTTTTCGCGCCCAGTTAGCTGGCTGGAAAGTCCGCTTTACACCCAAAGCAGTTGCCTACCACAAGGTTGGCGCTAGTAGTAAAAAAGTGCCGGGTCTCGCCGTTTACAACACCTTCAAAAACCTACCATTAGTCTTTATTAAAAACGTTCCAGGAAAGTTATTTTGGTATATTGGCCTGCGCTTTTTCCTGACATATTGGCTAATTTTCGCTAGCGCCGTCCGTAACGGCAACGGCTGGCCCGCGCTTAAGGGTGTGCTAGTTTCAATCATTCACAAGCCTGCCGCTTACTACAAACGCATATCAATTCAGAGAAGCCGCAAGGTTTCCGTCGACTACATCCGTGACATTATTCATGATGGACCGTTACCTAATCAAACTGGGCTATTAAAATTTAAGCGGTTTTTCAGAATGAGATAATATTATGGCAGTATGCGGCCACGTATCACTAAACACGCCACCAAGTTCCGCTACCTCCTTATCGGCACCATCAACACCGCCATTGATTTTGGTATACTGTTTATGCTGACTTGGTTTATTAGCACACCAAAAGAATTGGCTAATATTATCTCGACGACCATTGCCTTTGCCTTTAGTTTTGTCGCTAACCGATCATTCACCTTTCGCTCGCGTACCGGCAATGTTCGCCGTCAGCTACTCCTCTTCACCCTAGTTACCCTATTTGGTCTCTGGGTGATTCAGACGATCATCATTGCGCTGCTTACGCCAATTTTCATCAGCTTTAATCTTAGCCAGTCGGTGGCGCTGCTTATCAGCAAACTCATCGCCACTGTCGCCAGCCTCATCTGGAACTACCTACTTTATACTAATGTCGTCTTCAAAGATTAAGAACTCTTCTGCGAGATCACTAGGTGTCGTGCACGGCCTTCGCCCTCAGAGTGCGTCTCGATATCGCTATAGTCACTTGCTACGTGGTGTACCACCCAACGATCAGCAGAATTTAGTTCGATAATTTTCGTTTCACCAGTTTGCCGTACCTCTTCGATCCAGCCGCGCGCCTTGTCGGCGATCTTTTCGGCATGCTGCTTTTTATAATCAGCAATATCAATGTTCACCCGCACCAGTGCCGCCTGACGGTTGCGCAAAATTGCCGACACCACTGTCTGCAAACTTCGCAGCGTCTCAGCATTCCGCCCAATGAGCAGACTATTGCGCTCGCTCGACGGTACAACAGCCTTGATAACATCATCTTCAACACTCACATCAACATCCAGATTAAGGTCAAAGAACGCCAAAAAGTCCTCTAGATATTTCTTGACAAATTCAATGGTCGCGATTTGATCCATATAGCCTCCTTAATCCTTCGCTTTTATCCGCGTGATATTCGCCTCGGTTGCTGTAGCCGCTCGCTGCGAAGCGGCCTTTGGTTTTTTTGCCGATCCGGTAGATTTACTCGTGGATTTTGACGATCGCTTCTCATCGGCAATCTGCTGCATCTCTGTACCATCTTGCTTGAGAATAATAGCGTTTTGAATGTAGGCAGCAATGTTTGAGGTTGCCATATAAAGCGCCAGCGCCCCCGGCAGGCTGATCATGATAAGGAACATGAACATCGGCATAATTTTCATCATTTTGCGTGTAACGATGGCGTTGACTTCGGTTTGATCAGCGTTCTTGCCATCACCGGCCTCCATCAGCACATCGCGTAGCCGCTTCTTGCTGTCCGAGCTTGGCGACATCTGTTTTGACAGCAGGTACTGTAGAATAGCCGCCACCAGGGCGAGGATGAGTAGCCCGATTGATACGCCACTCGACGATAATGCCTGCTTTGTCAGATCCATTAGCCCTAGGAAATTCTGGTTAAAGTGATCTGGGTGAGCGATCAAATTCTTGACCGGCTCCCACTGCTCCATAAAATCGTACGTATACTTAGCAAGCTCTGATCGCTGCATCACAAATATCTGCACCACGCGGTAAATTGCAATTAGCACTGGCAGTTGAATGAGCAGGACCAGGACAGAGCTCATCGGCTTGATATTATGCTTTTTGTACACATCCATCATCGCCATCGCTCGCATCTGTGGATTGCTCTTGTACTTTTTGTTAATCTTTGCAAGCTCGGGCTGTATTTTGCGCATCGCTTTAGCTTGGTGAAGCTGCTTTTTAACCAGCGGCCACAAAAGAAAGCGCACAATTATCGTAAACAGTACAACACTAACCCCAAAGTCACCGCCCGGAATCAGTGCGTAAATTGCCATCAGCAAATTAAAAATTGGTTGTACAATCACCACGTCAAACATATTCATGAGTCCATTATACCAGAGGTGGCGTTATTTATACAGCCCCGCCTGCGAAAAGAGTTGCTTGATGGCTGCTCTCAGATCGTCATGTGGTGTCACTAACACCTCCGGCGAAAACACCATAACAACAACGTCAAAGCCACTCCGAATATGTGGCAACTCTAGTCGAATAATCTCGTAAATGCGGCGACGTACGCGGTTGCGTTTGACGGCGGATTTAAGCACCTTTTTACTAATCACTACCGAAAACCGGCCATGGCGGCGGCGTGGATTGGCGATATATTTCATCGTGAGCTGCGATGAGCGAATTGCCTGCCCGCGCGCATAGACGTAGCGCAGGCTACCATGACCATGAAATCGGTTAACGTGACGTAACATAGGTTTAGTATAGCAAAATCCCGCCCTATTAGGCGAGGCGGGAGTTTGCGTTCTAGATAGCGATCTTGGCGCGACCCTTGAGGCGACGGCGCTTTAAAACAGCGCGGCCAGCCTTAGTCGAGACACGAGCTCGAAAACCATGCGTCTTGGCGCGATGTCGCTTGTGTGGTTGAAATGTTCGCTTTGGCATATCACCGTTTAGTGTAGCCTTTTTTGACATTTTTTGCAAGTCATGGATAGGCTTTCCACTGTTACTGCTACTTTTTCCACATATTTATCAGAGGTGGCTCATCGCTGTGGAAAAACCACCTCGAGAGATCATGAATGTTATGATGGCGCCTGTGCTTGTGGGAAAGTCTGATGTTTTGCTATAGTAAAGTCATCAACGTAGTTCCGAGGGGGAAGGTATTGTGAATAGTCAAGCTATTTGGCAGGGGGTGCTGGGTGAAATTGAAGTTTCAATTCCACCATCGTCATTTTCGACCTGGTTTAAGTCGACCGAGCTTGATATCATTTCTGATGATGAGGTGGCTGTTTTGTCGCCTAACCCATTTGTGCTAACACAACTAGAAAAACGCTACTATCAACGCATCGCTGACGGCCTAAAACGAAATGGCCTCATGGTATCGACAATTCATTTTCGCCCCAAAAAAACAGCCGCTCGAAAGCAGCGCCTCAGCCGCGATGAACCAAATTCAACAACCGCAGCCCAACCAATTATCAAGCAAGCTAAAAAATCAGCAACTAACCTCAACCCGCGCTATACCTTTGACAACTTTATCGTTGGCTCGAGCAATGACCTGGCGCATGCTGCCTGTCAAGCGATCGCTGCCAATCCCGGCACCAAATACAATCCGCTCTATCTATATGGCGGTTCGGGACTTGGCAAGACCCATCTGATGCAGGCTGTTGGTAATGAGATTATCAAGCGCCAACCCTCCGCCCGCGTGTTATACACCACCACCGAGACCTTTGTGAGTGAATTCCTCGACTCGATTCGCTTCAAGAAAAAAGGATTTTCCGACAAGTATCGTAACGTTGATGTCTTGATCGTTGACGATATGCAGTTTATCGCCAACAAGGAAAAGACCCAGGACGAGTTCTTTCACACCTTCAATGACCTGCACCAAAACGACAAACAGATTATTATCAGCTCTGACAAGCCACCAAAAAGCATCCCTACCCTGACCGACCGCCTGCGCAGTCGCTTTGAGTGGGGCATGACGATTGACGTACAGATGCCTGATTATGAAACTCGTTGCGCTATCATTACCGCCAAGGCTGGCCTCAGTGATGTCGAGTTATCCGCCGATGTCGTCGAATATCTCGCCACCAATTTCAAGACCAATATCCGTGAGCTTGAGGGGGCACTCAACCAGCTCCTCGCCTACGCCGAGATGCAGAACATCACGCCTGATACCGAAACCGCCGAGGGGCTGCTTGGCAATATTAAGCGTTCTCGCCCACAACACATCACCGCCAAGCAAATTATTGACAAAACCGCTCGCCACTTTGGCGTAGAGGTAAGAGATGTGTGTTCGCCAAAGCGCGATAAATACATCATGCAGCCACGCCAAATTGCCATGTACCTGCTACGGAGCGAGCTCAAGATGAGCTTTCCAAAAATTGCTCAGGAGCTTGGTCGCAAAGATCACACCACTGCTATTCATTCGGTTGACAAAATTAGTAAAGAAATGCTCATTAGCGTCAATGTCCGTGAACAAATTAATGATATTCGAGACAAACTCTATGCGTAAAACCTGTGTAAAACATGCGTACAACCAGCGACAAACCTGCGGACGACTATCCACCGCCTTTGCCGTACTCAGACAAACCGCTCGCCACCGCGTGGATAATCAGCATGTTATCCACGACATGGTGCACAGCCAATCCACTACTTTTTCCACCGGCATAACACTGTTACCACCCCTGTCTGAACACAATCTTTACCCAGTTTCCACAGCACCTATTATTACTAACCACTGAATAAAAATAAGAAAAGGATTATAATAAGAATATGAAGCTCACCGTCACCCAAGAAAACCTCGCCAAAGCCCTCGCTAACGTCGGGCGCATCGCCGCCAGTCGTAACGAACTAGCGATACTGAATAATATTTTATTACGAACAGATGGCTCGCGGTTGATCGTGGCAGCAACAAACCTAGAAATTGCCTCAACGCAATATGTCGGAGCTAAAGTCGAGAAGCATGGTTCGATAACAATCCCGGCACGGTTGGTGAGCAAGTTCGTTGCTAGCCTGCCAAGCGGTACGGTTGAATTGGAAGTTAAGGACGAGCATCTCCATTTGACTGCAGACAAGTTTTCGTCAGTTATCAATGGCGTCGTGGCGGACGAGTTTCCGGAGCTGCCAACAGTAGATGAAGAGACGGCGGTACGAATGGACATTAGTACGGATGAGCTGAAAAAAGCAGTTTCGCAAACGATTATTGCGACGTCTGGTGACACGACGCGGGCGGTACTAACCGGTGTGTATTGGCACACCCATAATGGTGAGTTATACCTAGCGGCGACAGACGGCTACCGGCTGGCGGAAAAACGACTGATGAAGTTTGATGGTGAAATTACAGCCATCGTGCCGGCATCGACGCTCCAGGAGGTGCTGCGTAGTCTCGACACCGAGGCGAGTGATGTGAGTCTGTTTTTTGATGAGACACAGGTTGGGTTTCGAACGGATCATTTAGAGATTGTAAGCCGGTTGATTGATGGCAAGTTTCCAGACTATCGTCAATTAATTCCTAAAATTGCCGAGACCGAGATAACGATTAAGAAGGCTGATTTTCTGCGCATTACCAAGGTTGCTAGTCTATTTGCGCGTGAGTCGGGCGGTGGCATTACTCTCACGGCTAGTCACGAGCAGGCACTATTATCGATCCACTCGATCGCTTCGGAACTTGGCGAGAATACTTCCGAGGCTAGCGCTGAAGTTTCGAGTGATGGTGAAATTACCCTAAACTCACGCTATCTGATCGAGTCGCTCGGTGTCACCGATGGCGAGACTGTCACCTTCTCGTTCAACGGTAAACTATCGCCATGTGTTATTCGCGAACAGACTGCTATGCCGGATTGTATGCATATTGTTATGCCGTTGAAGCGCTAGAGGTCAAACGCCGCTTGACTACCAAGTCTTGGTTGTATAGTAAAGTCGAGAATGTTTTGACCCTTTGACTCGAGATGTTTTTTTACTTTTTGATACTCATCTTTTAATGAGCCTTTCGCTACAAATAAGCTATAGCCATTATCAATCATATCTGAGTTAAAGATATCACGATCAAGATAGGCGCCATCACTATGGAATGTTTTTTCAAACTGTTCGGTTGAAAACTCTCTTTTCCTTGCACCAAGTACGTCATAGATATTAGGACCATCTTTTATGTACAAAACATCATTATTGTAAATAATATTCTCACCGAGTACAGCATTACTGGTCACAAAGCGTCGAGGAGCGACTTCTCTTTGAAGCGTTATATCATATTTATATATCATCGCTGATGTTTTCCCGTTTTCAATAACGTCAACTACAGAACCTGAGTCAAAATAAAAATGAGATGCGTATGATTCCTTGAGAACAATTGATCTATTTTTAGAATTTATGTCGATAGCCTTGATATAATTGTGCTGCCCGTCACTATCTACATAGAATAGCTTACTATCATTTATAGATACCTGGGCGTAAGCAAGGTCAGTCTCTGAATCAAAGACATCTCTCACAAGTTCAGTAACCGCTTTCGTCTTTTTGTTGTATGATTTTAGCGTGAGTTTACTACCCTCAAAGCTTGACAAGAAATAGAGTAGCTCGTTGTTTTCGGATATTACCTTTTCTTGATTGCTGTCTGTGGTATATATCGCACGACGAATATCTCCGTTTTGATCAATAGCTCCAAATACGGTGGCGTTTGGTATCGGCAGGTCATAAAAAAATATTTTGCCAGTATTTTTATCATAATGGAGCGGATTGGTTTCTTCGCTGTATGTTAGGAGAGAAATTTTACTACTCTTGAAGTCAAGATACCAGTAAGCATTACTTTCAACTATATTGATTTCAGGGTTGTCACGACGCACCTTATTGAGCGCAGCATCCATCTCTTGGCGAATTGAGGGGTTTGATGGTAGGTTTCCAAATGTTATAATTGCCCCGCTCTTGAGCCATGTTATTGATGAAATACCAAGAAGCATATCGAAATTAACAATTTTTTGCACTCGTAGCGATGACGGTGATATTTCAGCGAATGTATTGCCGTTATAATATCGGAGCTGTCCATCGCGGATAACATTATCCATGCGTATAACATTTTTTACTATAGGGTCACTTAGGCTAGTTGGCGTCATGCGCACGTATGAGAATATAAGCATAATAATGCCGACTAGCGATGCAGCACATAGAATGATTATAGCTATATTCATAATGTCGTCTATAGATAGTTTTTTGAAAACGATCACGTGCTATTACCCTTTCTGTATATCAATAGTATAGTTGAATTGCCCAAGATCTATTAATGATAGTTTGACGGTATAATGTGTATGACTGGGCTGGAATACTATCTTGAAACTATAGTCTTTGTTGTTTATACGAATACCGCCATCAAGTTTTGCTCGTCGCTCAATTTTTCCAGTTGCATCGTAATGGTGTTTATATACAGCATTGAGAACCCGGCCTTTTATTGCTGAGATATTGGCTTTCTGAAAGGGGTCATCGGAATCAGTAAGCTTTAACGTACTGTCATGAACTGTTGAGTCTTCGTGCGGGTCATTAACGCCATGGTCGCCGGCTAACCTCTGAATAGATAGGGATAGGGTTGCTATTGCTGTTGCAAAAAATATAAAAATAAGTACTATTTTTGCCGTGGGTGATAAGTTTTTTATAAATGATATCATAGCGCTGGATTTGGATTATTACCTTTACTACCTTTATCCCCTGCTCCTCCAAGCAGCTTATGCATTAATGAGACGAATTCATCGTCTCGATGATTTTTTTCACCAGCCGTCCTACCCTTAGGGGAGCCTCTGTCAATATGTAGGTGTGATGCTCCACCCATTCCACATGCTACACTGCCAACAACTCCCATAACCTGACCTGCCTTAAAGCGGGTACCCTTTGCGGCTTTGATGGTGGTGTGACCATACCAATAATACCAACCATCATCTCCTTTAAACTGGATTGATTTACACTCGGGATCTGAGGCGGCAGCTCCTATGGTGTAGGGTTTGGTTGAGTCTATAACGCCATCAGTTATGGCGACAACCTTCGTTCCTGGTTTTGCAATAAGGTCAAAGGCTGGTGTTCCATCGTGGTGGCATGGGTTTGATGACATGCGTGGTGTGCAGTTGAGGTGCTTCGGGTTCTTGTCGTGGCCAATGATTGGTAAAGCGTATCCATCGGCATTAGCGCCGACATTCTCACCGGCAGCGTTGTCCTCACACTTCTCCTCGGTTGAGCCACCACCCCCATTGACACTAGCTAACTTTGATTCAGCGGTTGCTGCATGAGCCATACGTCTAACTATCTCTACGGCACAATGACCGGGCAGGCATGGAACCTCAAATCTCTCTAGAAAAATTGTAGTAGCCTCAGCAAGGGTAGAACTGGCCTTGATGGGGTCAAGAACGGTGCTTTTATACGGCTTTTTACTATCATTAAGTTCATCCCATAAATAATTAACTTGTGCCACAAAGTCCTTCTCGGTCATTCCATTCTTTTTTGCAAATTCTTGAAGACCCGTGCGTCTACCTCCAAGCCACTGGGCGATACCATATGCTCCGATGTGGTTTTGTAGATCTGGTTTTAGATCAAGTGTTCCTCCGCCAGATTCTTGCATGAGATTGGCGACAATACCGAGCGCTTGATTACGCGACAACCCTTTGTTAAGTAGAAACTTAAATACACGTTCACCGGTACTTGAACCATCAGGAACAGACATTGGGATATTCGTGCTTTGTGATGTTGTTACCGGCTGTCCATCGAGCGGTGTTACTGGCGTATCGTCGCTAACTAGCTGCACCTTGGCAACTCCCGTGCCAACCCTGAAATCAAGTAATTTTGCCGTTTCGTACCATAAATCAACAGCGCGTACCTTACCTTCGACCTTACCGCCTCCGGTACCGACGTCACCCTTTTCCATAACAATAGTTTTGCCGTTATAGGTTATTTTTAACTTAGCTTTTGGCTTCAGTCCACCCTTCCAAGCGTGATTGGCTGGGGTGCGCATGTTCTCCGGAGCTTTAAGGGCGTCAGTAAGCGCTTTAAAGTCCAAGCTCTTTGCGTTGCTGAGCTCAGCAAATGTTGTACGGCCATTGAGCTTTCCGGTCAGTGAGTTACCATTGTCGTCCCCGGGGTCACGCTTGAGATTTTTACCATCCCATGTACCACCGTAGATTGATACACCTACTTCTACCTCGTCACCGATAGTTGTATAGCCCTGACTGTTAGACTGTCCGGGAGTACATTTATCCTCTTTTTTACTGAGAAAATATATAAAATTGTCCATATAAGATTTCTCATCAAGTGCTAAAGCTGGCGATAGTGGGCTCATTGCAGCGATATAAATTGCACATAACACTAAACCGAATCGGTATAGGTATTGTTTTGGGGTTAGTTTGTGACACTGCTTCATGAGGCTTCCCCTAGTAGCACTTATAATTATTTGGTGCTTCTTTTGGTAATACATCCATCGGGTTAAAGGAATTCTTGAGTGAGCCATACGATGGATGGTCATCAGAGCGTGACACTACCATGTGCAAGTGAACTTTCGTTGTACCGCCAACACTGAGCCTACCGGTCAGGCCGCCAACGCCAACCACCTGGCCCGCTTTAACGGATTGACCAGCTGAAACACTGTAGCTCGTCAGGTGTTGATAAGTATAGTAAATCCCCTCAGGAGTCTTTACGCGCACAGCATTGCCTCCTGCACCATAGTTTTTTGCCCAAACAACCTCACCATCGTGTGCAGCGTAAACATTTTGCCGTATCGTGGAGTTCATATCCATACCCGCATGGACACCTAGCGATCCGACATTCCTACCCCAGCACGGTCCCGGATCGACCTTTTGACTCATTGGCCATACCCAACCGTCGCGGCTTGGTGCACCACTGAGATTGCCACTATCGCTAGACCCTGATTGTTCTGATGGTTGCTCATCTTTCTTATTGCCGGCCTCTTCTATGTAGAGATCGCTCTCCTTATCGTCAGCCGCTGTTGCTAGTAGTCCGCCGACAACTTTTTCAAGAGCACACGGGTCGGTCTTTTTGTAGGTATGGAGTAGTTCACCATCTTCGAGACTGAGGCTGTCTTCCCTGGCCTTGGCGCTGGCAGTACAGTATTCTTGCGTATAAGTACCCGGGTCGGCGCTAAAAGTTGAGCTATCTGCATAGCCGTAGTTTGGAATACCAAAGGCCTTGAGAGCATATATATCTGCTGTGTCGGCGTTTGCCCTTTTTGTGGTGCCACTTAATATAGTTGACGGAGCGTTAAGGAGAAATCGTAGTGCTGATGAGCCATTGGTCGGTATTTTTGCGAGAAGTTGATTGGCTACAGACCCTTGGAGTGATGGGTTGAATAGTTTTGCGAGCATCGGTTGTGCATCAAAGTCTTCCTTTTCCTGACGATTCTTATATTGAACAATCGATGCTAACTGCTGGTCCGACAGGACAGCTCCGCCGGCGCCATCAGTTTTGCCGGATGGATTGTCTTTATTCTGTCCGTGCTCCATGGATTCATTGCTGGTTGTATGCAGGGCGGCAGCGACTGCTTCGTAATTTGATACACCTGGTGCATCAACTCCGAGTAATGGAAGGGGGATCATTTGGCCAATCAGCCATTCAATAAGTTGCTGTAGCTTTTCTACACCAAAACTAACGCCAGGAAGATGTTTCACGAGTTCCCAGAGGGGGCCGGTAATCGTTGAGGTGATGTCATCAAATGCCTTGAAAACTTGTCCAAGAGAGCTATTCCAGGAACTGGCGATTGAAGCTAACCCCCTCCACCAAGAATTGTTTTTTATCGTTGTAAAGTCACGGACCATTTTATCTTCAGGACAAATCGACTCGCCTGGCGGAAGCTTGGTGTCTACCTTCTCGCCGGCTTCGTTCGCACATTTTCTTGTGATACCCGATGACAAGCTAGCAAGCATTGGTGATGCCGTCTCTGTTGAAGGGAGCTGAAATAGCTGAAATAATGGTGAAGCTGCTGCTCCATCAAACATTTTACTTGCGACAGCAAGGATATTCATATCTGCACTGCCATCCTTGATCTGGTCGGCTGCCACCATTGGGCTAGAGTCTTCGTTAAAGGCGAATGCTACAACCGATTGTGTCATGGCGTCATGGAATATAGCCTCGAGTACGCGCCCGTCAATTGCACCAACTGCTCGAAACACCATGTCAATCCAGCCCGCGACAGCGATTGGTCCCATTACTTTCTTGATGAGCTCCTTAGAAATAACCTTTCCGATCGAGCTGTCTGACTCGCCATTGATAACACTTTTTGCAGAGTCGAGTGACGCCTTGCTGCCCTGGGCCTTTTTGAGCTCTGCTTCGGCTCGCTTGCGCTCGTCAGACCCCTCCTTTGATGAGTTGACTGCATCCTCGGCATCTTTTATTCGCTTATCGATATCAAAATCAAGCTTATCAAGCAGCTGCTTGCAGGTTGCGACATTTGCTCCTTGGAGGCAGCCAATATAGGCAGTCATTCTCGTGGATATTCTACCAACAAGACCCTTGATGATTGATGCTTTGATTTTTGCGGAGACTTCCGTCAGTTTTTTGGCTGTTTTTTCGGGAACAATATTGAAACGTTTAATACCATACTTACGCATGAGGATCTTTTTTGATATATAGCGGAGAATATAATTTTTACCATGAACTTGCTTGACCATACTATTAACAAAGCGCCTGGCTTCCTTGTGTCCGCTTAGCTCTCTTGATACATTGTGTGTAAGAGAGCCTATATCCTTCCCGATGGCCTCTTGTGATATTGTAAAGCTTGTGGCCCTACCGCCTAAGCTTGACTTGCCGGTTGCATTAAGGGTTGTCTTAACCCCTCCCCCTTCTTTCTCGAACTTTGCATCCAGTTGTTTAGTAAACCACTCGGAGTATTTAGTTGACCCAAGGTGGCACAATAAGCCACCGCCAGCGCAAAAGACTAGATTATTGTCGCCTGGGTACGCCTCTTTCATAATTCTCATAGACAACCAGCGTGTGACGAGATATTCGAATCGTTGCTCTACGGCGTGCTCGGGGACCTTGGATACTTTACCAATGATCGGTTCTATCAGAGAGCTGAGCTTAAATAGGTTAACAGCAAAGGGCGCAGCTATACCAAATGCCCCGAGAATGAGAACGACAGCAATGGAGGCACCCTTATTTTTTTTAAGCTTTTTCATGAAGTTTCGGCTCTTAGAGGATGTCTTGTTCTCCTGTTGAGCTTGAGCATCGGGATAGTTAAACTCGTTCTCTAGATTGGCTAGCGTTTGCGCGGCATCAGTGCTAGTTTCTTGTTTTTTTTGCTTGTCAAACTGGCTGTTGTCGAGGTCAAAGCCATCGTTCCTTAGCCCCGCTTCTATCTGGTCAAGTTTTGCTTGCTCACCAGCATTCAGTCGCTCCGATGAATACTCAAACGGATTTGCGCGTGCATCGGCATCGGGATCGGTCGTGGTGTCAAATCGTGGCGGTTTTGTTGCTGTTGCCATATGTCTCCAATTATACTACACTGCCCCATACCCGCCGAGCGGTGTCTCTGATGGTAGCTGGTGTCGAGAGATCGGCGAGGTGTTGATCAGCTCATATTCGGTATCACTGGCCTGGATCTGGATGTGAACGTGGTTTTGTCCGGCAAAGAATAACCCTTGGCCCACGGGGAAATTGGCGAGGCGTTTTTGCTCTTCCTCGGTTAGTTTGAAGACGCTGGAAAGGACATCAACGGCGCTGGTTGACTGCTTGAGCAGTAGCTGCATCGACGAGTTGGCGACAATGGCCCGGCCCATCTTGCTACCCATAAAGTCCTCGACGTCCTGGGTGATGGTCGTGAGACCGAGCTGATATTTGCGGGCGCGCTTGGCGAGAGAAAATAGGAAGTTGGCTGAGTCGTCGTAGCGCATCAGCTGCCACGCCTCATCGACGATGAGCATGCGCCGTTTTTGGTCGGTACGCGTAATGTTCCAGATGTGATTGAGCACAATATACATGGCGATCGGCCGCAGCTCGTCCTCGAGGTCGCGGATATTAAAGACCACCATGGTGTTATTGATATCAATATTTGACTGCTGACTAAAGATACCAGCGAAAGTACCCGAGGTAAACTTGCGGAGCCGCTGGGCGAGGCTTGGCCCGGTGCCGCCCATATGAAGCAATGTATCGTAGAGATCAGCGATAGTTGGCGGCGTCGAGTGGTGTGTCAATGGGTCAGCGGTGATGCCGACGCGGGCGTAGGTGTCGATCAGCGCTTGGTCAATGTCAGCCTCCTCGGCGGCCGTCAGTCCAGCGATAATTTGCCCGCCCGCTGTCGTCTGCGAGCCGCCTAGCATCTGTCGCAACAACCCGTGCAGCGTCACTAGGTTCGCCCTCAGTGCATCGTCCGCCTCATCGGTATCAATCACTCGCGGCAGATCAAATGGATTGATGCGGGTGTCGCTGTTGAGGCTGAGTCGAATGTAGCTGCCGCCAACGGCGTCGGATAATTTCTGGTATTCGTTTTCTGGGTCGATGATCACGATGTCCGCGCCGAGCATCATGCTGCGCAGCGCCTCCAGTTTGACGGTGAACGACTTACCGGCACCAGATTTAGCGAACACCACCATGTTGGCATTCTCGAGAGAAAAGCGATCAAAAATCACTAGGCCGTTATTGTGCATATTGATACCATATAACACACCCTTGCCGTCGGTCAGGTCGGCCGAGGTGAACGGAAAACTGGTAGAAATGGCACCAGTATTCATGTTGCGGCGAACCTGGAGCTGGTCGGTCAGCTGCGGAATAGTGCTATTGAGGCCCTGTTCCTGCTGGGCCGAGGCAACTTTAGAGAACACCAGCTGCTGGCCAAAAATTGTCTCGATCTTGTGCTGGATAAAGTTGAGTTCATCAATACTGTCGGCATAAATCGTAATGTAAAGGCCAAAGCGGAAGAACTTTTCCGAGCCGATCTGTAGCTGGTTGCGCAGCTCCTCGGCGTCCTGCAGGGCGGCTTCCATCGCTGGGTCACGCACCTTGCCCTTCTCGGAATTGATGCTGAGGCTGGCCTCCAGCTGAGTCACTTTCTTGCGCAGGTTGTTGAGCACCACCTGAGTATCAACCGGGTAAATGAACATGCTGATATCCAGCACCTCATCGATGTTGATCACCGAGCTGAGCCAGCCAGTGTATAGCTCGCGCGGATACCCGTAGACATACATGGTGCGGCCATACTTTGAACCGAGGCGGAAGTGGTCAGACTTGAGCTCGAGGCTGCTCGGAGCGATAAAGTCGCGCAAGGTCCTCACGCCAGTGAGAAACGCCTGCTCGACCTCAGCCTGCTCGCGGGCTCGCTGTTGGGCGGCGATATCAATTGCGTCTAATTTCTTTTTCCTAGCCATGTCGTGCTCCTCCATACCCACGTGGCGACTCGCCCTGCCCCTTGCGGACGTAGGTCGTTGCCAGTTCATCGGCGCCAACGCTCAATGGTTGCTGTGGTGCCACGTCGGGGTTGTATGAACTATAGAATAATTCGCCCAGCTGTTTGGTATTAAGCTGCGAACTCTTCACGCCCATCTGAAACAGCCCGCTCATTACCGCATCAATGCGATTCTTGATCTCATCCTTGGCCTTTTCGTAGGCGGTTTGCTCGATCTTGGTGACAGCATTGTCTTTCTTGCCGCCAAAAAAGCTATCGAACAGACCCTTGGCCTGCTGCTTGATAACCTGCATATCGCCGCTCTGATAATATGGCACCACGATGTAAAAATCCTTATCCATAATATTAGCCTCCTGGGCAAGGACATCGATAAAGTTGATGTAGTCATCCATCAGCACGTTGAGGAGCATATTGTCTTGGTTGCGGCGAATGTCAACGAGGCGGTCGATATACGGCCCGATGTCAACGCGTCGTGAGCGAATGAGCACTTGAACCGGAAAATATAACGAGTTAAGGAAGTTTTGGTAGCTAAATTCAATTCCCTCACGCTCGCGGCCACTCATCAAGTCAAAGTTAATTGACTGACACTGGATGACTGCCCGAAAACTACCGTCGTTCATGATAATCATGTTCTCGCGCATCTCAGAAAATAGCAATGTGTTCTGGGTACTGGTCGGGCCTTTTTGCTGAGGTTTTGCCTGACTGGCCGGCTGCTTGGTGGGCTGTTGCGGGGCTTGTTGTAACTGGTTCGGTTCGGGTGTGGATGGTAAGCTGGGGTTTGGTTGCGCCGTAGGCTGTGCGCTTGGCATTGGCTGTGACTGGGTTGGTGTTTGGGGTAGTTGTTGTGGTAGTGGGCTGAATTGGTCAGGATATTGGGCGTACGGTGATGTTGGTTCTGCGGAGACTGGGTCGGGCCCAGAAGCAATAACGCCGGGCATATTTTGTGGGGTTGACGGCGCACCAAACTGCGATGCAGCAGCTGCATCTGATGGATATTGATATGATTGCTGTTGATTCGGCTGCATAGACATCCCACCTAGTGAAGCGAAATCACTACTTCCTTATCGTGTTCTTTCTGGATACGGCCAGCCTCTCGTTGCAACGAGGCGACTGACAGGTCGCTGTGATTACGCGCTAGGTCCATTATAGCAGGCGACACGGGTGGTGTGCTAGGGGGTGTGGCTTGGTCATCTTGGGCAGGTGTGGCTGGCTGCTCGCCGATAGGGGTGATAATAGACTGCTGCATGGTTGGATATGGGTTGAAGGTTGAGGTTTGTAGAGAGTAGGCTTGGTCATCTTGAGCGGGTGTAGCCGGCTGGGTGGTTTGGGCTCGCTGCATTTGCTGGACAATGTCATCATGGCGCTTTTCGTCGGCCCGCTCAATCAGTGTTTCAAAGGCGCGTGCGGTCTTGCTGCTTGGGTCGAGTGGATCCTGAGCAGCTTGGGCTTCATTATACCAATCCGCCTGCATCGAGCTACCCCTTACCGAGCTGTTTGGATTATCAACGCCGCGCACCGACCAGCCGTGCGTGTCGACCAGCGTCGCCAGGTATGATAGGCGACGATTGACCTCGGCTTGATCATATCCCTTACCGTATTGTTTCTCCTCAACCCGCGGGGCGATCACCTCGACCATTCGCTCGGTGCCGTCGGCTCGCCACAGTCGCTGTTTTGGCTTGAGCATAAATGAAATGACTGCGGCGAGGTAAACTTCCATCGGCTGATCCTTGCGTAGCGGCAAGGCTAATGCCCCAAAAAATAATGCTATTGGCACGGGGATGATCGCTAGTGGCGGCAGAACCGAGAACAGCCCCCATGCCAGCGCAATCATACCAACCGCAACGATCAGGAAAACAAACTGCTTGAAACTAAACGGCCCGAGCAGCTTGTCATCAGCTTCCACATCCTGAGGAACTTTGTAGACAGCCATTGAGTATTATTATAGCAGATTAGCTTAGGTTTCTGTTGGCGGCAGATACGAAAGAGCCGCCTCCATTCGCTTAATTGCACCGATACTTTCACCTATACGACCGCTGTACTGCGGAACCGTCTGTACCTCATTTAGTCGGTCGCGCAGAATCTGAAGATGCTGTTGTGAAATTTGTCCTCGGAAGTTTGAATTTTCAATCATA
Organism: uncultured Candidatus Saccharibacteria bacterium; assembly: GCA_963516175.1. Classification (GTDB taxonomy): domain Bacteria; phylum Patescibacteriota; class Saccharimonadia; order Saccharimonadales; family Saccharimonadaceae; genus Nanosynbacter. The sequence continues at coordinate 19,056 of CAUPZG010000002.1, read as the reverse complement.
TCGGCCAAGGTATTAAGATAGACAGCGTCTTGCGTGACCAGACCTTCGGTCGACAATTTATCCTCGCTAAGTGCCTTGATGGTCGTTTGGGTGATAAATTCTTGGCCAGACCACGGCATATCGTTAATTTTAATCCTATTAGCAATTGAAGATCCGATCCAGAACGGTCGTGCCGGGTTGTTCTTGAGAGCGTCGCCAGCTTCTTGGGCAAGGGCATCGTCAAGGTGAGCAAAGTCAAGCTGGCTTGTTAACGACTTAATGGCTTTAATGTTCTTACCGCCAAGAACGCGGCGAAGTGATGCAGCCTTGACATCTCTGGTGACAGTAATGCCTTTGACCTCGCTGCCAACAGTACCAAGAGCCATATCTACCATGTCAAACTCATCGGCATTGTATCGATCAAGTAAGCGATTTGCGCTCTCGACGCCTTCGTTGTAGGCATTGCTGAGCGTTTGTTCTGCCATGGCAATCGCTCGATCGGCACCGCGACTGTCACCGAAGTATATTTGTTCGACCTGTCCAGCCAGATCGCGCATCGTCTCGTTTTCTTTCAATTCATTTGCCCATCGATCATCAGCAACACGCTGCGATGAAGCGTTCTGCAGGCCCTGGAGAGCCACTTGCTGCGCTGCTCCTCGGGCACGCTCCAGGCTTTCTTGGAACGACGAAGACAACTCATTAGTCTGGGTAGGCTTGAGTGCCCGCATCGACTTATAATGAGTATCAACCGCTCCCTTAGAAGCCTCAGCCTGCTCAGACCATGATTGTGCTTGTGCATATCGGTCAAAGGCGGCAGAATTAGACATCAGATGATTGCCCCAAGCGTCCTCTAGCCGACCCTCATTAGCCTTTTTATCTTCGTTAACCATTCGTCGGTATTGATCAATCTTAGCATAGGAACCAGTCCCCTTTCGTATAACATCAGATTCATCTTGCAACTCTTTGAGCATATCCTTACGATTCTGAGACGACTGCGCCAGCCTGCGTCGCCATGCTGTTGGGGTAAATTTGCTGTTTGGACGTTTGTTGAGTTTTTTACGTTTAGTAATCTCGCTCCGCTCTTTTGCCCAGTTCTTAGATCGGTCGAACAATCCCTTGCTGCGGTCGTTAACCAGGCCGGTGAATTTACCGAGGAGCCCACCACCCAACTTAATCATCAGTGGCGTCAAGGCGAGTGGCGCAATCTGAACTGCCATACCGAGGATGTACATCACCGCCCCGTTCGGCCCTGCGGCATTTTGCATAATGACCGAGCCTGCGAGCTGTGCTCCGCCGAAGGCTGCCGCAAAACCCGGGAAGAATATCAGCATCGTCAAGAAGACATCCTTCCATTTATCAAACCACTTCTCCGTACCCGGTAACAAATAAGCCACAAAAGCCAGTGGCGAAACAATGATTAAAATGATAATTAGCGCTTGTCGAGCAGCCATGATAACGACCACGAGAAGAAGCGCCAAACTGAGCCCGGTTAAAAGCGGCACAACAAAAGGAAGTAGCTCAGCCCGCATAATCAGCCCGGCGGCCAGTGCTGTACCACCGGCAGCCCCTCCTAAAATCTGGAAAGTAACCTCTTGCCAGGTCATGGGGTCGGATGGTGGCGCTGACCCGCCCAGGGTAGCGACCGTGTTACGAATGTTCATGAACATGTCTTGGAGCGCACTTCCGGCGATGTTTGACAGATCGAGAAGTATGGCACATATGTGGAATGACAGGTTAACCAGTAGTGCCGCGATAATCAAACGAGGCAACATTTTTTTGATACCATAATTGGAGATGCCCATAGAAGTAATTTGTGAATAAATAATGACTATGAACATGATGATAAAAATGCTGTTAGCGATATTGCGAACAATGTTCCAGGCTAGAAAAATACCGCTAGCTTGATTGCCCGTCTGAAGTGGTGGCACTACGAGGAACCCTTTGAGCACCCCAAACATCCAGTCGATGGAGCTGGCCAGCCACGCTGAAACAGGACAAAGAATCCAGCCGATACCGCCAGCAACCTCGCATGAAGATGCAGAGTTTTGGCTCGGTGGGTCAATCGATAGTGTAGTCGATTCTTTCTTTGTGTAAGTGTTTGGCGAGGTGTATGTAAATGTCGTCAGGGACACCGAGGTCATTGACCCAAGGTCACCCGTTGATGGAAAGTGGATAACCCGGATATCTTGGTTATTGGCCGCGGTTTTCTTAGACATGTAGACCATCTGGTCTGCCCCTAAATCGAGGGCTTTTAGTTTGTCAGTATCAGAAACTCGTTCAAACGTCTCGTTGTCGTAGGATATTTTACTGCTATCCCACTTTGCATCTGCCGCTGATACCTGGCTCGAAGTTATGACTGTACTCAAAAAAATACTGACTAGGAGGCCTGCCGCCAGCAATATGAACCACTGCAACCATCGCATTGATGATCGCCCTTGTGAACGTAACCACTCCATTACTAGAAATGGTAGCATTTTTATAGAGAAAAGTCAATAGTATTAGCTGGTTGTCGGCGGATTATTATTCCGATTGTTGCGGCTATTTTGAGTATTGGCTGGTGTTTGACCTGGAGATTGTGGCTGCGGTGGAGCTGGCCCTCTCCCCGTTCCTGCGACGAACGTTCGCCCCGTTGGGGTGTCTGACGGGACTGCCTCGGTGATGTTATGAATTTCTGTTGTGGCGTTGATCGCGTTTTTAACATCAGCTGCCGAGACACCACCCATATTGTGTGGCACCCTTAGCTCCTGAGGTTCGGCTGCTCTACCACCGCCGTTTCGTATGTTCTCAAACTCAGCGCGCGTACCACTTGATATTGAGGTATTAACACGCTTATTATCTAGCAATGAGCCTGCCCGCTCGGCAGAAATACCGACCATTCTCTGGCCGCCCTTGGTAAACTCAGTCTCACCAGCAATCTTAACTGCACCAGATGCCTGTCGTGCCAGCTTTTCATCACTTAATCCATTAAGTCCCTTGGCGGTCAATTCGGCCATTTGCTGTGGACTAAAGTTGACGGTTGTTGCCCCATGCTGCTCCATTTGGTCAATGGCACTTGTACCCATCTCAAACAGCCCGGCATGGTACTGCTCCATGCTAACGAGGGACTCTGCCATGCGGCGGGTACTGATAGTTCCACCACTTTGGAGGTAATCATACATCTGCTGGGCACCATGCTTGCCGGTTGATGCAAGCTTTTTAGAAGCAACATACTTAAGCATTTCATTATCCCCTGCGTTCCTCAGTGCAGCAGCCGCATCGCCATTGTATCGATAGTCGAGCATACGCTCTGCTGTCTTGCGTTCTTCGTCGTCGACCGCGTCCTGTCCCTCCGCAGCACTACGAATACCATAGTCTCCTCCGAGGAAACGATTGTTTGCTAGAACACTCTCGTTAAATCTTTTGCTGAGCCGAGACTTTCGATTTCTCCAGAGTCTATCTAGGGCTCCGGTACCCTCCCATGCTCCGGCTCGCATGAGGGCCTTGCGGCGTTGTCGCCGCTGCTTGCGGAATTTTTGCATCTCGCCAAGCCGCGAGTTATCATAAGCACCCTTTGCCCAGTTTCTAGCACCGCCACCGAGGCGACCGCCAGCGTTATTGATATGCTGGCTGATTGATCCGGCGACGTCGATGGCTTTTTTGAGGACGCTCCACACGGCAATGAGCGGCAGGACTTTAATTAGCTCACCGACAATCTGCATGATTGTGTCATTGCCACCTCCGGCCTTAACAATGGCTCCTGCCAGTATACCACCACCGAACAGTAGGCCAATTGTTGGAAAGACCATGAGTAAGCCTACGAAGATTGAGCGCCATTTACTAAAGAATTTTTCGGTGTTTGGTAGTAGAAAGGCAACAAAAGCAAGCGGCGAGATGACGATGAGGATGACAATAAGTGCTTTGCGGGCAATTAACAATACAGCAATGGTTGCCATAACAACCAGCCCCGAAACGAGTGCTCCTATCAAGACTGCGAGGGCGAGAATCCCGGCGGTGCCTGCGGCAAGGATGGTTAGTGCAAACCCTCCCCAGGTACCGCGCCCTTGACCTGATTGAAAGATTTCATTTGCCCGGGCAATTTCGTCACCAACATTACCAAGCCCAGCGCGCAGGCCATAGCCAAGGATATTAGACAGGTCGACGGCAATTTGACAGATGTAAATCGATAAGTTCACGAGGATTGCGGCGATAATGAGTCGTGGCAGCATCTTTTTAATACCGTAGTTTGAGATTCCAAAGCCAGTGAGCTGAGATATGATAATTGCCAGGAACATAATGATAAATGCACCGTTGGCAATGTTGCGCATAATTCCCCAGGCTGCCTGTACCTCGCCTCCAGAGGCGATACCTGGTTCAATCTTTAGGAAATTGTCGGCGATCATAGCAAAAGCTGCATCCGAAATATCAGCTAAGAAATTAACGACCGGACAAATGAGCCAGCCAAGGTCCTTGACAGCACACTCTGGTTTTTTTTCATCACTCTTATTCTGGGCAGCAGGGGGATCGGCGGAGACGTTAGAGAGGGTGTCTTTAATCTCTTTTTCATTATACCCAGACTGATCAGCAATACATTTAATATATTCGCTGGAGTTTGCCACAGCACCACTTGACGGCATCTTATCTTTACATGCGTTCATCCAGCCGTCAACCTGACTTTCGCAAATTTGTTGTGCAGGTCCTCCACCCCGTGACTGGACACACCTCTTTATGAGGGCGCTACGGATAGCCTTACGAGTATTTTCAGTAGAGTCGGTTTTTGCTGATTGCGCTGCTCCCTCGGCACTCCTTGATGCCCATGCTGCAATCTCTTCACACGACATATCTGGCTTTACGCCATCGGGAAGGTCATAAGGTGATTCTACTTTGGAAGATAACCTCACTTTTTTATTTAGGTTTGGGATATAATAAAGCCCCTCTGCCGATGTGCCATCAGCTAAAGCAATATTCACCGGCCTATTATTCTCACCCCTTAAAAGATCCCTAATGTTATCTGGCGCACCTTCACCACTAGTAAATCCTCGCCACTCAGCCTTGCAGCCAAGATTTTGGCCTGATAAGAGTACTGACATAGCTAGTGAATAGTTGACCAGTGCTGAATCAAACTTGAGACTTCTGCCGCCCTTTTTTTCAAGAACTTGAATTGCGTATACACCTCTGTCTTTCGGTATATTCCACTTGTCTCCACTATATTCTGGTTTGCCTATGTTACTGAGACAATCGAGATTGGCATCATCTCGCCATTCACCCTTCAGGGCGCAAAACATATCGATAAAAGAGCTATAGCCGAATACATCTCGAGTAGCGGATACCACTTCTTTACAGTCAAACTGTCCATCATTATCACCATCAAGAATCGGGCCGACGGTGGTGGTAAAGCTCCCACCCCAGTCACCGCGTGCTATCCGTTCTGCAGTAAGATTTCCGCCAAATCCGGGGCCACCATTACCATTAATGATACACATTCTCATGGCACGAGCAAGTAGAAGCTGCTTTACCTGTGTGAGCTGTGGTGAATAATCAAGCGGAGTTCGAGCCGCACTAGCGGTCGGCGACAATACAAAAAACGTCATGAGCATCGGAATGATCAATAGTGCAGCAAGCCCAACCAAGGTAATGCGAATGCGTTGATGCAGGGTCTTTTTTTGCGTAAGCATTATGTATAGTATAGTACCATGCTGCTGCTAGTAATTCAAAAGAAGAGCCAAATTAGCTCTTCTTTTGTCGGATGCGTCATTGATACTATTTAGAGAGAACAGGGCCTGAGTGTGAAGATCCTGCAATCTTCCACCTATTTACTGTTGGATCCGAAGCAAGTGTGTAGAATTGGCCGTCTGGCGTAGAACCTCTTTTATCCCCGTCGTAGGAATAGAAGTGTGTGATATATGTCTCAAGCGACTCGCCTGTTTTGGAGTTAACCACCACGTCCGACGGGCTGGCAGGAAAGATCTCAATGTCTTTTATTTTCCAGAGCTCGACATCGTCTTCGGAACTACCGGAGTTAGACCTAATCTGCTCTGCTCTTTTATCAATGAGCTCCATTACTTTACGTTTAGCGAGATACTCTTCATCCGAGATTTTGCCGGCCCGCATCTCCTCAAGCAGCTTATCCATGTCCATTTGGGGATTCAAAAAGGCTTCTGAGACTAACTTTTTAGCATAATCCTCGTAGTTTTGTTTTATATCGTCATCTGTGTAAGTAAACCTTCCATAGAGGGCAAATTGGACAGCAAGAAACGGATCAGTGAGCATCTTTTTTGGGTCTTGGTCCGCAGGTGACTTCTTATAATAGTCACCAAAGGGCAGACTGTCTTTTGGGTAGAGTATATGATCTGTTTTATCTTTTGCGCGGCCAGACTTCTCCATGTAGTTGATTTCTGCTTGGAGAATCTTGTTTCTCTCCTCTGGCGGTAGCTTAATGAATTCGTCGTACGGTATTTCATCAATTTTTTTTACTTGTTCTTCGTATTCTTCTCTGGCCTGCATTCGTGCTGCTACTTCTGGATCAACAGTCTCAGACGGTGATGGTGAGGTGGATGGTGATTCTGATGGTGAAGCACTTCGTGTAGAGTAATCAGGGGGAACAGCCATACGATCCTTACCGCAGCCAACAATCAGCATTGTTGCTCCGCCGACAACCCCAGCTAACACTCCGCGACGAGTTAATCTGTTTCCTTCTAATGAACTACTTGGGTCATGGTCGTGTCTTTCCATAACGCTTGGAGTCCTTTCTCTGGCCGGTGGCCAGTCACATGATAGTTTTAATCCACCTCAGAGTAGATAATTGGAACTCTGAATAGAATCATTGTAACACATTCTGTATATTTAGCAATACCCCCACAGCCATAAACAAATAAAAATAGCCCTTAATTCTACAAAGAAACGGGCTGCTAGGTAACAATATTCTCATTCTGGCGCGCCCGACCGGATTCGAACCGGCGATCTCCTCCGTGACAGGGAGGCGTGATAGACCAACTTCACTACGGGCGCATAACTTTTCGTATGATAGCAAACTTTTATGGCTTTTTCAAGAAATCGTTTGCATTTTTCCTGCCGCTATTTTACAATTTAGGGTAAGAGATTCGTATATGACAAAAAGAAATATTCTCATCACCGTTGCCCTCCTCACGACTATTACCTGCGGCGTCATGTTATCTGGCGGTGTTGCATTTGCCGAGAGTAAATGTGGCGATGCACCGACCTCGATCATTAATTGTGGCGGTGCAACTGGTGACGCTGCCATTCTCGGCATTATTAAAATTGTCATCCAAATTATGTCTGCCGGTATCGGTATTCTGGCGGTTGGCGCGGTTATCTTTGGTGGTATTCTCTACTCTGCTGCCGGTGGTAGCCCAGAAAATATTAAAAAGGCCAAAGATCTCTGGGCTAACACTGCTATCGGCCTCCTTATCTTTGCATTTTTTGTAGCCATCACTAATTTCCTGATCCCGGGAGGAGTGTTCTGATGAAGCACCTTGTGATTGCACTTGGGCTGATGATTGCGGGGTCGTTGATGATGTCGATGCTTCAGGCAACGCCAGCCAATGCGGCCTGTGGCGGTAATATTCTGACGCTCAAGCCGTGGTATGACGGACTAACCAAGGACGACTGTAGTATCAAGGCGGTCGTTGACAATAGTGATAAGCGCGCCCAAAATGACCCAAACAATCACACGACACTCAGCGGTTTCATCTGGCGGGTCATCTTGAACGTTGTCGAGGATTTATTGCAGTTGGCTGGTTTTGTGACGGTTGGTTTTGTGATCTATGGCGGCTTCCTGTATCTGACAAGTGGCGGTGATGCAAACCAAATGGCGAATGGTATGAAAACAGTGATCAATGCGGCTATCGGTCTGGTGATTGCGATTGCTTCAGTTGCCTTGGTGAACATTATAGCCGACGGATTGGGGTTACCGCGATCATGACGTTGATGCGCTTTGTGGCTGGATTATTGGGATCGCCAGACTCACTCGGCATTCCGACAAATAATGCCTCGACGGATGCGCTTAGCAGTATCCTCAATACAGTGTATTTCTTTGCTGGGGCAATTGCGATTTTGATGCTAGTGATTGCTGGTATTAACTACGTTCGGGCTGGTGGCGATAGCAATAATGTTGTGAAGGCGAAAAATACCATCCTCGGCACAATAATTGGCATCATTATTATTCTCTCTGCGTTTCTCATAACTAACTTTGTCATTAGTGGCATGAAAGGATCGGCAATATGAAAAAACTCGTAGTGATTATCGGTATGATAGCAGCACTCATTGCTCCGCTAGTTGTAGCATCAAGCGTATCTGCTCAGAGCGTCGATATTTACGGTGCCTGCTCGGGCTCTAGCGGTGAGGTTTGTAAAAACCGTGGCGCAACAATACAGCCATTGTTCAAGAATCTTGTCGACGCCGTTTTACTAATTCTCGGCGCAGTTTCCGTTATTATGATCATTGTTGGCGGTTTTCAGTACGTAACCTCGGCCGGCGACTCGAGCAAGGTCAAGGCTGCCAAGTCGACGATCATGTATGCGGTCATTGGTGTTGCAGTCGCGCTACTGTCCTACGCTATTGTTGACTTTGTATTTGGCAAAATATAAGAAAAAGGAGAGAAATGTATGAAACGATATAAAAAACCCCTTGTAGCTGCCGCTCTATCACTAGTGGTCGCTATTGTGGCGGCCGTAACACCAATTATGGTGCCATCCGCCTCGGCTCAGTTTACTAAGGGTGTTGAGGCAGCTCGAACACCGGAGATGAGCACGAAGCCTATTGGCACTACTATTGGTGATGTCGTTAATATCTTGCTCTATTTTGTTGGTGCGATAGCAGTTATTATCATGATCTGGGGCGGCTTTCAGTACATTACCTCTTCAGGCGATAGCCAAAAAGCAACTACTGCCAAAAACACTATCATGTACGCAGTGATTGGTATCATTGTGGTGGTGCTGTCGTACGCCATTGTTAACTGGGTCTTTGGCTTGTTTAAGTAGCCAAATAATGATAGAATAACAGCTGAAATGACATTAACCCTAAACAAGGAAGTAATACATGAATAAACTCAAAGTTATGATCGCTGGCGTACTCGCTATGACGATGCTGGCGTTTGCGACGGTACCAGTAGCGAATGCACAATATACGCTCAGGAATGGCGCAGAAGCCGCTAAGGGTGAGGGCGCGGCTGCTGGTATTGATCGACCAAATGATCTCGTCAAGAATGTTGTCAACGGTATTCTCTACTTCGTCGGTATTCTGTCGGTGGTGATGTTGATCTGGGGTGGTATCCTTTACACGACTTCATCTGGCGACTCAAGTAAGGTAACTACCGCCAAAAATACCATCATGTACGCGGTGATTGGTCTGGTGATTGCAATCTTCGCCTATGCTATTGTGAACTTCGTCCTGATCACCTCTACTGGTGTTGGCTCGTAGGACATAAGTCAGGATATTTATAACCCCCGGTGTTTCCGGGGGTTAGTTTTTTACAGTAGTTTGATTTGATAGTTTCGTGCTTTTTGCCTCTATAGGCTAGAGAACTTGGATCTTCTTGGCACGTTCTTGCTTGATCTTCTCGAAGGTGATAGTGAGCACGCCATCTTTGAGTTCAGCCTTAACGCCCTCTTCATTCACTGCGACTGGTAGCGCCAGTGTGCGGCTAAACTCACCCCAGTAGCATTCTTGGATATGCCAGTTCTTAACATCGGTCTCGTCACCGCTTGATAGAGTACCGCTGATCGTAAGGATGCCATCAGAGATACTGACATCTAGGTCATTACGATCAACACCGGCAGTCCGTGCCTTGATGATAAGTTCAGTTTCTGATTCAAATACATCAACCGCCAGCTGCCCCATCAAGTCATCTGCCTCATCCTCCCAGTTATCATCAGGAGCAGGCGCTGCAGTAGCTGGTGCTGCTGCAGGTGCAGCGGCTGCTGGTTGCGGCGCGTCGTTAGCCAGATCATCATTCAAGAAAGCTGCGGTTAGCTCATCTTCGATTAACAAATCGTCATTTTTGCGTGCCATGTTTCCTCCGCCTTTATAGGCTGATTGACAATATCACTTGTTAGTATAACGGTTATGTGCGTTATAATCAAGAGTGAAAGGCGAAAAAGCGAAAAATGCCCATTGATACGTTATTGTCATATATCGCACCGCATTATTGCTATCGTTGCGGTATAACTGGCTCGCTTTTGTGTCAGTCGTGTCTTGAGGCGGTGAAGCAACATTGTTGTCGGGTCTGCGTGATTTGTGAGCAGCCATGTACCAACGGCAATGTATGTCGGCGGCATGCCCTGCCCTATGGGGCGCTCGACTGTGCGCTGTGGCGACGAGGTGCGGTGGCGCGGCTGATTGATGATTATAAATTTCACCGCGTGCGTGCTGCTAGTGGGGTGTTAGCCTGGTTCTTAGATGAGTTGCTCCCTGAGTACGATACCTCAACAGTGGTTGTACCAGTGCCAACTGCCCCTGCCAATATTCGTAAGCGCGGCTATGATCACATGTTGTTGATCGCTCGGCAGTTTGCTCGGCGACGAGGTCTGAGGGTCGAACGGCCACTAGTCAGACAGACAAATGTGACGCAGCATTATGCTCGCTCGGCAGCTGAGCGGCGAAAGCAGGCGCGGCAGTTTTTCCGGGCGCGTGGCGCTCGGGCCGATGTCCCCTATCTGATCTTGGATGATATTTTCACTACTGGCTCAACGATTAAGGCGGCAGCTCAAACCCTGCGGGACGCTGGTGCTAGGGACATTCGTGTGGGGATTATCGCTCGTCAGGGGAACGACAAAAAGGCCACGACAAACAACAAATCGAACCCTAGTTATGATGATACGCACTGCCCCGAGCGATCTCTTGGGCGCGGTACAGCTGCTCGACGAGGATGAGCCGCACCAGTTGATGTGGAAACACCAGGCGCGATAGTGACCAAACGATGTCGGCTCGCCGGTAAAGTGTCTCGGTGACGCCATACGCTCCGCCAATGATGATGACGATGTGCTGATCGGTATGATCAAGGATGAGCCGTGATAGTTCTGGTGAACTCAGGTTGCGGCCATGTTCGTCGAGTAGGATGACAAAGTCGTGCGGCTTGAGGCGAGACATTAGGCGCTCTGACTCGTCCTGGCGTGCTCTGTCGCCAACTTGGCCAGAATGTGGGATGATGATCATTTCTGCGGCGAACGGTGCTCTGAGTCGCTCTAAAAAGCGCCCAATGCCCGGCTCTACCCAGGGATCGTGTCGCTTGCCGATGGTAAGAATGGTGATTTTCATACACGGTGCTCTGTCGGAGTGTTAGTGTTTTCAGGATGGCCCTGGCGGCTGGACGCTGATAGCGCTAACGAAACGAGGGTCGCTATCGTAGCGACCCCCTGCTTGGTTACTATTTCTAATCTTTCTTTCATGATATCGTGTCTGGCGGAAGGGGAGGGATTCGAACCCTCGGTACGTGTTAGCGCACGCCGGTTTTCAAGACCGGTACCTTCAACCACTCGGTCACCCTTCCAATTATTATCGTGATTGGATTCTGGCGGAGAGAGAGGGATTCGAACCCTCGATGGGTTGCCCCATACCGCTTTTCGAGAGCGGCCAGTTCAACCACTCCTGCACCTCTCCAAATAAAAATGGTACACCCGGCACGATTCGAACGTACGACCTTTGGCTCCGCAAGCCAACGCTCTATCCAGCTGAGCTACGGGTGCATACAGCCGTTCGGACAAGTCCGATTGGCTATAACAAAAATATAAAGAACTTTCAATGCCAGCGGCAATGAACTTTTGTATTCTAGCACACCTGTTAGCTCTGGGCAAGCTATAGCCTGATGATCCGAATGAGCTTCTCGAGCGCATCCGGCGCGATTTCCTGCATCGGCAGTCGCGCCCCTAGCATGTCAACGATCGCTTCACCTTCGGCCTCAGAAAAATAGATAGTCAGTGCTGGTGAGAATCGCTTGACCGGCAGTAACACTGCCGAGTGCTGATCGCCGTCTTGACCCAGCCCAAAGGCTCGAAATTCACTAAAATCATACAAGCGGTCGGCGACGTAAACTCCCTTGGGGCTGATGGCATAATTAACCATCACCGATGGTCGCGATCGAAGCAATATGAGTGCCGCCGCCATAATCGGTAGCAAAATTGCGAATGTCCAGCTATTAAAAACAAAAATCGCCAGCGCCATCAGAGCGAGCACCACGAAACCAACAGCGATATACCAGCCCGTTGTGCGGTGGATTTGCATACCCTCAGGGGCTTGCCAGGCGATAGGCTGCGATAAATCAGTTGTCGGCTGGGCCGTATCTTGTTGAGTATTTTCGGTATCGGTTACGTGTGGCTGCTCTTCCATATGTCTAGTATATCATGAGCGGCATGATCTACTATACGTCAGTAGAGTTACCGCTGAGACCAACGACTGTATTGAGGACAAATTGAATGATGGCGTAAGCGAACAGGGCGACAAGTAGACCAATGATGGCATAGAGGATTGTATTCTTTGCCGAAGTAACAGCGTCCTTATTGCCACTGGAAACAACATAGCGAAAACCACCAAAGATTAACATAACTACGGTAAGGATACCGATGAAATAGAGCATAATGTTGATAATCTTTCTCACCAGCGAACTATCGCCGTTGGTTAGGTTGGTTGGTACACCGTCACCGCGCGCATCATTGATGCCACGAGTCACACCACCCTCGCCGAGTGCGAATACCGGAGTGCTCAAAACCACTGTACCGAAACCGACGGTCAACATGATACTAGCGATACCTGCGAAAAACCTCTTCATGCGCGTTATTATCCTCTTTCTTATAATTATTGTCAAGTTTTGCAATCCGCTTACCAATTGCAGGGCTAGCCAGACCGCTGCTTCTATGATACACTATTTTTGGCTCATGGAGGAGTACCCAAGTGGCTGAAGGGGACGGTTTGCTAAATCGTTAGTACGGGGAGACCTGTAGCGGGAGTTCGAATCTCCCCTCCTCCGCCAGAGTTATGTCGCTATAGTCTCGGTTTATCCGAGGCTTATTTTATTGTTTTATTGGTATATTAAATGGGTGTTGAATAATAATTCTAGGTGGATCACACCATACAAATCAGGAAATATTATTGACAAAATAAAAACCTTATGCTATTATCCTAACATTGCTATGGCTCAACTCCATAGAAGTAAACACAAATAGAATATGAAATATTTACCACAAATTATCACGACTGCCACCATGGCGTTTGGCGTATCAACTAGCCTCGGCGTATTTTTACACGATACAAATATTGATAAAGCAGTTGTTTCTGCCTGGCGGATTATGAGTGATGCGTATCAGGTCGATGACGACCATCATCACACCAAGCCTCACTCTTCGCCACATACTCACTCCGACCATCATGATTTTTCGGGGGTGCTAAAGGACGGACAGACCAATCCGCGGACAACGCCGCGCAGCACTGACCGCAAGCATTTACATACCAAGCTCGTTAGTCGCGGCGGCGATGGCGATATTGATGGGCATCGGTTGATGGTTGATCCAGTTAGCGTGAGCTAATAACGTCGAGTTCGCTGATAAGGCGCTGGATGAGCTTTTCTTGCTCGGCTAGTTGCTGGCGAGTTTCCTCAACGAGATGGGCTGGTGCCTTTTCGATGTAGGTTGGGTTATCTAGTCGTGCTTGGAGATTTGACAAGGTTTGCCGCGCTTCACCTAGCCGCACTTCCAGATCGGTTTGGTGCTGATAGAGCGTTTCCTCATCAATGTCGAGCCATGCTTCCCTGTTTGCCGCTGCCAGCCTAAGGCCACGTGGCTGGTCGGTGTGTGTAATTGACTCCAGGCGCATGAGGTGCTTGATGGTGTCTTGATTATCGGCGATAAGGCTGTCATTGCCGTATAACAAGCGATATTTCTTATTGCCCGGCAGCTCAGTGATTACCCAGCGGCCTTCGGCGACTAGCGTCTTTAGCTGCTCAAACTGCTCGGCAGCGATGGGGTCGAATTTTTCTGGTGTTGGCCAGTGATCACGCATCAAGATACCGTCGGTGTAATTAAGCGTCTGCCAAATCGTCTCGGTGACGAATGGCGCGAACGGATGAGCGATTTTCAAGCTGGTTGCCAGCGCCCATGATAGTAACGGGCGGTTGATGGCAGTTTTTGATGACTCGATGTACCAATCGGCCAGGTCGTCCCAGATAGCGTGATAGACCGTGTCAGCAGCTTCAGAAAAGCGGTACTGCTCCAGGCGGACGGCGACGTTATTGGCGGCGTCGTTCAGCTGGCGGATAATCCAGTGGTCGGCCAGCGTTTGTGGCTCTAGGTCAACTATTTGATGTTCATCGCCAATTTGCGCCTCGACGAAGCGTGCGATATTCCATAGTTTATTGCAGAAGTTACGAGCAGCGATGACCGCGCCCTTGTTGAAGGCTTGGTGTTGGGCTGGCGCGCGGCCAGCGATGATGCCCATGCGGGTGGCGTCCGAGCCAAATTCTGAGACTAGCTCCATTGGGTTGATGACATTACCCTTGGATTTAGACATTTTTTGATTATGTTCGTCGTTAACCATACCGTGCAAATAGACGTCCTTGAACGGTAATTTGCCAGTGCGGTACAGGCTGAGCATAATCATGCGCGCTACCCACGCCCGCATAATGTCCATGCCAGTTTCCATCAGGCTGGTTGGGAAATATTTGGCTAGTTCCCCGCCATTGAGGTAATCGGTAACGATGTACGGCCACTGTCCAGATGAGAACCAGGTGTCAAAGGTATCCTCTTCCCTAATATATGTTGTGCCATTTACAACAATCTTTTGTTCACCGGTGCGAATATCAAATATCCAATCACGCGGATCGTTCTCATTGACAAACGCCGGGATCGGGATGCCCCACGGGATTTGCCGGGAGATGTTCCAGTCTTTCAGCTGCTTGAGGTAAGCGATAAGCTCTTTGCGTTTAGCGGCTGGGTAAAAGGTAATCTCTTCCCTTTCGAGCGCTTCAATGGCTGGTTGTGCTAGTGGCTGCATCTTGATGAACCATTGTTCTTTGACGATGGGCTCGATGACGCTGCCACATTTGTAGCAGTGTCCGACAGCATGCTCAATGTCTGTCTCGCCGCGACGTAGTTCTAGTGATTCTAGGGCTGCCAGCACGCGGGTGCGGGCTTCTGCTGGTGTCAGGCCCAAGAATTGCTCTGGTACATTGATCATGGTACCCTTTTGGCTGATGATTTGTTTGAGCGGTAGGTTGTGGCGTCCGGCCATTTCAAAGTCGTTCGGGTCATGCGCTGGTGTAATTTTCACTGCGCCAGTGCCATAGTCCATATCGACGTATTCGTCGGCGATAATCGGGATTTCCTCGTCGGTGATTGGCAATAAAATTCGCGTACCGATGAGGTGTTTGTAGCGCTCATCGTCCGGGTGGACAGCTACTGCCACGTCGCCCAGCATGGTCTCCGGTCGTGTGGTGGCAATGACAATCTCACCAATTTTATCCAGCGTTGGGTAGGCGATTCGCCACAACTTCCCTTTTTCATTTTTATGTTCAACCTCAATATCAGCAAAGCTAGTTTGGTGTTTGGTGCAATAATTAACAATCCGCTCACCGCGGTAAACCAGCCCATCATCCCATAGTTTTTTGAATGTTTCGTATACCGTGGCAATGACTTTATCGTCCAATGTAAAGGTTAGATGTGGCCATGAGGCGCTGACACCCAGAGCTCGCAGCTGCAATTCCATGTTGCCGCGTTTTTCCTCGACAAACTGCCAAACTTGGTCGTACAGTTGTTCACGTGAAAAGTCAAAGCGGCTTTTTCCCTGTTTTGCCAGTTCTTTTTCGTAGACTACCCATGTCTCAAAGCCGGCGTGATCTGCTCCGGGGATAAATACCGCATCATCGCCCTTTAACCTGTGATAACGAATTAAGATATCCTTTAAATTCATATCCAGGGCATGGCCAATGTGTAGATTGCCGTTGGCGTTGGGTGGCGGCATGACAATGGAGTATGGTTGGCCGACACCGGTCGGCTCTAGTGCGCCGCTGGTTTCCCACATGGCGTAAACGTCTGGTTCGTAATCGTTTGGGGTGTATTGTTTGGCTAGCTGCATGAATCATTCCTACTTTTCACGTGAAAAGCGAGCACTGCCACTGTCGAGATTTTTCACGTGAAAACTCAGACAATAGGCGTAAGTTCTCTCTCCACGCGGTTATATTACCAAGCCAATTATATCACAGAAAAAGGGGCGGTAAAATCGCGGATGATGCCTGGCTGGGGGTGTTAACGCAGCGCTTGGTAGGCGCGGTATAGCCAGTAGCGGCTGCGCTGCAATGGTAAATCCCAAGCTCCGGCAAAAGTAACGTCGCGTCCGCCAAATGAGCGTTTGAACTTGGTGAAGCCAGTCCATGGATGGTTTTTGTCGGCACCGTCGGGGGCAATGCCGTAGAGGTCGGCTTTGGTTAATCCGCGCTGCTGAGCGTCAACGATCGCCTCGGCCAGCAGGGCAGTGCCAGCATTGAGCTTGCGGTGATCTGGGTCTGACGAGGCGCCAGCGTGGGCGTAATATAGCGTGTCGCTGCTGTGATAAAACAGGGCAGTGGCGATGGGCTGGTTGTCAAGTGTAGCGTAGTACAATGTGGCTGCGCCGAGCGGGAAGAGGGTGGTTGCTTGCTGGCGGAAATAACTATCGGGATGTGGCGTTATGCCGCGCTGTCGGGCGACTTGGTGGACAAATTTTAGCAAGATATCAATGTCATGTGGGTCGGTTGAGCGGTGGACGGAGACGCCTTTTTTATGATAATTGCGGTACACATTGCGAACTGGCTGCGCCATATGGGCGATCAGCTGGTCTTGTGGCTGGGTCAGGTCGATGACGTGTGAATGCTCGGGCTGGAGCTTTTGGTAGGTGACCTTTTTCCAGCCGTGAGCTTGGAGGTACGCGGTAAAGTCAAGGTTGGTTGGCTCGACGCGCAGGAAGGTGGCGCGGTATTTTTTGCCAAGGTGAATGAGAGAATCAAGGGCCGCTGCCAGTGAATGTTCGTCATCAGCGGCCGGGCCGTACGGGCAGTAGAGGCGGGAATTGCCGGTGCTGCGCTCTAAAATAGCCAGATACTCCCAACCTGGGCCGCTATCGCGAAAGGTGGTACGCCCGAGCGATTCTTGAAAAGCTTGCCAGGCAGTTGATTGTAAAAAATGTTGGTTCATGTTGTAATCCTCACAACGTTAGATTGTTGTCATTGATAAACTTGGCTGGACTTCCAGGTCGTACGGGTCGGCGGGCTGGTCGATGTGGGCGCAGAAATAACCGAGTGCGGCGATCATGGCGGCGTTGTCGGTGCAGAGCTGTATAGGTGCGTACTCGATGTCGATAGGCAAGGCTTGGCGCAATTGGCGGCGTAATTCTTGGTTGGCGGCGACGCCACCAGCGATGACGACGGAGGTGGGCTGAAAATTGTCATAGGCTTTCTTGGTCTTATCAACCAAGGTTTTGATGGCGGTGTATTGGAAACTGGCTGCCATGTTATGTTGTAGCTCGTCGGTCACCAGGGCGGGGAGCTCGTGCGATGGAAAGGTGAAATCTTTACCAACTTCGCGCTGCACGGTTCTCAGCACGGCTGTCTTGAGGCCGGAGAAGGAAAAGTCGTATTCGCCGGTGAGCTTGGCGATGGGCAGATGAAAGGCCTGCGGATCACCGAGCTCGGCTACTTTGGCGATGGCCGGGCCACCAGGGTAGGGCAGGCCAATAATTTTAGCAACCTTATCGAATGCCTCGCCGACGGCGTCGTCCTGGGTCTGGCCGATGAGTTGGTAGTCGCCGTGATTCTGGAAAAGGACGAGCTGTGAATGGCCGCCAGAGACGATGAGGGCAAGGAGGGGGAAGGCGGGTTGGCTTTTGGGTAGGGTTAAAGATAAGTTGTTAGTCTGCTGACTGATGAAATTGGCATACACATGCGCCTCGACGTGGTGTATCTTGTAGAGCGGCTTATTGCGAATAATAGCGAGGGTACGGGCAGCGAGCGTGCCGATGAGCAGCGAGCCGATCAGGCCAGGTGCGTAGGTGACGGCGATGGCGTCGATGTCGTCCCAGGTGCAATCAGCGTCAGATAGTGCTTTGTTGATGACCGGGTTAATAACCTCTAGATGGCTGCGGGCGGCAATTTCCGGGATGACACCGCCATACTCAGCATGGATGTCAATCTGGGAATTGACTACATTAGAAAGCAAGCGTTCGCCATCTTCAACCACCGCCGCTGCCGTTTCGTCGCAGCTGGACTCGATTCCCAAAATCCTCATACTCTAGTATTATAGCAAAAAGGGACATGGATTATGAATCAAGCTACTACAACCGCAAAACCTTCACCGCTACGAGAATTGATACTGATGATCATGGTCTGGGTGTTGGGGTGGTCTATTGTTCCGGGGGTTGGCGTGACGCCAATTGGCAAGTGGTTGTTTCCGGGTGATGCGGTAAAGCAAATCATGGTTGGGATAATTGCGAGCGGCTTGTTGCTGGTACCGCTCATACTGACCCAGCGATCGATCAATCGTGAACTGGTAAAGCGGCATTGGAGCGCTTATCTGTTTGTTTTGGTCTTGCTAGCGTTGGCGGTGCTGCCACTACGAACTGGTGGGTTGGATGGCGTTATTTTTGACTTACCAGCTTGGGCGTATGTGCTGATGGCGGTGGTGAATGTCTTTATGCAGCAGTACTTGACGTTCGGACTGTTGCAATCATATATACAGCGTGTCGTTGCTAGCCCAGTTTGGACAGTAATAGCCACTGGTCTCACGTTCTATGCGGTACATGCGGTCATGTTGCCACATAAGTTTGCACCGACACACTGGCTCGCTGCGTTGGCGATTCTGGCGATGGGGGTGGCGTGTGCCGCGTTGCGTCAAAAAACAGGAACGATTTATATAACATTGGCGCTGCATTGGACGTTTTATTTTGTGATGATATAGTGGTTATTCACCACTTAAGGTGTTAAAATAATACACATGAAAGCCATATTGGTGAAGTTTGTGAGAAAAGTGTTGCCTGTCGGGATGCTCCGGCGGTTAGAGAATGGGTATCGGCGATTGCGCGTCAAGCTGGTTAGCGCGCGGTATGGTAATCCGTCAAAGCACCTCAGGG
>CAUPZG010000001.1:0-85511 GCA_963516175.1 uncultured Candidatus Saccharibacteria bacterium | reverse complement strand
GTGAGAGTAGCGGACAAAGTGAACCGGAGGGCTTAGGTGAGTTGTCTGGGGAAGATGGAAACGACGACGAGGTGTTGGATATGACTCGCTTACTGGCGGCTGAAGAGTATAAGAAGCGTATGGACTCTGTTAACTGGTATCGTGATGCTTACCGAGCTTCTTCTAGGGATACTGCTTCTCTAGAGAAGCAGGCACAGCTGCTAATGGTGAGTAACTGGTATGATGAATGTGGGATTATTTATGCTAAATTAAGGGACACACAATTAGCACTTGCTAAACCCTCAATATCCAGTAATGTGAGACAGTCTCTGATAAGTAAAGAAGGAACACTTATTAGCTTGCTTAAAGATCTGCAAAACAATAAGCCAGAACATGAACCGTTCTTTACTTATAACAATAATGGAGAGTCTAATTCACAGTCAGAAAATAATAAGAATGGCGGTGGGGAGCAGCCGGAAAGTAACAACACTAAGGCGGACAAGGAAAAGAGGCGTAGACTCAAAAAGTTTGGCAGATGGCTTATCGACATATTGGCCATTAATGAACCAACTTCGTCAATAGACACGACCCCGAAGTCATCTGATGGCACGGGCAATACGGTCGATCAAGAACAACGAGTCAAGGTGAAGGTGCCTCGAAAACAGCCACCGAACCCAATCCCGAAACGTCAGGTGAGGCGAAAAAGTAGTACAAATGCTACAAACTAAGGTACATTAACCTCGTAGAGGGGACAGTGTTACGTAAAAGCCAGTGCTGTTTGTTGGCGCTGGCTTTTACTCGTCATAAGCAGTGAGTTGGTATAAAAATGAAGAATTGATATAATAGACAAAAGAGCAGTGAAGCAAAGGAGACGATATGTTCCAACTAGACGATAATTTTTTGAAAGAATTAGGACTAGACCAACTGCCGGATGAGCAGAAGAAGCCGTTTTTGCAGCATATTTATAGTGAGTTGGAGCTACGGGTCGGCGAGCGGCTGAGTCAGGGGATGAGCGACGCGCAGCTGGATGAGTTTGCGAACATCATCGATAAGGCACCGGGCGCGGTGGATGAGTTTCTCGCCAAACATGCGCCAAATTACCAGCAGGAGCCAATGTTTCAGCGGCTGGTGCAGGCGACCAAGGCTGATCCGAATAATCCGGGTCTAAAAGATGAGTTTGCAGCGACGAAGTGGCTGGAGGTAAATCGGCCTGATTATCGTGACGTAGTGGCGGCAACGATGGATGAGCTGAAGAAGGAGATTATGACCAATCGCGATGCTATTTTGGGTGGTGGTGCATCCTCAGCGTCGGGGCAAGCTTAGAGTGATTTTTCTAGCTGCTTTGGCCTATGAACCTAGCCTTGATGGCCGCGGAGAAACGCCTCTGCGGTCATTTGTTTGCCGCCTGGGGCGATCAGTTCAAGGATGGTTAGGTATCGTCCGGCACGGCACTTAACGCTCAGCGGCGATTCTGGGACGTCTGAGACGCGAGTTTTGGTAATAATGAGTTCACGGTCATGAATACGCAGACGACTACGTGGAAAGCCGAGATACGCCCGCACATGGGCATCGGCGGCTGTGGCGGTTATTGCCATCGGGTCAATAAGTGACATCTCCTTGGATAGCAGCTGGCAATATGTGGCCTCGGCGTCGTTTTGCGGGGTCGGCTGGAGCGTACCGGCGAGGATGCTCGGTAGCGTGCGCACGAGCAGGTCGCTGCCGGCGGTAAACAGTTCATCATATAGCTGCGGTTTGGTTTCAGTGCCGGTGAGCGGGTGACGGTGTTGGATGTAAATTGGGCCAGCGTCCATCTGGGCGTCAAGTTGCATAATAGAGATGCCGGTCTCTGTATCTTGGTGCAGAATGGCGGCCTCGATAGGCGAAGGGCCACGCCATGTTGGTAGTAGCGAAGGGTGGAGATTAATAATACCAGGAGTGAAGAGATCAATGATTGACTGGGGGATGATTTTGCCGTAGGCGACAAGGACGCCGGCGACGGGCTGAAGGGCGGTGATATCGGGGATTAGGTCGTGGAGTTTGTTGGGCTGCCAGACGAGGATGCCATGTTGGCGGGCAAAGGTTTTGACTGGCGGCTCGGTGAGCTTGTGGCCGCGGCCGCTACGCATATCAGGTTTGGTGATGATGGCGCGAATGGGAAATCCCGCCTCGTAGAGTGCTTTAAGGGTGACTAGACTGTATGCTTCAGTGCCGAAAAAGATGATTGGCGACACGTTAGTCCCACAGCTGAGCATTATCTTTGATGTCGGCTTCATAATCAAGTGGCTGTAATTCACCAGAATCATCAAGCGTGTAAAAGGCGTTGTGCTGGTCGCGGATATGGTCGATAAAGACGATGCCGTTGGTGTGATCGATCTCGTGCTGGATGACACGGGCGAGGAAGCCCTCGGCCTTGAGGCGAATCTCGTTGCCATCGAGGTCAAGGGCCTTGACACGGATTTTAGAGTGGCGGGGAACTTTGCCATAGACATGCTTGACGCTGAGGCAACCCTCGAAATCGGCGACGATTTCTCCCTCATATTTGACAATTTCGGGGTTGATCAAGGTGGTGAATTCGCGAGTAGACTTGTCATCAAAGTCGCTGCGGACGATGATGACGCGTTCGAGATGATCAACCTGGATGGCGGCGAGGGCAGCACTGATTTCATGAGGGCGAGAATCCTCCCAGTCAAGAGCAGCCGCGATCATATCGGCTGATAACTGGCGCACCTCGTCGGTGATGACATGAATTTTAGCTGATTTTTGCCGAAGATGCGGATGTGGTAGGGCAATAATATCGTCTTTAGTCATTGTGATTATTATACCACACGTGGCTAGAGGAGGCTGGTCGGGTCGAGCTCAGCCTGCCAATGAGCGGGTGGTACGAGATCAAGGAGACTGACAAGGTCGCTGCGGCGGGGGCTTTTGAGAATGAGTTGCCAGCGGTACGTGTCGCGGACGCGCTCATAAAATGCCGGTGTTGGGCCGAGGATATGCACGTCGGCTGGGGCAGTCGCTCGTAGTGTCTGGGCGAGCTTTTTGGCATTGCGGATAGCGGCGGCTTCGGTTTTGTAGACGCAGGTTAATTTGAGCAGATAGACAAATGGCGGGAAGTCAGTAGCGCGTCGCTGCGCGATAGTGCGGGTGTAAAAATCAGCATAATTTTGGGCGAGTCCATCACGGATGGCAGGATGATCCGGCTGAAAGGTCTGGACGATGACGTCGGTGGCGTGATGGGAGCGGCCGACGCGGCCAACGACTTGGGCCAGCAGCTGAAAGGTACGCTCGATTGAGGAAAAGTCAGGCAGCGCTAGCCCGGCGTCGGCTTGGATGACACCGACAGTGCGTAGGTGCGGTAGGTCGAGGCCCTTGGCGATAACCTGGGTGCCGATGATGATGTCAATTGAACCGTTTTTGAGCTCATCGTAGCGCTTATCAGCTGCGTCGTTGGTACTTGTATCGGCATCGAAGCGGGCGATAGTGCTTGCGGGGAAGAGCTTGCGTAATTCTGCCTCGATGCGCTTGGTACCGAGGCCTTTATGAATGATATCGGCATGATGACATTCGGGACAGCTGGTAGGGACGGGCGCTCTGAAGCCACAGATATGACAGAGGAGCTGGTGCTGGTCGGCGTGTAATGTAAGCGGTACAAAACAGCGCGGACAGCCGGCGTTCCAGCCACATTGTTCGCATAGGGTAATGGCGGCGGTGCCGCGGCGATTGTGAAAAATGAGGGCTTGATTACCATCATTCAGCGAATTGGTGATAGCCGAGAGTAGCTGGTCGGAGAGGAAGAAATGCTGAGTAAAGTTCGTGCGCTTGGTCATGTCGACCAGCGAGATGTGTGGCTTGACGGCGTCTGAGCGGGCGGGCGTGGGCATGGCGATGATGGGCCGGCCAGTGGTTTTTGCCAGGAAGTAATCGCTGACGGCAGGAGTAGCGCTGCCGAGGACGAGTTTAGCTTCATGCTGGCGAGCGAGGATGGCCGCAGTACGCAGCGCTGAATAGCGGGGCGATTGCTCTTGCTTGAAGCTGGGCTCGTGGCATTCATCAATAACGACGAGGCCCAGCTGCTGGACGGGCATGAACAGGGCTGATCGAGGGCCAATGACGATGAGCGGGTCTCGTGAATTGATAACATGTTGCCAAGTCACGTGTCGCTCGGCTTCAGTCTGGCGCGAGTGGGTGAGGACAACATTGTCGAAATATCTCGCAAATTCGTTAACGAGCTGTGAGGTAAGGGCAATCTCTGGCACCAGAATAATTGACGATAACCCCTCATCCATCAACCGCCGGGCGAGCTCAATGTAGACACGCGTCTTGCCAGATCCGGTCACGCCATGTAGTAAAGCGCTACCGGGCAGCATATCATCAATGGTAGTGATGGCGGCTCTTTGGTCGGTCGTAAGAGCTGTCGTCGGTGGTTGTGAGGGCTGTGGACTGGTGGCGCGTGCGGGTATATGGCGGCGCTTTTTCGTCAAACCGCGTGGCAGGATGGTTTGCCAGACGGTTGTGAGGTGCGTATGATAATAGTTACTCATCCACAGAGCCGTCTGGATGAGCGGTAGCGGGACGGGAGCGTCATCTAAAATCTGGATAATTTCTTTAACTGTAAACTCAGGCTTGACGACCGCTGACATAATGATACCAACGCATTGAGCTGAGCCAACTTCTATAACCACGAGTGCCCCGACCGACAGCCGCTCGGGGCAGGCATAGGTAAATGAGTGCGCATCGGCTCGAATAATCTTGATCGGTGATACCAAATAGTAGTACATGTCTTGCTTTATTATACCCTGCAGGCCGGCTGAGCATAATCATGAGCGTTTTGCCATGGCGGGTGTGTATGCTTATGAGGTGGGGTGTATATATTGCTAAAAAAGCTTGTCGGGTGTTGTAAAATTGTGATACACTGAGTGGTAACGAAAGGGAATATGGGGAGAGAATGCTCGACATTTTTATTACATCTAGGGTGCGGCGCAAAATCGTAGTTGTGTATGCCAAGTATCCTGATTTTCATACGCATGTCCGTGGTCTGGCGAAGTTGATCAAGGAAGATCCCGGTAATATTCAGCGCGAGCTCAAGCGGCTGGAGAAGGTCGGCTTTCTCAGGAGCGAGAAGCAGGGTAACTCGCGGGCATATTTTACGAATAAACAATTCCCGATTTTCAAGGAATTACAGAGTATGGTAATTAAGTCGCAGCAACATGCAGCACGACCGAAGCGCGGCTCGGTTGATAGAGATTGATGACCTTATTTGAGCGGATTTTGACAGCGCGCGGTTTGACAACGCGGGTAGCGCGCGAGGCTTTTTTACAGCCGGATTATACGGCGGTGAAGCATGATCCGTTTTTGCTGCCGGACATGAAAAAGGCGGTGGCGCGGTTGAAGCGGGCTAGGGAACAGGGCGAAAAAATCGTCATTTACGGTGATTATGATATTGATGGGCTGAGCGCCACGGCACTGCTGTTGGATGCGTTCGGTAAGTTTGGGTTTAAGGATGTCGACGCCTTCATCCCGAACCGGTTTGTTGAGGGTTATGGTATGACCATGGGTGCGGTGGACAAGGTGCGCGACATGGGCGCGGATTTGATCGTGACAGTGGATACTGGTAGTTTGTGTCATGCGGAAATTGCCTATGCGTCGAGCTTGGGGATTGATACGGTGGTGACGGATCATCATAATGTCGCCGAGACTCCACCCCCGAGCGTGGCAGCGGTGAATCCAAAATTTCCTGGTCATACCTATCCGTTTCGTGATTTGTGCGGTGCGGGTGTGGCGTTCAAGTTGGTGCAGGCGCTGCAGACTGAGCTGGACGGCCTGCCTGATGGCTATGAAAAATGGCTGCTGGATTTGGTGGCACTGGGCACAGTCTGTGACATTGTGACACTGGTGGATGAAAATCGGGCAAATGTCTATTGGGGTTTAGAGGTGTTGAAAAAACAACAACGTCCAGGATTGAAGGCGTTGATGACGGTGGCGGGTATTGAACCAGAGCGGGTTAATGCCAGACATTTGGGATTCGGCTTGGGGCCGCGCATGAATGCGGCGGGTCGGCTGGAAACGGCGCAGCATGCGTTGGATATGCTAACGGCGCACGATGGGCTGGCGGCGCTGGAGGCGAGCGAGAAACTGGAGGAGCTGAATGGTAAACGGCGCGGCATTCAGGATGCGATTTTTGAGGAAGCATGTCAGCAGGCTGAAGAGCTGGCTGACGATCACGTATTGGTAGTGAGTAGTGATGGCTGGAATCACGGCGTTATCGGCATCGTGGCGTCGAAATTGGTGGAGAAATATAAAAAGCCGGTGTTTATCATTGGCGAGCGTGGCGAGGAAGCGACTGGTTCAGCGCGTAGTTTTGGTGATTTTTCAGCAGCAGATGCGGTGCGGGCGGCGGACGATATTATCATCAAAGGCGGCGGGCACGGAGCGGCGGCGGGCGTGACGCTGGAGACTGAAAAAATTGGTGATTTTCGTCGTCGTGTTAATGAGTTTTATGATTCGCTACAACTTACAAATCAGGAGCGATATTTGTTGCCGCGAGCTGATGTGGAAATTGACGATTTTTCGGAAATTGACGAGGATTTGGTGGAGAATCTGGCGAAAATGGAACCGTTTGGCAATGGTAATCCCGAGCCTGTCGTAAAAATCACTACAGCTATCGTACTGAGCGCGCGACGTATGGGCGCGGATGGGCAACACGTTAAATTAGCGCTGCGTGATAACAACGGCAGAGTGCTACAGATGCTGGCATTCAACGCGCCAGAGGAATTTTTCCGCGAGCCAGGCGACGAGGTGATGGCGTGGTTTCAGCCGACCATTAACGAATGGCAGGGAGTACGGACGGTTGAGGGCCGGTTGCTGCACGTAACCTTATTAGATTGATGTGGTAATTACAACTTTTATCTGGAGGTGACAACTAGTCGCTTGAGTGCAGTGGGTTTTTCGTTGTGAAATTCGCAACGACGTTATATATCGAAACTACGCACTTCTCTCGGGTAATGTCAGTAACTTGACAAATCACAAAAAAGAGAGTAGTATGAACTCATAATATAAAGCTTGCTAAACACAAGAAGGAAATAGACATGACACAAAATTATGAAAAAATTGAAAAAGAACAAGGGCTAGACCCACGTGTCGAGTCGTTAGCGATACCATTGGCACGGGATTATGCTGAAAAAAATTATCCAAAACGTGAAGATGGTACGTTTGAACCAGCGTGGCGTGGGGCAAATGGTGAAAAAGATTTGCGAGGAAAGTCTCCCGAAGAAGTGGCGGCGCAGCTAGAAAGTGAAGGATATACTTCAGAGGCGGCGCTTGCTTTAGCGCAGTCAATGGTGATTGACATTGCTAATGTGCCGTATGATCAGTTTTCTGAATATTGGAAAGGGCAGAACCGTGGTGGTGCAGAATTCCTCATTAGCTTGGTGGATGAGGTGGGCGCCGATAACATCCGTGCTTTGGATCTGTCTGACCCAGAGGTGCAAGAAAAGTATGGTACGTTAATTCATGCTAACTGGCTGGAGCGTAACCAGTGGGTTCTCGATCCACAATACGGTAATTCCGTACTAGCACAGTCATATGCAGATCTTCCTGCCGATGAACAGCAGAAGGATATTGACCAGATGCGGGTGCTGCAGGGTTGGCTTGAGGCTCAGCAGAATCCTGAAGAAGTTGGAGTCTAGGTGCTCGGGCTATGGTCTTTCTGGGGTAATGATATCACGCAAAGACCTCGCCCCGAGACTAATTGGGGCGAGGGTTTTGTTTTGCAAAAATATTTCTCATCTGTTATAATCCAAAAAGTATGGTTCAAGTTACACGTAAAGATCAGAAGGAAGCGAACGAGAATGTGATTCGTCGCTTTAATCGCAAGGTGCTGCAGAGCGGTGTCCTTGCGCGGGCAAAGTCGGTGATGCGATTTGCAAAGCCGATTTCCAAGGCTGAGCGCCGCAAGAAAGCGATTATTCGCCGTGAGCGCCGGGCCGAGAAAACAGCCAGGATGCGCATGGGGGCGACGCGTTAATGTCGGCGCTCAAAGCGCGTATTGCTGATGAAATGAAAGCCGCTCTTCTAGGGCGGCATCGTTTTCGAGGTGATGTCCTGCGTAGTTTGAAGGCGGCAATTCTTAATGAGGAGGTGTCGCTCGGTAAGCGCGACGAGGGCCTAAACGATGCAGAAGTCGAGAAGGTTATCGCCCGCGAAGTCAAAAAACGCAAAGAAAGTGCCGAATTATATCGAGCAAATGGCCGGGCGGAATTGGCTGAACCAGAGGAGAAAGAGGCAGCAATTTTACAGGAGTTTTTGCCTAAACAGCTGAGTGAAGATGAGATTCGGGCAATGGTCGAGGCAGCGGTTGCTGATTTGGGTGCGACGATGCAGCAAATGGGTCAGGTGATCGGTGCGGTGAAGGCCAAGGCTGGCAGTGCGGCTGATGGCGCCTTGATTGCGAAAATTGCCAAAGAAATGCTAGCAAAATAACATAACAATACGAGTATAAGGAGCGAGGGATGATCTTATTATTTGGGCCGCCGGGGGCTGGCAAGAGTATGCAGGGACAGATGTTAGCGGCGCGTCAGGGCTGGAAGTGGCTGTCGACTGGCGAGATGCTGCGCCGGAGTAATGATCCGGCAGTGATTGATATTTTGCGTTCGGGCGAATTGGTGAGCGATGAATTGATTTACCAGGTGTTTGAGCAAGCAGTGCAGGATGCGCGCGATAAAAAATATCCAAATATCATCGTAGATGGCTTTCCGCGTACGAAGGAACAAGCGGCGTGGCTCGATGAGTACATGGCGCGGATGAATGAGAAGATTGATACGGTGATTTCACTGGAAGTGCCGGAGGCGGAGATTATGCGGCGGCTAGAAAAGCGCGGTCGGTTGGAGGATACACCAGAGGCGATTGCCCGGCGAATGACGATTTATCGGCAAAAAATGTATCCGGTGTTGGGGATTTTTGCTGAGGCTGACGTGAGGATTGTCCATCTGGATGGCGTTGGGACAGCTGGCGAGGTCCATGATCGGATTTATGAAGAGGTGATATACGCATGCCAGCGCTGATTACTGGTGAAAAAACTCCACAGCAGATGCGGGATATGCGCGAATGCGGACGGATGTTGGCAACGATTTATGACGAGCTACGCCGGAACGTAACGGCTGGCATGAGTGAGCTGGACGTCAATGAATTTGTGCTCGGGCGAATCAAGGATTTTGGTGCGGAAGCAACGTATTTGACGGATGAGGTAAAATTTCCAGGGGTGATTTGCGTGTCGACCAATGAACAATTGGTGCACTCATTTCCGACAGACTATGTGTTCGAGAAGGGCGATGTGGTGAGTTTTGATCTGGTGATCGGCTACCGTGGTATGAAAACCGATAGCGCGTTTACTATGGTGATTGACGAAGAGCCGCGCGGCGCTAAGAAGCATTTGCTGCACGCGACGGAACAGAGTTTATATGCGGGAATTGATGCGATTTCTGGCGAGGGAACACGCGTTGGCGATATCTCGGCGGGCGTGGAAGCGGTATTGAAGAAAGCGAAATTGGGCATCATTCGCGAGCTGGTTGGTCACGGCGTGGGACTGGAGATGCATATGAGCCCGGAGATTCCAAATTATGGCCGACGCGGTACCGGGCCGATGCTGCACGCAGGTGATACAATTGCCATTGAGCCGATGGCTAGTCTCGGTGGTGAAAAAATTGTTACCGAGGATGACGGCTGGACGATTAGCATGAAGGATGGTAGTTTGGGGGCACACTTTGAACACACTGTGTTGATTACTGAAACTGGTGCTGAGATTTTGACGACACTCTAGGCTATCTGGTATACTAAGCATATGCAAGAACAATCTCGATATGTGGTAGGAATTGATGTTGGTACGAAGACCGTGCGCTGCGTGGTTGGACATATCGGGGAGTCGGGGTTGCCGAACATTGTTGGCGTTGGCGTCAGTGAGAACAGCGGCATGCGTAAAGGTGCGGTGTCGAACTTGACGGGGCCAGCGGCGGCGATTGATAAGGCACTCGAGGCGGCCGAACGCATGAGCGGTCATCACATCAATGCGGCGGCATTGAGCGTTAATGGGTCGCACATTCTGAGCACCAAGGCTGATGGTATGATCGCCGTGGGTATGAGCGGTGGCGAAGTGACAGACGAGGATGTGCTGCGGATTGAGGAGGTGGCAACCACCGGGAAAGTACCGGCTAATCGAGAGATTTTGGAGATTGTGCCGCATGCTTATCGGCTGGATGGACAGGATAATATTAAGGATCCGGTGGGGATGAGCGGCACGCGCCTGGAGCTGCGAGCAAATGTGGTCTCGGGCCTAACGCCGTATGTAGCGAATTTACGCCGGTCAGCCGAGATGGCGAATGTTACTGCCTCGAGCTTGACACCGAGTGTACTGGCGGCAGCGCGAGCGGTGCTGAGTGAGTCACAGATTGAGAACGGCGTGGCGGTTATCGACATTGGCGGTAGCACGACCGGGGTGGCAGTATTTGAAGAGGGTGATTTGCAGCACGTGGCGGTGATCCCCATGGGAGCGCAGAATGTGACAAATGATGTGGCGATTGGGCTAAAGACTGACCCGGAGATCGCTGAGGCAGTTAAATTAGCACATGCCCGGCTGGGTGGCGGTAAGGCTGGTCGCGTTGATACCAAGCACGACAAACAGGTGTATACATTTGAACAAAGCGAGATTGATGAGATTGTCGAGGCGCGCTATGAGGAGATTTTCGAGCTGGTTGCCAAAGAGTTAAAGCGGGCTGGTGGTATCGGGCGACTGCCGAGCGGTGTGGTGCTGGTTGGTGGTGGCGCTAAGGTTAAGGGTATGGTTGAATTTGCCAAAAATAGCCTCGGTGTGGCGGCTAAACTAGGCGTGCCGGCAGGGTATGCGGGCGTGAGCGACGAGGCGAACGGTCCAGAATTCGCGGCGGCGATTGGCCTGATGCTCATTGACGGGGCAGGGGCTGAGCGAACCGAGCATGCACACAGCAAGGCAAGTTCGGTGACCAAGAAAGCTGGCGGAATGATTAGTCGATTGCTAGCGAGGTTCAAGTAGGAGCTAGTAGACAAAGATGGTATACTTGATAAGAGAAAGATAGGGAGAAGAAAATGCCGCAGATTACACCAAGTGAAGTTCAAACGTTTGCCAGTATCAAAGTTGTTGGTGTCGGTGGAGCTGGCGGTTCGGCCATCAATCGGATGAAAGATGCAGGGCTCGCTGGCGTGCAGTTTATCGCCATGAATACTGATGCTCAGGCGCTGCACAATTCCAAGGCAGATGTCAAGATTCACCTCGGGCATACCACGACCAATGGGTTGGGTGCTGGTGCTGATCCGATGGTTGGTGAGGCGGCAGCTAATGAGTCGCGCGAGGAAATTCGCCAGGCGCTCGAGGGTGCGGACATGGTATTCGTGACAATTGGTGCTGGTGGCGGTACTGGATCAGGCGCTGGGCATATCGTGGCAGAGATTGCGCGCGAGATGGACATCCTGGTGGTTGGTGTGGCGACACGGCCGTTTAGTTTTGAAGGCGAGAAACGTCGAGTGAATGCGGACTGGGCGATTACTCATCTGGGTCGCCAAGTCGACACCTTGATTACCATTCCGAATGATCGACTACTGCAGACGATTGATCGACGGACACCGCTGCTCGAGACATTCAAGATCGCTGATGATGTGCTGCGTCAAGGCGTGCAAGGTATCTCGGAGTTAATTACCGAACATGGTTTGATTAATCTCGACTTTGCTGACGTCAAGGCAGTGATGAGTCGGGCTGGTTCGGCGCTGATGGGGATTGGTCGAGCTGATGGCGAGAATCGTGCAGTGCAGGCCGCTCAGCAAGCAATTGAAAGTCCACTGATCGAGGTCTCGATTGACGGCGCGAAGGGTGTGCTGTTTAACGTGACTGGTGGCTATGACATGAGTATGGCAGAAATTCAGGAGGCAGCCGAGGTCATCACCAGCGCGGTCAGTCCTGATGCTAATATTATCTTTGGTGCAACGCTCAAGCCAGAGCTCGAAGACGAGGTGATTATCACGGTTATCGCCACTGGGTTCGATAGCGAGACGTATCATGATCATGAGGTGAGTTTAACGGGCGAGACGCCTCATGAATCAGAGGCTGATGAGGTCGATGACGAGGTAGTTGAAGGAATTGATCTGGAGCTTAGCGAGCAGAGCGGAGCGACGGATTTTACAGCTGAGCAGGAAAATAATATCTGGGATCAGCCAGTCGAGGATGAAGCGGATGAGGATGACACGCCAGCATTCCTTCGCCGTCGCAAAAAGAATAAGGAGGAATAAATGAGTGGATTCAATATTGGTGACAGCCGCGTAATTGAGTCGCGAGAGGTTTCTGATGGTGTGGCAATTCGCCGCCGCCGCGAGACGCCCGATGGGCGGCGTTTTACCACCTATGAGCGAGTCGAAAAACCAAACCTAATCGTGATCAAGAATAATGGTAGTCGCGAATTATTTGACCGCGTCAAGCTCGCGCATGCAGTGCGTCAGTCGGTCGGTAAATTCCTCAAGTCCGACGAAGAGGTCGAGTCAATTATTACGGCTGTTGAGGATAAATTATATGCGCTGGGCGTATCAGAAGTGCCGTCGCGGCAAATCGGCGAGTTTGTGCTGGATGAATTAGCGAAGTGTAACGAAGTGGCGTATGTGCGTTTCGCCAGCGTGTTTCAGAAATTTGAGACGCTCGATGACTTCGTCGAGATACTAGAGCAGCGTCGCCAGAAAGGTCGAGAATAATGCGAGTCGTTGTTGTATATCGGGCGGAGAGTGATTATGCGCGCCAAGTCACTAGCTTTTTGCATGACTTTAGTCGGCAAACGGGGCATACGATTGAGGAGCTTGATCCGGATTCGGCCGAGGGCAGCGATTTTTGTCGGACATATGATATCGTTGAGTATCCAACGATTATTGCTCTAAGCACCGATAGCCAGATGCAAAATATGTGGCGCGGATTGCCACTACCGACGATTAGCGAGGTGAGTTTTTATGTTTGATACACTGCGTAAGTGGTGTGCAAACAAAGGTTTAAGACGCCAGCGGCTTGCAGCACTAGCATTGCTGACTGGTAGTGGTGTGGGTTTACTGGCGTCATTTGTACTATCAATTGAAGCGCTGACGCTTGCTAAAAATTCACATGCTACACTGAGCTGTGATTTAAATGCCGCGATAAGCTGTTCGGTAGTGGCAAATCACTGGTCAGCGGCGCTACTCGGCTTCCCGAATAGCTTTATCGGTATGATGACACTGCCAGTGATGGTGACTATCGGGGTGGCATTGCTGGCAGGTGCGAAGTTTCCGAAATGGTTTATGTGGGGCGCACAGCTGGGCGCGGTGGTCGGCCTGTTGTTTGCTGGCTGGATGTTCTATATGAGTTATGTCGAGATTGGTGCACTGTGTCCGTGGTGTTTGACGCTAGACGCAGGTATGCTGCTGGTTTGTTATGGACTGACGAGATATAATGTGGTGACCGGCGCGATTGGTAGTAAACGTATGAGGAAATTTGTCGATCGAGGATTTGATACATTCTTATTAGCGCTGGTAGCTGCTGTGATAGTTGTTGTTATCCTAGCAACATTTGGGCGCGAGTTATTCGCATAGATTAAAATTGGCCGTATTGAATAATGGTGCTGGTATCCGTATACTGGGCATATGAAGAAAAATTTTCTCATTAGAGCGTTTTTGGGTGTTACCATTGTGTCGCTCGGCGGGATTTTGCTGCTGCGGAATCTCGGAGTTATTACCTTTGATAACTGGCCTCTGTTTTGGGGCACCTTTTGGGCTGGCATATTCCTCATGGCCGGCTTGTCAGTGCTATTTAGCTCTCGCAGACCGACAGGCTGGGTATGGGGGCTGCTGCTGGTGGCTGTCGCTGTAGCGATCGGGCTGAATGCCTATAACATCATCAATATTAGTGTGTGGAAGCTATTTTGGCCGGTGATGCTGATCCTGGTTGGCCTGGCAGTTGTGCTTGGTATTGGCTCAGGTCGCCGACAATCTAAAAAGCGGGCAGCCGATGGTGATGATAGTGAAAAAGTTGTAATTTTTTATAGTGAAGAATCACGGGTGAAAGGCAACTATACTGGCGGCTCGCTAACGGCAATATTTGGCGGCGTAGAATTGGATCTACGTCAGGCGAAGATTAAGGATGGTGCGGTAATTGATGTCTTTGCCCTTTGCGGCGGTATTAGCGTCAGCCTGCCGGATGACGTAATTATCCAAAATGAGGTTCGCGGTATTTTGGGCGGTAGCGAGGATAAAACTGCGCCGAAGTCTTCTGTTAAAAAGACGATTTACCTGAAGGGTGAATGCATCTTGGGTGGTCTGGAAATTAAATAATCTCTTGGGATTTTCGTGAAAATGCGCTACAATGAGAGTAGGGCGTTTTTGCGTGTGCTGGGTAGTAGTCTTGGCGATATTAGCGCGAAATGAGCGGCTATCAACCGCGAAGCCTGCGGGAAGAAATCGGTTGTTTATTGGAGCTGAGATTAGATCCCGCCGCGGCTCGCTGCGACAAAGTGAAAATTGAGCGCTAAAAGAGTGCGTGGATGCCGGTCAACTCGGCAAAGCCCGCGAAGAATCACTTCTTTTGGAATCGAGATGGTACCGTCCGCCTAAAACACCTCCAGCGGATTCTCGAAGTCAGAAGAGGTGATTTTATTTGGAGAAACTTCTCATGCCAGCATTAACTAATCGCAGGAGCCATTCAATATGAACGAATCTACGCGCACCAATCGAGTGAGCAATTTTGTCATTGATCGGACACATGATTATATCATGTATGATATGACTGATTTGGTTCGTGCGATAGACTTTCCGCGTCAGGTGGCGGAGCTATCGCTGAAAGCTGATGAATTTCATTTGTCATTATTTGCGGTGCGTGAGGAGTACGGGCTAGATGAGGCTGTGTATAGACGGTTAGAGCGGGTATCGTGTCAAGCCGGTGCAGCAATGACTACAGAGCCAGAATTGACCGGTGATTTTCTCAGGCTAAAGGATGACACGACTGACCGTGAAACGATTATCGCGCTCGTTCGATGGGATGAACTAGAAACGTGGCGTGATGCCATTCGTGAGCTGATCCCACGGGCGGAGTTTATCATTCCGCACATAACGCTCTATACAAATCAGAAGGGTGCGCTTGGGTATAGCGATCGGCATAGGGATCGAGTACGAGTGCTGGATGATGCAGTAGTGATGGCACTGAGAAATATATTATTAAGGAGTAGAGTATGACTGACCAACAACAAGAATGGCTTGATTTTGCAAAAAGTGTAGCGTACGAAGCGGGCGACATTATGCAAAAATATTTTGGTAAAAAACCGAATACTCACTTTAAAGCCGACAATACGATCGTGACCGTTGCCGATGAGGAAATCAACCAGCTTGTGATCAAGCGAGTAGCTGAGCGATATCCAGCCCATGATATTGACGGTGAAGAAGCGAGTGCTCGCCGTGGCTCGGACTATGTGTGGGTATGTGACCCGATTGACGGCACGGTACCCTTCGCGATGGAGCTACCGGTATCGGTGTTCTCTTTGGCATTAGTAATTGACGGCCAACCGGAAGTCGGTGTGATTTATGCCCCGTTTGGCGATCATTTATATTGGGCGGTGCGTGGCTATGGTGCGTTTATGAATGGTAAACAGATTTACGTGAATAAGAAGACTTTTGGTGGAATGACTGGGATGAACGTAGATTGGTGGCCGAGTGCAGAGTGGGATATTATGCGGGTGATTCACAAGTTAGCGTATGAGAAGGGCGCATATGTTACAGCGCCAGGAAGCGCGACGCACGCGGCAGCCTTAGTGGCACGCGGTGAGTTTGTTGCGTCGGTCTTTGCTGGCACGAAGGGCAAAAATGTTGATATTGCAGCGGCAAAAGTTATCGTTGAGGAAGCTGGCGGTAAGGTGACCGACCTCTTCGGCCGGGAGCAGCGGTATGATCAGGATATTTGTGGGGCGGTATTAAGCAATGGAATCGTTCATGAGGAGATAGTGGAGGCGATGAGGAAACTAAGAGAATGATGAGCGGGGAATAGGAAAACTTGAATGAACAACTTAAGCAAAGCAGTGAATGTAAGGTAGATAAGGAAGAAAAAGTATGAAATTCAAACACGGCACACGCCGCCGGGCGGCAGAATATGAAAAAGATTGGGTCCAGCGCTGGAAGGACGATCAGACGTTTGAGAAGTCGGTGGCACAGCGGCCAGCGGATAATGCCTATGTCTTTTATGACGGGCCGCCGTTTATCACTGGGGTGCCGCACCACGGGACATTGCTGAGCTCAATCGTCAAGGATGCCGTGCCGCGCTACTGGACGATGAAAGGCAAGCGCGTGGAGCGCCGCTGGGGCTGGGACTGTCATGGCTTGCCAGCAGAGAATTTCGTCGAAAAGCAGATGAATATTGTGGATCGGCGGCAGATTGTGACGTGCCCGGGCCAGCCGGCGCCGCTGGATAAAGACGGTCAGCCGCTGCCGACCATCAGCCTGGAAAAATACATCACCAAGGCGCGCGAAAGCATGGTGGCTAATAGCGAAACCTGGCAGGGCGTGATCGACCGGATTGGCCGCTGGGTAGACTTTGCGGGCGCCTACCGCACCATGGATAAGGATTTTATGGAGAGTGTGTGGTGGGCGTTTAAACAGCTGTATGAGGCTGGCAAGATCTATGAAGGCGAAAAGGTGCTGATGTATGACACCAAGTTTGCTACCCCTGTCAGCAAGGCCGAAGTGACCATGGATAACGACGCCTACCAAACGGTGACCGACCCGAGTGTGTATGTGAAGTTTCGGTTGGTGGATAGCGATTACTCAATCCTCGCCTGGACGACCACGCCATGGACGCTACCAGCTAACCTGATGCTGGCGGTTAACCCAGATATGACGTACTGCGAGGTGCTGGTGGATGGCGAAAAGCTGATCATCGCCGAAGAAGCCCTGGGGCGCACCCTGCAGGATGAAAAGCACCAGCCACTTGATTACAAAGTATTACGGAAATTCCCCGGCAGCGAATTGGTCGGCAAAGCATACCAGCCGCTTGATACCGGCTCGACCTGGCCAGCCAACGACAAGATTCACACCATTTACGCGGCGGATTTTGTGTCGCACGAGTCGGGTGCGGGTATCGTGCACATTGCGCCGGCCTATGGTGAGGACGACTTTGAGTTGGCCAAGCGCCACGGCATTAGTGCCTTCCATGTCATCGATGACAACGGCTACTACACCGACGGCAATTACAAGGGTCTCGAGGTGTGGGACAATAACAAATTCATCGCCAAAGACCTGAAGGAAAAGGGCGCGGCGTGGAAGATCGAGTACATTCGCCACGAATATCCGTTCAATCCGAGAAGCAAGCAGCGCATCATGTACCGGGCCATCCCCAGCTGGTTTTTCGATATCCAAGGACAGAAGCCGCTGATGCTGGAGCAAAACGAGCACATTAATTGGTTCCCGGCTCACCTCAAGCACGGCCGCTTTGCCAAAAACATTGAGCAAGCGCCAGACTGGAACCTGAGCCGTGACCGCTTCTGGGCAACGGCCATGCCAGTGTGGAAGGGCGACCGGGGTACGGTTAAGGTGGTTGGCTCGTACGCGGAGCTGAAGGAGCTGAGCGGCGTGGAGCTGGATGATTACCACCGCCCGTGGGTGGATGACATCACCTTTGAAATTGATGGCGAAACGTTTACTCGCATCGACAAGGTGCTCGATTGCTGGTTCGAGAGCGGCAGTATGCCGTTCGCGCAGCTGCATTATCCGTTTGAAAACCAAGCTAAGTTTGAGCAGAATTACCCAGCGGACTTCATCGTTGAGTACATCGGCCAGGTGCGGGCGTGGTTCTACTATGTGCATGCTGTCAACGCTGCTTTGGCGGAAATCGGTGCCTTTGGTGAGGCTGGTGAGCAACACAAAAACGCCTACAGCAACGTCATCACCACCGGTGTGGTGGCGGGCAATGATGGCCGCAAGATGAGTAAATCCCTCGGTAACTTTACCGACCCGAATGAGCTGATGGATAAGTTTAGTGCGGATTCCTTGCGCTTTCTACTGCTGAGTAGTCCGCTGCTCAATGGCGAGGACTTCGCGCTGCACGATAAGGATGTGGGTGATGTGGCTCGGAAGCTGGCGATGATCTGGAATATGTATGATTTCTTCACCATGTATGCGGAGGTTGACGAGTTCACATTTCCGTACGATACGGCGTCTTCGGATGCGTTTCTCGTTCACCGTATCACCAATACGGCTCACTCCGATACTTCCGAATCCTTGTCTTGCACTGGAACTGAGAACTCGTTCCAGATCAGTGTTGATATCACCAAGCTGACCAACCCCCTCGATATCTGGATCATCAGCCGCTTGCACGAGCTGGTGGCTGAGGTTGAGCGTCACATGGATACCTACAATATCCCTGATGCACTCAGCCCAATTTTGCCGTTCCTGGATGACGCGTCCAACTGGTACGTCCGCCGTAGTCGCCGCCGCTTCTGGAAGTCGGAAGATGATGGCGATAAAAATGACGCCTACCGCACGCTGCACTATGTGCTGGTGCGCTTGAGCTACATCTTGGCTCCGTTTACGCCGTTTTTGGCCGAGGAGTTGTATCATAATCTAACCGGTGATGATGAATCGATCCACCTCAAAGATTGGCTGCCAGCGGGTGCGGTGAATGAGCAGGTGCTCGCTGACATGGTCCGGACGCGCGAATTGATCAATAACGGCCTGAGTCTACGCATGAAAAAGGATGAGCATCA
Source organism: uncultured Candidatus Saccharibacteria bacterium (assembly GCA_963516175.1). Classification (GTDB taxonomy): domain Bacteria; phylum Patescibacteriota; class Saccharimonadia; order Saccharimonadales; family Saccharimonadaceae; genus Nanosynbacter. The sequence goes on along the minus strand of CAUPZG010000001.1, from coordinate 66,765 downwards.
GGAGTCAATCAAGGTGCGTCAGCCGCTGCAATGTGCGGCATATGCGGGTGCGAAATTGGCTGAGTACTACGAGCAGATCATGGCCGAGGAGCTCAATGTCAAGGAAATTCACTGGATTGAGAATCTAGACGAGCACCTGGCGGACTATGAGGTGACTGAGGGTGTGATTAAGCCAGAGAATTGGATCGAAATTAGCAAGCAATTAACACCCGAACTCAAACGTGAAGGCTTGATGCGTGAAGTCATCCGTCACGTCCAAAGTGCGCGCAAGAAGGCGGGGTTGCAAGTGGACGATCGGATCATCCTGCGACTAGCGACAAATGACGAGCAGCTTCGTCAAGCCATTGATGAACATGCTGAAGTAATTACTGCTGAGACACTGGCGACCTTTGGTGAGGTAGATGACAATCAGTCGACAGCTGTGGTTGAGGGAGCTGAGCTTGTAATTACCCTTACTGCTGCGAGATAATCACCACAGCCGAGGATTTGGCTGCGAGCCTGGTCAAGGGTAGGTCCATAGCCAGGATAGCTATGACTTGGCAGTACCGCTTGGCGATAGCGGTATAACGCGGTACAATGGGTCTATGTATAATTTAGCTGTTCTCGGTCAATTATTAATTTTTGCACGCGCTGGTGGCGGTGGATCAAGCTCGGGTGGTGGTTTTGTCATCTTTGCGATACCAATGGTGGTCGCTATGTCAGTAGCTGGCCTGATGAAGACTTTTACCAAATCGAAGCTCGCTGCAATAGCAGTCGGATCTCTAGCCGGTCTACTCGTGAGCTTGTTCTATTTGTTTATTGGCCCTGTGACATTTGTTTTTGTAGCTATTTCGGCATTAGTCGGCGCGCTCATCGGTGCATTTACAGATAAGATCAGCCGTTTCCGCAAAGGCAGTGAGGCTGCAAAACAGGTCATTCAGCAAGCATCTGCTCAAGACAGTGCCTGGAATGAGCAGGGGATTATCAACTACACCTCATCAGTATTTAATCGGTTCCAGTATGACTGGGAACGGATGGATCTGCCGTCAATTCAGCAGTATGTAACACCACATTATGCACGACACATTGGACTAATGTTGTATGCTCTACAACAGATGGGTCGAGTCAACCGCATGAAGAATGTGTCAATCAGTGATGCTGTTATTACACGCGCGCATGACGATGCGGACGATCGGAATGACCGCGTAAGTGTGAGTTTTGTTGCCTCGGCAAGTGATGAGCTGGTTGATGTTGCGAGCGGCAAAGTACTCCATAGTGATTTTGATGATTTTGGTGAACAGTGGAACTTCGTACGTTCCGGTGATGGTTGGTTACTAGAGGGTATTGATCAAGCAACAGAAGATTCTGCCCAGCTTGTCGCTTCTATGCAGCAGTTTGCGGCACAATATAATATGTATTTTAGCCCTGACTGGGGGCGACTGTTATTGCCAACCCGTGGTGAATTGTTCAAGCGCGGCTTTAAGGGTGCTGATATTAATAACCACGTTATCGGGTTCTGGACAGGCAACTTGCTGGTGCAGCTATATACCTATGTAGGCGAAGCTTCCAGTAATGATTCGGCAGCTACGTACATCATTGGACAGGTGAATTTACCAAAGTCGTATGGTGGGATTTTGGTGGAGCGTCGTGATTCGCGCTTCCTGAAGCGGTTCAGGGCGCCATCGGGTTATAAAAAGGTAGAACTAGAGTGGGGCGATTTCAACAAGCGCTACCAAGTCTATGCCACCGATGAAAACCAAGTAACGAGTTTTGAACTGCTCAACCCAAGCTTCATGGCCTGGCTGTATGATCAGAACATCAAGGTAAATATTGAAGTGGTAGATAATATTGTCTATCTCTATGCTAAGATTTCTACCGGTGAGATGCGCTACGTCGAAATGATGGATATTTTGCAGAAATCACATAAAGAACTCAAGATGTAAGGAGGAGATATGATTACCAAAGCTATTATTCCGGTCGCTGGTTGGGGTACACGGATGCTGCCAATCACCAAATCGATTGAAAAATGTATGCTGCCGATTGGCAATCGCCCGCTGATCGATTATGTAGTGCAGGACTGTTTGGCGGCCGGCGTGCGTGAGCTGATTTTTGTGGTTGGTGAGCAGAGTTCACAACTAGAGAGCTATTATCGGAGTAATATTTTGCTCAATGATTATTTACGGAGCAAGGGCAAAGATGACAAATTGGCCCTAGTGGCGCCGATTGATGCGAAGCTTCACTTTGTGACGCAGCCGAGCTATGGTAAGTATGGTTCAGCAGTGCCGGTAGCTTTGGCGGCAGATTATCTCGAGGATGGCGAGTCGGCAGTGGTGCTGATGGGTGATGACTTTATGTATAATGCCGATGGCTCCAGTGAAGTAGCGCGACTCCTAGCGGCGACGCCAGACGGTCAATGTAGCCTGCTGGCCCAGGAAGTGCCGGGTGATGACATTAGTCGGTACGGAGCGATTGTCATGGATGAAGACGGTAATTTTGTTGAGATCGTCGAAAAGCCAAAGCCGGAGGAGGCGCCAAGTCACTTTGCCAACATCGGTAAATACGTCCTCACTAAAAAAGTTATTCAGTCTTGTGCTGATGTTGCAATATCGCCCCGCGGCGAATATGAATTGACTGATGCGATCAGTAATTATGCTCGGGATGGTGGTGTTGTCAAAGTAGTACCAGCGGTAGGTATGCACTTGGACGGCGGTAACGTCGAGGGCTGGCTGCATGCAAACAATGTCGTGCGTGGTCGGTCGGGATCATGCTCCTGTTAGGATGGTGAAATCTGCTTGCAAAGCGCTTATGCTTGGAGTATAATTGGGTCATTATTATTGTAACAATACTATTAATTATATAGAAACAGGGGGCACAGCACATGAAAATAACACAAAAGGCAAAGCAATTGTTGCTGACAAATGCGGTGATTGCAGTTGTTGTTGGTGTGTTTGCGGTGCATTATCTCGCGCCAAGTCAGCCAGTGAAAGCTGATGCTATTAATGCTACAGACTTCGTGATGACCATCGACACGCGTAAGGGTACTGGCAATACATTTACGATACCGACATTTGGCAGCGGCTACAATTACAATGTCTCATGTGGTAACGGCGTGACTCTTACTGGTCAAACTGGTAACGCTACCTGTAATTATGCGACAGCTGGTGAATATCAGGTTCGCATTAGCGGTGTCTTTCCGCGTATATTCTTTAACTTTACTGGTGATAAGTTAAAGGTTGTTTCAATTGACCAATGGGGCACGAACGAATGGCTGAATATGGAGCATGCCTTTGATGGTGCTGAAAACCTTGACGTGAAAGCAACTGATAAGCCGCGGATGGGCAAAGTGGTGAGTCTGGGCTATATGTTCCGGAATGCCAAGAACTTAAAAGGTGTTGGTGCTGACTGGCAATGGGATACTGCCAATGTCGAGAGTTTAAATAGCACATTCTCTGGAGCCCATCAGTTTAATCAGGACATCTCTAATTGGAATACGGCTAAGGTAACTGACATGGATAATACGTTTACCAATGCCTATGAATTTAATCAGCCAATTCAAAAATGGGACGTTAGCAAAGTAACGACGATGGTAGCGGTGCTAGCATATGCCAAGAAGTTTAATCAGCCGATTGGCGAGTGGAACACTACACGGCTGACAAATGCCCTCCTCGCATTAGCTGGTGCTGAGAAATTTGACCAATCGCTAGCTCATTGGGATGTTCGCCAGCTAACAAATGCAGACGGATTGTTAAATGGTATAAAAATATCGACTCCAAATTATGATTCAACGTTGATAGCATGGCAAGGGCAGACAGTAAATAATAACGTTAAACTTGGTGGTGGTAATAGTAAGTTCTGCTTGGCAGATACGCAGCGCAATACCTTGACAACTTCGAAGTCGTGGATCATTGCCGACGCTGGTAAGGATTGTACGCCATATGCAGTGACTGCGGTGGATTACACTGGTGCAGCGAATGTTGATGAAAATAGCCCTGCCGGAACTGTGCTGGGTCAATTGGCGGGTACTGATGCTGTCGGCTCGCCACAGAGTGATTTTACCTATACACTTGGTTGTGCTGGTGCTCAGAATAATCTTGTAACGATTGACGGCAATACGATCAAGTTGGCGCAGTCTCCAGATTATGAACAGAATACTACATTGTCAATTTGTGTACGGGCAACCAATAAGGCTGGACAGACATTTGATAAGCATTTAACAATTACCCTGAATAATCTATTAGAACTTTCGTACAATGCAAATGGTGCTGATGCAGGTACGGTGCCAGCTTCAACAGGAGAGACGCTGCACTCTGGTGCTACAGTAGCTGCGGCAGCGAATACTGGCAACTTGGCAAAAACAGGCCACACCTTCACTGGCTGGAACACAATGGCTAACGGTGGCGGTACGACATATGCTCCAGGCGCAAATGTGACGGTAACTGCTGACACAACACTGTATGCACAGTGGCAGGTTAATAACTATACATTGCATTTTGATACCAAGGGCGGCTCTACTGTACCAGATCAAACAGTGGTATTTGGTACGAAGGCAACAGCACCGGTAGTGCCAACTAAAGCGGGCCACACATTCGCTGGTTGGTATAAGGACGCTGGATTTACACAACCTTGGGATTTTACAACTGACACGATGCCAGCAGCCGATACAACACTTCATGCCAAGTGGACAGTGAATCAGTATAAGGTGCACTATGATGCAAATACTGGTAGTGGTGCAACACCAGATACCGTTGGTAATTATGACGCTACGGTACAGTTAGCAAACAGTAACTTTACAAAAACAGGTCACACCTTCACCGGTTGGAATACAATGGCTAATGGTGGCGGTACGACATATGCTGCAGGTGATAACTTCCACCTAACCGGTGATGTAACGCTATATGCCCAGTGGCGCAAGAACAATTATACACTTACGTTTGACTCGAAAGACGGCTCACCCGTACCATCACAAACAGTAGAGTACGGTGCCAAAGCCACTGAGCCGACTCCACCAACTAAAACCGGGCACACCTTTGCTGGTTGGTATAAAGATGCTGGACTTGCTAATCCATGGAACTTTGGTACCGATACAATGCCAGATACCAATACAACACTGTATGCCAAGTGGACGGTTAACCAGTACAAGGTTCATTATGATGCTAATACCGGTGCAGGTACAATGAGTGATACAGTTGGTAATTACAATAGTACTGTCCAGGCAGCGGCAAATAGCTTTACAAAAGCAGGCCATGCATTTACCGGCTGGAATACTGAGGCAAACGGTACGGGTACACCTTATGCTGCTGGCGCTAATATTCAGCTAACGGGTGACGTGACACTGTACGCTCAGTGGCGTGATTCACAGCCGCCGGTAACACCAGCTGCTGCTCCAGATATGACCGCTGCTTCGGATACGGGTGATAGCGACTCGGATAATATTACAAATAAAGATAAGCCAGCCTTTACATTGATGTGTACTGAGGCAGGAAGCACCTTGACACTGTACGTAGATGGGGTTGCGAATGGAACGGTAAATTGTGCTGGCCCTGGCCCTGTTGATGTAGTTCCAACAACACCACTGTCTGACGGCGATCATGCAATAACGTTTACTGAGGCTGATGCAGCTGGTAATGTTTCGCAGAGCTCGCCAACGCTAACGGTGACGGTAGATACGACTGCTCCAATTGCTCCGACAGCAATGATTGATCCGGTAACCGCTGATAATACCATTAATGCCGCTGAAGCGACTACGCCGCAGACTATTCGCGGCCTGGCTACTGGCACTCGTCCCGGCGATAAGGTAAAGGTGACTGTTAACGGTACAACATATGAGGGAACTGTTGACGCAACCGGTGCATTTGCGGTAGCTGTTCCGGGTGCTGAGTTGGTATCAGACCCTGATCATACGATCGATATAACGATAATTGCCTCTGACCCAGCCGGCAATACAACCAGTACAACAGTAACAAAGACCTACAATGTCGATGCTAATGTTGTTGCGCCACCAGCAAAGGTAACACTGAAGCCGTCGTCAGACACTGGCGCTAGCGATTCAGATAATATCACCAGTGATACAACACCAACCGTGACGCTGCAGTGCGCATCTGCTACTGACAAGTTACACCTTATCGTTGATGGTGTTGAGGTGCAAACAATCAACTGCACAGCGGCAGGACCGGTCGAGGTGACTCTACCGAATGCATTGAACGATGGTAATCATACCGTGGCGTACACCAGGGAGACAGCAGTTGGTAATATATCAGCACCATCGACTCCGCTGACGCTAACAGTAGACACGACCGCTCCAGCTGGTACGCTTGATACGCAGCAAGCCACGACTGCTTCACCTGCTTTAAGTGGCACGGTCAATGATCCTTCCACTACGGTGACTGTAACTATTAATGGGGTTGACTATCCAGCAACTGTAACAGGCGGAACCTGGACACTGCCAGCTAATGTTATCGCTGCGCTTGGTAATGGCACGCATACGATTAAGGTGACCTTTACCGATGCGGCTGGCAACAGCTCAGTTACTACGGGGACGCTTACAATTGCACTGCCAGCATCACCGGCTGCACAGCCAGGCAATCCAAATCCGGCCCAGAAAAAATCTAGTGCATCGCTGGCCGACACCGGTGATAACAGCTATTTGCTGATCGGTATATCAAGTCTCGCGGTGGCCGCTGGTTTGATCGGTATTTATCGATTGCGACGCTTGTAGGGCATATCCCGCAGTGACAGATGTGAAATGTGATTGATTTATCACCATGCCTCTGGTACAATAGAACAGATTGAAAACTAATTTTTAAGGAACAAAATGAAAGCAGTCGTAAAAATCTCTGGCAAGCAGTACATTGTCAGCGAAAAAGAGTCCCTCTTGGTGGATCTCCTCCCTGAAGGCACAAAAGAACTCACTCTCGACGCACTTTTAGTGATTGATGGTGATAAAACAACAGTTGGTACGCCGACCGTCAAGGGTGTGGCGGTGAAGGCAAAGGTTGTTGAAGCAGAGGTCAAGGGTGATAAAATCCGCGTCATCCGCTACAAGAGCAAGAAACGTGTGCACAAAGAAACTGGCCATCGCCAGAAGTACACCAAGATTGAGATAACCTCCATCAAATAATTAGGTGAACAATCGTACCGCCCCGTGATGAGGGCGGTATTTTTATGACTGAAATTATGGTACAATGGGGTAAGCAGAAGGGGTATTGATGACGAAGATTATCGCGGTGACAAATCAAAAGGGTGGTGTCGGCAAGACGACGACTTCAATTAATGTGGCATATTTTTTGGCAAAAGCAGGTAAGCGGACGCTAATCGTTGACTTTGACCCGCAGGGAAACGCTACCAGCGGCCTTGGCATTGATAAGCAAGGCTTGGGTGCGACGATGACTGAGGTGGTGACTGGGCAGACAGCCTTGAACAATATAATTATTCAGACTGACATCAAAAACCTGTCACTTGCACCGGCGACGCCACATCTCGCAAATACTGAGGTCGAGCTGGCGCAGGCCGAGGGGCGGTTTGTGCGGTTGCGGCAGGCGCTGGCGAGCCTCGCTGGCTATGATTATGTGATCATTGATAGCCCACCGAGTTTGAGTTTACTAACCGTGAATGGGCTGATCGCAGCGCAGTATGTCTTGCTGCCAGTGCAGGCAGAGTTTTATGCACTCGAGGGGCTGGGGCAGCTGATGGAGACGATGAAGCTGGTCCGTAAGGGTCTCAATCCGCATCTGCGGCTACTTGGCGTGGTGACCACCATGGTTGATTCGCGAACGACTCTATCAAGTCAGGTGTACGATGAAATTAAAAAGCATTTTGCTGATACGATTTTCAAGACGACGATCCCGCGTAACATTCGCCTCGCTGAAGCGCCAAGCCATGGTGTGCCGGTTGGCGTGTACGATCGTTTCTCAAAGGGCTCGCGAGCCTACCACGCGCTGACTAAAGAGATTATCGAGAGGATTGAAGGATGAAAAAAGGACTTGGGCGGGGATTTGATTCGCTGATACCGACAAATTTATTTGATGAAGCCTTTGACCCGACGGCTGGTCAAGATGCGACAATGTCGCAATTACGCCAGCTACCAATCGCAGATATTATCCCAGATCCAGATCAGCCGCGGCGGTTTTTTGACGAGGAGGCGCTGCGTGAACTGGCCGATTCGATTGGTCGGCACGGTGTGGTGCAGCCGATCGTCGTGACACCACATGAGGCACAATTTATGATCGTGGCTGGCGAGCGGCGCTGGCGAGCGGCGCAGCTGGCTGGATTAGTAGAAATACCGAGCATTATTCGTAGCCTGAGCGATCAGCATCGATTGGAGGTGTCGCTGATCGAGAACTTGCAGCGCCGCGACCTCAATCCACTCGAGACGGCGACGGCCTATATGAAACTACGCGACCAGTTCAATATGACGCTGGAGCAAATCGGCCAGCACGTTGGCGGTAAATCAGTTAGCGCTATTAGTAATACGCTGCGCCTCCTGAAATTACCGAGCGTGGTGCGGACGGCGTTGTTTGAAAATAAGATTTCTGAAGGGCAGGCACGAACGTTAGTGGGGCTACCAGATGACGTGGCGGAGGATTTGCTGCAGCAAACGATTCATCAAGGGTGGAGCGTACGCAAGCTCGAGCAGATGATCGCCGCCTGGAAGCGAGCACAGCAGCCTCTGGGCCACGCGCCAGCTCCGCAGTCAGTCGAACCGCCACACGCCTCGTCGGTAGCGCGCCTGTCGAAAAAACTCCGTGCCAATATCACCGTGCGCACCAGCAAGCGTGGTGCCGGTCAGATCATCATCCCATTCAAAGACCAGGCCGATTTTGAGCGGATTCGTGACTTGATTGACTGATGATTAAAATCCTCTGATTTGTGTAAAAGGGAAGATACGGGCGATGACCGGCCCGACAATATCGTATAGCGGAATATTACCCATACAGTTGCGCGAGTCACACGAAAAATTACCCTCGCGATTATCGCCCATTACAAAAATTGTTCCCTCAGATACGTTGGTGTCAACATCGCCGGAGGTGGGTGACTTTGGTTCATTTTTGTTGACAGTTGAGTCGGGATTAAAACCGTTAGGATGTTCACTGTTATAGACGGTAACGACACCATCCTTAACGGTGACGCGCTCACCAGCAAAAGCAATTACCCGTTTGACGATATATTCATCGTGACCTAGGGTTGGATTGTAATTAGGATTTTTAAAGACGATAATTTGGCCACGCTTGGGGATATATTGCTGATTTTGAAGCTGCTTGATCGTGACTGATAGTCGATCAACAATCAAGCGGTCATTGGTGTGCATCGTGTTTTCCATACTTGGGCCCTGCACGCCAAAACTACGAAAAACAAAGGTATTGATCAAAATTGTTCCGATGATCACTCCGACTACAAAAATAATCAGTCCCAGACTGTCCCTCAAGCGCGGGTGTCGATCGAGAAAATGAGCATCCATCTGCCTTATTATACATGGTTTGGTGGCGAAAACCAAAAGCTTGATCGATAGAGAAGTGTGCTATAATAAGGAGCAGTGAAAATTTCAAATAGGAATTCGGTCGATGGATTTGTACCGCGGAGGGTTCAGCGGTCTCGTTTGGGTGGCGCACCGCCGGAGCGAGCGGCTGCACATCCTCGTCCTGCGCATCATGTGACGCCGCAGACACTTGGGCAGCAGCCAATGCGAACACCGCGTCAACCACTGTCGCAAGCCGAGCGGATTCGCCTCGCAACTTCGTCAACTGCTGATATTGATGCAGACATTAGCAATTCGCTCAAGGATCTTGATATCCAAAAACCCGAAACGCCCCGCGAAAAACGCAAGAAATCACATAAAAAACGGCGCAAGCTGAAGATTATCATCCTCGTGATCGTGGCACTGATAATTTTGGTGGGCGGATTTTTACTCTACAAGGCGTGGGTTAATGCCGGTCGCGTATTTGGCGGCGGTAATTTGATTGACCTATTTCAGAATCAGCCGCTGAAAATGGATGCACATGGGCGCAGCAATATGCTAATTCTCGGTACAACCGATGACGATCCGGATCATCCGGGCGCGACATTGACTGACTCGATGATGGTGCTCAGTATTGATCAGAAGAAGCACGACGCCTATATGTTTAGCATTCCGCGCGACTTATATGTGCAATTTGGTCAACTGTGTAACTCTGGTAGCGCCGGCAAGATTAACGAATATTTTGACTGTGTTGCCAAGGGTAATGACGAGCAGGCTGAAAAGAAGCGGATGGATGCGAGCCGCGAGTTTGTTGGCAAGATTTTCGGCATGGATCTACAGTACGTGGCGCATGTGAATGCTCAAGTGATCAAGGATGCGGTTAATGCAGTTGGCGGCGTGACGGTCAATGTCCAGAGTGATGATCCGCGTGGCGTATTTGACCCAAGTGTTGACTGGATGTGCCGGGAAAAGGGCTTGTCGGCAGAGCAGCGGAAACAGCGCTGTCCGACGGGACACTACATCCATTTCAAGAATGGGCCGAATGAGATGGACGGCGACAAGGCGCTGTATTTCTCGCGAGCGCGTGGCGCGCTGGGTGGTTCGTATGGGCTGGATAAGTCAAACTTTGACCGCGAGAAAAACCAGCAACTCGTACTGATGGCGCTCAAGAACAAGGCAGCCTCGACGGGCACGCTGACCGACCTTGGTAAGGTAACGGCGTTGATGGATGCCATGGGCAAGAACTTGCGCACTAACGTCGATGCCAAGGAAGTCCGTACGGTGATGGATGTTGCTTCCAAGATCAAAGATACGGATATCCATCGCCTGAGCTTTGTTGAGAAGGATAATGTCTTACTTGGGACGAGTAGGGTTGGTGGTGCCAGTGTGGTTGTGCCAACGGCTGGCCAGTTCGACTACTCACAAATCCGATCATTCATCAAGGTAGAGATATACGGCGATGCGCTTGCTAAAGAAAAAGCGCGCGTCCTTGTAATGAATGGTAGCGGCGTAGTCGGGGCAGCCAAATCTGAAGCTGATCGCCTTGCAGCGGCATCACTCAATGTAGTCAGTGTTGGCAATTCACCGCAGAAAATTACTGAGAAGTACAAGGTGTACCAGCTGGAGTCAGGTAAGTCCAAGCAAGCTTCTGCCAACAAGATCAAAGAACTGTATGGCGTGACCTTGATCGAAGGCAAACCGCCATTTAACCTACCAGCCGAAGCTGACTTCGTAGTGATAATCGGGCCGTAATTTGGTATAATAGGGTGGCAATGGAGTTTCTGAAAAAAACAGCCAGGCGACGGTCGCTTCTCAGTAATATCGCTTATTACGCGCTGAATTTAGGGATGGTAGCGGTATTGTTCTGGATGTCGCAGGAGATTCGTTACCCGTTGGCGGCGATTATGCTGGTGCTACTGAGCAAGTGGCGGACGTTGTCAGTGCGCCCCAAGTTCTGGCTAACAAATATTCAGGGAAGTTTGGTTGATGTGGTGGTGGGACTCGGTGTGGTAGCGTTGATGTATGCACCACAGGCGACGCTAGTGCTGCGAATTGCATTGGCGGTATTCTATGCGGTATGGCTTGTTGTACTTAAGCCACTGTCAAAGCGCTGGCAAATGACGCTACAGGCGGGTATCGCGGTATTTATCGGTACGGCAGCATTGTTTGCGGTATCACACGAGTGGCCGGCAGCGGCAGTCGTATTATGCGCGTTGATCATTGGCTATGGTACGGCGCGGCATTTTCTATCGACATTTCGCGAGGAGCAGATTACCGTACTCAGCCTGGCTTGGGGATTGGTATTCGCGGAGATTGGCTGGCTAGCGCATTATTGGACATTTGGTTACGCGCTACTCGGGGTAAATGCCTTGCAGTTGCCACAGGCGACGATTATCTTTACGCTACTGTCATTCGTGGCCGAGCGTATTTATACCTCCTGGCACAAGCATAAAACGATCGTTGTTGCTGAAATTGCTGGACCAGCCATCTTGGCCTCGGCCCTCATTCTGACCATATTACTATTCTTTAATTCGGTGACATTATAGTGGAGCAGGAACCTCGTTCAGCTCAGCAGCTCCAATCTCGACCGGGTATGCCACGTCGCAGGAAGCTAGCACTAATGAGCGCCGGTGTTATCACGGTCATATTGCTGATGATTGGTTCGGCAGTACTGGGATCGTGGCTCACGATGCAGTTTGGCAAACAACCTGTTCAGTCTACCCCTGACGGTAACCTCGTCATGTCGCGCGATGAAGCGGATATCAGCGAGGTTGTGCAGCGCGTATCGAAAAGTGTGGTTTCAATTGTAACCACCAAGAATGGTCAGATATTTTCGCGTGCGACAGTACAGCAAGGCGCTGGCACAGGGATTATTATCAGCAAGGACGGCTATATTTTGACAAATAAGCATGTCGTTAAGGACGCTGAAACAATCGAGATTATGGGTAGTGACGGTACGCAGTATACGGACGTTAAGCTTATCGGTGCTGACCCGCTAAATGACGTGGCGTTTCTCAAGATTAACGGTGTGAATGACCTGCCGGCGGCTGCGCTGGGGGATTCAAGTACCGTGTGTGTCGGTCAGAAAGTGATCGCGATCGGTAATTCACTGGGTCGCTACCAAAATACGGTGACAACAGGCATTATTTCGGGAAAGGGTCGGCCAGTTCAGGCGTCCACTAGCGAGCGGAGCGGCGAAGCCGAGAGCCTGACCGATCTACTCCAGACCGATGCTGCGATTAATCCGGGCAACTCCGGCGGGCCGCTTCTCAATATGTCAGGCCAAGTTATCGGTATTAACACGGCAATTGTCTCAGATGCGCAGAGTGTGGGCTTTGCGATTCCGATTGCCGCTACCAAGGGGCTGGTGCGCAGTGTGCTGAGTTCTGGAAAAATTCAGAAATCATATATCGGCGTGCAATATATCGCGATTACCCCTGAAGTTCGTGCTGAGTATAAATTACCAGTCAAAAGCGGTGCGTATGTCGGTGGCTCGCGTAATAAATCAGCGGTCATCGCTGATGGGCCGGCAGACAAGGCGGGTATCAAGAACGGCGATATTATTACTAAAGTAAATGATAAGCTGATTGGTGAACAGGGCGGCCTCGGTAGTCTCGTCTCTGAGTTTCTACCGGGCGAGACAGTAGAGTTGACCATTCTGCGCGACGGCAAGGAGCAAAAGGTCAAACTAACGCTCGGTGCCTACAAAGCGTAAAACGATGATAAAGCCGCGCGTTTCTACCTCGTGAAGGCCGTGGTGCTTTGCTTGGTCGAGAATTGCCTGGTGTTGTCGCGGGTCGGCTTCCAGAAAAAGCAAACCATCTGCCGTCAAGTGGCGGGGCGCTTGCTCAATGAGTGTCTCGATCAATTGTAGTCCATTGTCCGCTGCAAATAGCGCTTCGGCTGGTTCGTGATGTAGTTCTGGCGAAAACTCCCAGTCCCGGTCGACATACGGTAAATTAGCAAAGATATAATCCACCGGCTCAATCTGCCCGGAAAGGAGTGATTGTTGCTGCACTGTCACCCGCGCCTGTAAATTGCTCGCGTTTTTCTCGGCAATCTTGATGGCTCGTGGACTAATGTCAGATAGAATAGCCCGCAGGGACGGCCGCTCTAGCGCTGCTGTAATGCCGAGGCAGCCCGAACCAGTGCCAACATCAATCAGCGTCTTTGGCGCGATCTCGCTGGCTGTCAGCGCTAAAAACAGGGTAATCATCTCCTCCGACTCCGGTCGCGGCACCAGGACAGCTGGCGAAACAGTAAATTTCCGTCCGTAAAATTCCTTGTAGCCCAAAATATATGCCAGCGGTACTCGATCAAGTCGCAAGCTCAGCCTGGCATCGGCGATATCAACCCGCCGCGGGTCAATCTCCTCATCCAGGTGTGCGTGAAGGTACGTCCGGTTCTTTCGCAGAGTGTTAGCCAATATCAGCTCGGCGTCCAACCGCGCCGATGTGATACCGATAGCTTTCAACCGTTTGGTAGCTTGAATCAGCCAGGTGGAAATATTCATGTTGTCAATTATACCACACAGCTAGGAATGAGTAAAATGGTTGTGGTTGTAAAATAGCTAGAAAGTTGTAAAAAGTATTGACAAATCAAGAGAGAGTAGTATGTGAAACATTCATACAATACATAATCAGGAAAGTGAGATATGGCATGGAAAGGGCAAAGGTAACAGGAGGAGTCAGAGAAATTGCAGGAAAGCAGCATGATTCGTTACAAGAGCATACGAATTGGCTTGCTCTTATTAGAAATGATAGCGCTATGGCAAATGGATTTGATGCGGCTAACGTGAGTCTTGCAGAGCGAGCCGCTACTGAAACGGATACAAGGTACTACATAGCCCCAGATGTTAATGAGGCCTCTAGTCTGCTGATTGAAAATAGGCGACGTATAATTATAGCTGAGCAAAGATTGCCGGGCCACGGTAGGAGTATTGGGACAGAGAAATTTGAACCCCAGCGTATAGGAGAAGAAGAACGGCGTCGTGCTGAAAATATAATTAAAGCCGGCGGTGTGGTAGTCGCCTTAGCTGATAAAAGCAGAGAGTCTGGTCTGAGCGATTTCTGGGGAAGGTATAACGAGTTAAAAGAGCAATATAGCTCTGGGTCGTACGAAGCTTAATTTCTTAATTTTCCGTATTCTTTGCCTTCAACTCCCGCTCATACCGCTGCAATTGCTCAATCAAATCGTCAATATCCCCGTTCATTGCCGCGGGGATATTGCTGCGACTGTAGTGAATGCGGTGGTCGGTGATGCGGTCTTGTGGGAAGTTGTAGGTGCGGATTTTTTCGGAGCGGTCGCCGGTGCCGACTAATGAGCGTCGCTCGGCGCTTAATTTGGCATTTTCTTCGTCAATTTTCATCTGTAGCAAGCGTGATCGCAGCACGCTCATGGCTTTTTCGCGGTTCTTGATCTGCGATTTCTCGTCTTGGTTAGTGACGACGATACCAGTTGGTAGGTGGGTGATGCGCACTGCCGAGTCGGTAGTGTTGACGCTTTGGCCGCCATTACCGCTGGAGCGGTAGATGTCAACGCGTAGGTCGCTTGGATTAATTTCAACGTCGGCTTCCTCGGCCTCTGGTAGTACTGCTACGGTGACGGTGGAGGTGTGGACGCGACCTTGGCTTTCGGTGACTGGCACGCGCTGGACGCGGTGGACGCCGCCTTCAAATTTCAATTTGGCGTATGGTGCGTCACCCTTGACCATGAAAATAACTTCTTTGTAGCCGCCTGAGTCGTTGGCGGATTCGCTGACGAGTTCGGTTTTATAGCTGTTAGTCTCGCACCAGCGTAGATACATGCGGTATAATTCCGCTGCAAATAGCGAGGCTTCATCGCCACCAGCACCAGCACGGATTTCTATGATGATGTTTTTCTCGTCGTTTGGATCTTTAGGTGTTAGTAAGACGAATAATTCTTCTTCTAGTTCTGCCAGGCGTGCTTCGGTTTCAGTGATTTCAGCTTTTGCCAGTTCTGCCAATTCGCCGCCGTCATTCGCTAGCTCTCTGGCGTCACGTAGATTTTGCTCCAACGTCGCTCGCTCTTCACCCTTGGTAATAAGCGTCTCCAGCTCTGAAAATCGCTTATTTTTACTCGTGAAGTCCGGCGAGCCATACGCGTCGGGACGCGCCAAAAAATCACCCAGCGCCGCCCGCTCCGCCTTCAACGCTTCGAGGTCAAGAGAGATTTTTGTCATATGGATTATTATAGCATATTGGTGGGGTGGCGGGCTTACTAGTAAAATACCGATAGTATGATAAAATACTTGACAAATAAAGAAGAATAGAGTAATATGTAGACCATTAGTACATCACGTATTGCAGTAGCAAAGATAAGGAAAATAAAAAGTATGGGCAAATTATTACAAGCAACACGACGTATGGTTAACGAAACCTTCGGGAGAAACCTTGGGCGGGTTCGTGATGTCGAGAAGGCCCGGGAGATGGCACGAGAAGAAAATGCTGAACATACACGGCAACAGAAACAGATGCGGCTGGCGAGACTGGCCCTTGAGGGGCCGCGTATAGCAGAACTGAAAGATGGCTCAGGCCTCCCAGAGACAAAGGTGGGGTCCCCTGAATTTGTCGCTAAGATGTTTACAAATGCCAGTGAGTATATGTCGGGAAGGGATAAGGGTGATGAGTCGACAGGGCGGTGGCTACCAGCTATGTATGACCTTCCGTCTCTAGGTCAAAATGTGAAGGTAGAGCAAGTTTCGTGCTACGGTGATTTTATTGCGACGAAGCAAGAGGATGGCGGGCAAATTATTGGCATGGTTGAGACACGTGATGTTGGAGGTACTGATTCCGACCCTAGGCGTGTTCGTGTGTCAACCTCTTATGATCCTAGAACGGGTGTGATCAAGGAAGTGCGCCTTACGAATCACTTACAAAGGGAGAAGAGAGGCCGCGAGTATACTGGTGACCATGTGGTTACAAAAACTGATGGTGAAATATGGTGGTTTTCTCCAGATGGTACTGCTGAACATGTTGCTACTGATGAAAATGGAGTGCGGAAACCGGGTACTCTGTATCGAGAGAATGTAGGGGAGTTAGCTCATTTATTGAGACTTGAGCACATGATGGAGCACTTTGACCGTAAACTAGAAAAATCTAGAAAGAGTTAGTACAGTATAACTTAAATTCAATCTAATATATAATAGCTCCGCTCTGGCGGAGCTATTACGTGATATCAAAAGTATTGATAAGTTGGGGTTATTTCTTAGCTTTCTTGCCCTTTGCCTTAGGCGTAGCCGCTTTCTTCTTTGTGTCGTCTGTGTCATCATCTGCTACCTTGGTGGCTTTTTTGGCGGCAGCCTTCTTGGCTTTGTTGGCTAGGGCTGCCTTGCGAGCCTGGGCGGCTGCTTGGCGTGCCTTGAACCGGTCAACACGACCTTCGGTGTCGATGATCTTTTCTTCGCCGGTGAAGAATGGGTGTGAGGCGCTAGAGATGTGCACCTTGACGAGTGGATAAGTTTTGCCATCTTCCCAAACGATGGTATCCGTGGTTTGCGCCGTTGACTGAGTCAAGAACGCGAAGCCCGCTTGATCGTCGCTAAATACGACCGGGCGATAGTTCTGTGGGTGAATACTGCTTTTCATAACCTTGGTATTTTAGCAAAAAATGAGGAGCAATGCAAACTTAAACCAAGTGACAGGGTGCCAGTGTC
Source organism: uncultured Candidatus Saccharibacteria bacterium (assembly GCA_963516175.1). Lineage (GTDB taxonomy): Bacteria > Patescibacteriota > Saccharimonadia > Saccharimonadales > Saccharimonadaceae > Nanosynbacter. The sequence continues at coordinate 49,660 of CAUPZG010000001.1, read as the reverse complement.
TACGAGAGGGCCAGATAAACATAAATGCAACAAGGGCTCGTTACGACGTAGTTGCGTCTAGTGTTTACTAGTGGTATAATTGGCGGGTAACTAAACATAACGACACAGCCCGTCGCAGCTCCAAAAGCGGCGGGCGAGGAAAAGGAGTAACCTAATGTCTGTAACAGTAGACATGAAAGCTTTGTTTGAAGCTGGTGTTCATTTCGGACACAAAACCAGTCGCTGGCACCCAAAGATGGCGCCATACATCCATTCAAAACGCCAGGATAGTCACATCATTGACTTGGCAAAGACAGCTGAGGCGCTGGAGAAAGCGCTGCCGGAGCTGACGAGAATTGCCGCTAGCGGTAAAAAGGTGCTGTTCGTCGGTACGAAAAAGCAAGCCAAGGACGTGGTACGTCAAGCGGCCGAGAGCATCAATCAGCCGTACGTGGTTGAACGCTGGATTGGCGGTATGCTGACCAATGGTGCAACAATTGCTCAGCAGATCAAGAAGTTAAAGAACCTCGAGAAGCGGATGGCGTCAGGTGACCTGGAAAAGCGCTACAACAAGCTAGAAGTACAGCGTTTCCAGGAGGAAATTGATAACCTGAACCTAAAATATGGTGGTATCAAGAACCTGATGGGCAAGCCAGGCGCCGTGGTCGTGGTTGATGCGTTGACTGACGCCAACGCAGTGCGCGAGGCAGAGACCTTGGGTGTGCCGGTGTTTGCCGTGGTTGATACCAATGTCAATCCAACGGGCATCGACTATGTCATTCCAGGTAATGACGATGCGATCAAGAGCATTCAACAGCTACTTGACTACTTTACAGCAGCCGTGGCTGAGGGTGCGGGTAGTGTGAAGACTGAAGAAAAACCAGTGAAAAAAGAGGAGAAATAGGATGGGCGTTTCTGTTGATGACATTAAAAAGCTGCGTGAATTAACTGGCGTGGGACTGACTGATGCAAAAAAAGCGCTGATCGAGGCTGATGGCGATTTTGACAAGGCGCTGGAGGCGATGCGCAAGAAAGGCTTGACCAAGGCCGAGAAAAAGGGTGACCGCGAGGCACGTGAGGGTTTGATCGAGAGCTATGTTCACTCTGGTCGAATTGGCGTGATTGTTGAGGTCAACTGCGAGACTGATTTTGTGGCACGCTTGGATGATTTCAAGATGTTGGCACACGAAATTGCTATGCAAATTGCAGCGATGAGCCCGAAGTATGTTTCCGAGGAGGATATTCCAGCTGAGGAAATGGAGCGGGTGAAAGCTGAGCTGATGGCCAGCGAGGCGCTAGCAAGTAAGCCTGAAGAAATGCGCGAAAAAATCGTTGAAGGTCAATTGAAAAAGCACTTTGTCGAACAGGTGTTGATGAGCCAGGCGTACATCCTGGATGACTCTAAGACAGTTGAGCAGCACATCAAGGAAGCGATAGCTAAACTTGGCGAGAACATCGTGGTACGCCAGTTTAGGCGAATCGAGCTGGGTGTGAGCGAGTAATATCGTTATACTTTGACTGAGCATGATAAATCCCGCCATTTTGGCGGGATTTTAGCGTGTTGAGATTATCAAGCAGTCATCCCTTTGGTGACGGGCGTCGGTAGTGGTGACGATGAATTGATGATGTTGGATGGTCTCTTGGAGAAGCTTTTCGCGAGTGGCGTCCAGCTCGGAAAAGACGTCGTCTAGGAGGATCAGTGGCCGCGCTTGGCTGACCTTCGTTTGCAGTTCCAGTTCGAGCAGCTTGAAGGCTAGCATGATGGTACGCATTTCGCCGCGCGAGGCGACCTTGATAGCCGGCTGGTTATGGAGGAAAATCGTAAAATCTTCGCGGTGTGGGCCGGCCGAGGTGTGACCTGTGGCGATTTCGTAGTCGCGGGCACGCTGTAGGCGGTCAAGGAGCGACTGTTCGTATCGATCAAGTGATGCACTGGCTTGATAGGCGGCCGTAAAAGCTGTCTGGTGTCCCGCTAGCGCTGCATATAAACTACTCAGCGCCATCTCGTGCTTCGCCAAGAATTCAGCACGAGCCTGGGCGATGTGGGTCGCTAGCTGGACGAACTTAATATCCCAAGCAAAGAGATGATCGCGCCAGTTTTGGTTTGTCTCGTGGGGGTGTTTGAGCAGTTCGTTGCGCTGCAACAAGGTTCGATGAAAGGCGCGGAGCGTGGTGTCGTACTGAGCATCCAGCCGCGACAACATGCCATCCAGAAAATCCCGTCGCCGCGATGGCGAGGAGGAAATAAGTCGTAGCTCGCTTGGCTCAAATAGAACGACCGGCAGGCGATGTTTGCGGGGGAGGAGCTTGCTGCGGCTATCGTTAATCGTGAACTCTTTACTTATCGTTCCGTCGGTTGTGCGGAGCAGCTGGAGACGTCGGGGGGTATCATTAGTTTCGAGGTGGATGATGGTTTGTGTTTGATTGTGCTGCATACAGTCAGCAAGGCTGCCACGAAAGCTACTACCGCGGAGGGCAACATATATCGCTTCGAGCAAGTTTGTCTTGCCCGTACCGTTTGGCCCAACGATGACAGTACCGTGCGGAGATAGCTCGGTTTCGAACAGATTGTATGAGCGAAAATTATATACCTTTACCCTAGAAATCATTGAGGATATTATAGCATGCTGCATGGCGTGGCCAGTCTATCTATCAATTACGACCAATTGCTCTCAAGAATTCGGTCTGATATGACTCTTTATCGCCGTGACACCCAATGATGACAATAACTGGGATGCCGTTATCGTTACTGGAAATCGTAAAATATAGGCGGTTCTTTCCTCTCATGCGTACTTCGCGAATAGTCGTTTGGTATGTTGAGTCAGAGTTTATGCGGCGTATAGCGCTATTGTTAGTCTGATATAGTTGAAACTCACTTCTATTATTGGGTGCGACAGCAAATGATACTAATTTATTGAGGAGAACTTTCATATCTTCTGGTGCTGCTGGCTGGATGTTACCACTGTTTACGATCGGCGAAGCATCGATAATAACTGCTCCTGTCGTGTATCTGTCTGAACAGACAGAAAATGACACTAGTTCGATATCATCCAGGGCGTTAGACCGGAGCTGGATACCTTTCATGTTAGATCGAATAGACACCAGCTGCACGGTATCTTGCGGCTGGACTATTATGCTATCCTTTGCGAGAAGGGATAGCGGATGTGGTATTTCTTTGGTATTCGGGAGGGTGGAGGACTCGTTATGTTGATTGCGTTGCTGCTCATACGTTGATGCTATAACTTCTTGGGTCAAACAGATATCAGATAATTCACATCGCTTACATAGAGTAGTGAGGGCCCGAAGCGCCGCCCCCCCTAGTTTGAGGCCGAGGTCTGGGTTGGCTAGCTCCTGTGCAGTCTCTTGGATAATTTGCTGAGCAGCCCGAGCGGTAGCTTCGCCTGCATCGGGAAAGGACTGTAACATAAAATACCCATAAAGTCAATAAGCCACTTGGTGTAGCAATCTGTTATAATGGTAATAGATTAAGTTTGGAGGAAATATGTTTGACACACAACCATATGAGGATAAAATGGCGCAGGCGTTTGGCCATTTTCAGGACGAACTAAAAAAGGTGCGGACGGGCCGGGCACACGCTGGAATGCTGGATGGCGTGATGGTGGAAGCGTACGGAACGCGGATGCCGCTGAACCAGGTGGCAAATGTGACGGCGCCGGAGGCGCAGATGCTGCTGGTGACGCCATTTGATCCGAGTAATATTACGGCAATTTCGGCAGCAATTCGCGATAATCAGAGCTTGGGTTTTAATCCGTCCGATGATGGGCGAGTGGTGCGCGTGCCAGTGCCGGCATTGACCGAGGAGCGCCGCAAGCAATTAGTCAAGCAAGTCAGTGAAAAGGTCGAAGAGGTCCGGATCGCTATGCGGACAATCCGCCAGGATGCCCTGAAGGATGCCAAGCGGATGAAAGATGCCAAGGAGCTTGGTGAGGACGATCTCAAGCGGGTTGAGAAGGAGATTGACGCGCTAATGAGTACGATGCAAACACAAATTGACGAAGCGTTTAAGGCAAAAGAAAAGGACGTGTTGACGGTTTGATGAGTCAGACATTTGCCGAGCGCGTGAAAGAATTAGGGCTGCCGCTGGATCAGATTATTATCATTGGTAGTGGTATTTTGGATCAATTAGGCATTCGCCGGTCTACTGATATTGATGTGGCGGCTCGTAGCGAGGTGCTGGAAAAGATTGCTCGTGACGATGACTGGATTGAAAGGGTTGATAAAAACCAACGCCGGTATTTGGTGAAGCATGATGGATCGGTGGAGATCTGGGATGGCTGGGAGATCGATGGGCGAGTGGTTGAGTACGATGAGCTACTGGACTACGCGGTAGAATATGACGGCGTGAAGTTTGTCAACCTAGATTTTCTGCGGCGCTGGAAAAACTGGCGCAGGCGTGAGAAGGATATGCAGGATGTGAGGTTGATTGATGAGTGGAGGGAGAAACATGAGTGAGAAAGCAGAATTACCGAGGCACATAGGGTTTGTTGTTGACGGCAATCGTCGCTGGGCAAGACAGCACGGACTACCTGCCTATGAGGGGCATTTGGCGGGATACAATAGCTTGAAGGACGTGCTGCTAGAGACGCTGCGCTGCGGTGTGAAATATGCGAGCGCGTATGTGTTCAGTACAGAAAATTGGAAACGTTCCGAGGAGGAGGTTGGGCATTTGATGGGCCTGCTGCTCAAGGTGCTGGAATCGGACGTGCCGATATTTTTGGAACATAATGTACGGATGCGGGTGATTGGTTCGCGCGAGGGGTTGTCAGAAACCTTGCGAAAAGCAATTGAGCGGGCCGAGGAGCGAACGCGAAATTTGACGGGCGGCGAGCTACTTTTGTGTCTCAATTACGGTGGACATTTGGAAATTGCCGATGCGGTTAAAAAAATTGTTCAGTCGGGTGTGGCGGCCGAAGATGTGACGCCAGAACTGATCGCTCAGAACTTATATGCACCAGAAGTGCCGCCGTGCGACCTCATCGTGCGAACAAGCGGCGAACAGCGATTGAGTAATTTCATGCTGTGGCGAGCAGCGTACAGCGAGCTAATGTTTATCGAGAAGAACTGGCCAGACATGACGACGAAAGATGTTGATTTCATTTTGGAGGAGTACAAAAAACGTAATCGGCGCTTTGGAGGGTAATAATGGTGTTCATTGGAATTTTGGTCGGGCTGATTATACTGGTTCTGCTGGTAGTGGTGCATGAATTAGGCCACGCGATCGTGGCGCGGCGCAATGGTGTGGTGGTTGAGGAATTCGGTATCGGCTTTCCACCGGCTGCAAAAAAATGGCGGCCTAAAACGAGCTTTCTCGGCAAGAATGTGGTGTTTAGTCTAAACTGGCTGCCACTCGGCGGGTTCGTCAAGCTGAAGGGCGAGTACGATTCAGCTGAGGGCGCGGGGACGTATGGTGGTGCTACTTTTTGGGTAAAGACCAAGATTTTGCTAGCCGGCGTGATGATGAACTGGCTGACGGCTGCCCTGCTGTTCATGATATTGGCGCTCGTGGGGATGCCAAAAATTTTACCACAGCAAGTGGTGCTGCCGTTTGATTCACGGGTGGAGCGTTCGGTGCTGACAGTGGCACGAGTGACACCAGGCTCGCCGGCAGAGAAGGTTGGCCTCCAGCGCGGTGATGAAGTGCGAAAGATTGGCGATCATAGTGTGGCGACACCGGCGGAACTGTCGGCAGCCACGAAAGCGCAGGCTGGCCGCGAGGTAACGATTGAGCTGGTGCGTAGTGGTCAGACGCTCACCAAGCAGGTCAAATTGCAAACTGCCGACCAAGCAAAGAATGGCGGCTATCTCGGCGTTGGCCCGCAGCAGACGGAGACGATTCACAATACCTGGTCGGCGCCAATCGCAGCAGTGGTGACCACGGGGCAATTGACGTATGAGACAGTGGCGGGCGTTGGCTCGATCCTCGCGAAAACGATCAACGGGACGATCGGGCAATTATTTGGCTCGTCAGAATCTCGCCAGGCGGCCAAGGCTGATCTGGCGGCGGTTGGTGAAAGTGTGGCCGGGCCGGTCGGTATCTTGGGTGTGCTGTTTCCGTCAGTGCTGAGCTCTGGTGTGACGCAGATTTTACTGCTGGCGGCGATCATCTCGTTGACGCTAGCGGTGATGAATATACTGCCAATTCCGGCGCTGGACGGTGGGCGATGGTTTACGATGGCAGGCTTTAAATTATTCAAGAAAAAATTGACCAAAGAGCGCGAGGAAACGATTCAAGGCATCGGTTTTTTGGTGCTAATGGCACTGACGGTTTTGGTGACGTGGAGTGACATCGCGAAAGTATTAAGGGGGTAAATATGAGAAAGCGGGTGAGAAGTGAAAAAACCCAGTCGACGACAAAGGAGCGACTGAATAAACATAATTGGTGGCTGCTCATCGCGCTGCCAGTGTGGACGTATGCGGCGTTTTGGATGGCGCAGTTGGTCGTGCTTAGTCTGGTGTGGACACTTAATCGTGTTGGTGTACCGCTTGGCTCAGTGAATGAGGTGCTACTAAATGCAACGGGCTCAGTCCTCGTATATGTGCTAGCGGTGATCTTGGTAGTGAGTCTGCCGTTTTATGTCCGTCACCGCCGAACGACACTGAAGGAAATGGGAGTGACTGACTGGCCATCGTGGTGGGACGTGGTGATTACGCCAGCGGCCTTTATTGTATACATGATTTGTTCAGCGGTATTTTTAACAGTGGTGACTAAACTGATAACGATTGATATACATCAGCCGCAGGCGCTGCCATTCTCGCAGTCAATGCTTGGTACTCAGTGGCAATATATCGCGGCGTTTATGACGATAGCAGTATTGGCGCCAGTAGCGGAAGAGCTACTATTTCGCGGTTATTTGTATGGTAAATTGCGGCGGACGGCACCAATTTGGGCGGCAGTTTTAATCACCAGTTTGACGTTTGGGGCGGCGCATTTGTGGGGAGGCAGCGGGTCACTCCAGTGGGCGGTTGCGGCCGATACCTTTGTGCTGAGTATCGTGATGAGCCTGGCGCGAGAGTATACCGGAGCGATCTGGGCGCCAGTCCTGATGCATATCGCGAAAAATAGCATTGCCTTTTATGCGCTATACGTCAATCCAAACCTTTTAGAGCAACTAAAGTCAGCGCTACTGCCGCTTATCGGAGGAATGTAAGATGCGAATGAGTCAACTATTTACTAAAACGGCCAAGACCGCACCGGCGGACGAAGTGTCGAAAAATGCCCAGCTCCTCATCCGGGCGGGATTTGTGTATAAGGTGATGGCGGGCGTGTATGCGTACACGCCGCTAGGGCTGCGTGTGCTGGAAAACATCAAACAAATTGTTCGTGAGGAGATGAATGCGATTGGTGGCCAAGAGTTGATCATGACGAATTTGCAGCGCCGCGAGACCTGGGAGGCAACTGGTCGCTGGAGTGATGAGGTGGTCGATGTGTGGTTCAAAACTCGCTTGCAAGACGATACTGAGCTGGGGTTGGCATGGAGCCACGAAGAAGCGATTATGGAAATGATGCAGCAATATGTTAAAAGCTATAAGGACCTACCGGTCAGTGTGTACCAGTTTCAGACCAAGTTGCGTAATGAACTGCGATCAAAGAGCGGTATTATGCGTGGCCGCGAATTTGTCATGAAAGATATGTACAGCCTGCACGCCACACAGGAGGACATGGATCAGTATTATGAGCGGGTTATCGAGGCGTATAAGCGCTGCTATGCGCGGCTTGGCATTGGTGATAGTACATTTGTGACGTTTGCTGGCGGCGGGGCGTTTACTAAGTTTAGTCACGAGTTTCAGACGATATGTGAAGCGGGTGAGGATACACTATACGTCAATGCTGACCAGACGGTAGCTGTCAACGAAGAAGTGTTGGATGATGCTACTAAGGAATTGGGTATCAGTAGAGATGATCTGCTGCCAGTTGTCAGTGCGGAGGTGGGTAATATCTTTAAATTTGGTACCGAAAAAGCTGAGCAGATGGGTATCATGTACACTGGTGAGGACGGCAAGCAGCATCCGATTTACCTTGCCAGTTACGGCATTGGCATCACGCGGGTGATGGGGGTGATTGCTGAGAAAATGTCGGATGATAAGGGGCTGGTTTGGCCAGAGAATGTCGCTCCGTTTAAGGTTCATGTGGTGGCGATTGGTGACAAGGGCCAGGAGCTAGCGAGTACATTATATACCGAGCTGGCGGAAAAGGGTGTGGAGGTGCTACTGGACGATCGGGCCGAGCGGCCGGGCGTCAAGTTCGCCGATGCAGAGTTGATGGGGCTGCCGTGGCGGATTACGATTGGTGAGCGAGCAATTGATAGCGATGGGTTATTTGAACTGACCGAGCGGGCAACTGGCGAGACGAAGAAACTGGATTATCAGCAGCTGCTCGGGTTTTGTTTGGAGCGCGGGTGATCACATTGTCTGACATGTGCGACGGAGGCCAGATTGCACCAGGGACTCCGTCATGTATTGACATGGTTTGGGGTGATTGCTATACTCGTAGAGACTTAAATAACCATATGGATAAGCGCTATATATAGCACTTTTTGTTTTTGTAGACGCTATATATGGAGTGAGGAGAGTAACATGAATAAGGTATATCAGATCACCGAGAGTGGCCAGCATGAGCTAGAACGAGAGCTGGAGGAGCTAAAAAGTCGGCGCGGCGAGATCGCTGATAAAATCGCGGCGGCGCGGGATTTTGGTGATTTGAGTGAGAATGCAGAGTACGATGCGGCGCGTGAGGCCCAAGGGCTGCTAGAAACGCGTATCACCGAGATCGAAACAATTTTGCAGAATGCGAGCATCATTCAGGCTGGCAGTAGTTCGACGGTGGTGCTAGGTAGTACAGTGGAGCTGGAGGCGAATGGTAAGGCAGTGGTTTATACTGTCGTTGGGCCGGTCGAGGCGGATCCGCTAGAAGGGAAGGTCTCGAATGAGTCGCCGATCGGTCAGGCGCTGATGGGAAAAGCAGTTGGTGATACGGTAACGATCAGCACGCCAAAGGGCGAGTTGGTGTATACGGTGGTAGCGCTGCGGTAGCCGGGCGGAACAACCGAAGAGTTTACTGCTCGTCAACGTCTGCTGGGTGGTAGATGGTTTGAATTGTCTTGGGATCTAGCTTGGTTTCCACAGCTTGACGCGCCTGCTGTCGTACTTCTTCCAGCGTCAGTCGCTGAGACCCACTTCCGGATAACCGTTGAAGTATGATGTCATCTCGTATCGGTAAGTTTTGCTGATTGAACTGCTCCATGATCGTCTTTGCTGGCGCAGCGTTGGTTTTTGGATGATAAAAGTTGTGTATTGCTAGAGCTATCTGGCCGAGACACCTTCGCATATCTTTAGAAAGCTCACCCGGCTCAAGCTCCAATTCCTTGAGCGCATCCTCGAGATTATATGCTCTCTCTGGGTAGTTATCACGGATTAAATCAGCCACATTAACCACATTCATTAGTGTACGGAGTGGATAGGCCGGGGGCTCCGTCCTGCTCCTTAATTCTGCTATCCACAAATGAGCATTATGGTAGAGCTCCTCTGCTTGGTCTGGATCGTTACAGCTAGCGGGCAATTCCACTTCCCATGAGGGTGTAGTCAGGGCTTTGCTTGTCTCTGGTACTGCAGGTATACTATCACTATCTTTAAACATCGTTCCTCATTATCCAATAAATGCTTCATTATTACAAGGCTATTGGTGATAAACATTATTAAAAGCACATTAAGCAATAAGTGATATAATTAGAATATGAAACGATTCTTCTTTGGGTTGGTCGTGGTGATTGCGCTGCTGGTTGGGTTCGGGTCAACGGCGCAGGCTACAAATACCAATAACTTTACGATTAGTAATTATAATGTCGATATGGAGCTTGGGCGCGACAGCGAACGGCGTTCGACGCTACGTACAAAATTGACCATTACTGCAGATTTTCTGCCGCGGCAAAATCATGGCATCGCACCGGTATTCGTCAAGCAGTATGATAAACATCCGACTCACTTTACGCTAGAATCCGTGACAGACGAGCGGGGCGCACCACTGGAGCATGCATGGCATGGTGATGAGTTGAGAATTGGCAATAAAGATGCCTACGTCGAGGGTAAAAAGACCTACGTCATTACCTATACGCAACGGGATGTAACAAAAATATATCATGATACGGGTAATCAGGAGTTTTACTGGGATGCGATCGGTACCGAGTGGCAGGTACCAATTCGCTCGGCATCAGTGACGCTCAGGTTAAGCCCTGAGCTGGCGGCTGCCAAGCAAACGGACCTCCAGTGCTATCAGGGTGCGTCTGGCAGTAGCCAGCGCTGCGAGGTGTATGAACAAGATGGTATATTGATAGCGAAAGCACATGCACTACCAAAGATGGCTGGCGTGACGGTCGCGGTCGGATTTGCGCCGGAGACATTTGCTGCGTATCAAATGTCGTTCATGGAGCAGCTGATTGACTGGTGGGCGAAATTACAGGCAGTGTTAATAGGAGTGGTACTGATATTAGCAGGGTTAATTGTCGTAGCCTACTATCGGTCGGTTGGTCGCCGCAAGGAACTGGAGCCAATTCCACCAGAGTATTTACCGCCCAAAGACGTAAGCGTGACAACATCAGCTAGATTAGTGCAACCGTTTTTCATGGTCAAAGGGTCGGTAATGGCGGCGCAGATGATAGACCTGGCGGTGCGGCATTATATTCAGGTTATCGAGGTGAAACCGCGCACTACGTGGCGAGCGGCTGAGTACGAAGTGAAGGTGATACAGGACCCAGGTACACTTCTCGTGGAAGAGCAAAAACTCTTGCGGGATATATTTGGGCGTTGGCCAGCGGTTGGTGATACGCTTAACCTCAAGACATTGCGGAATAACGCTGCCTATGCCAAACGTATCCGTAACAACAAGGAGCGCCTCGATAAGCGAATTGCTGGGGCGTATGGGCTAAAGGCGCGTGATCCGCAGCATACACAGCGTTTTCGGCGGTATGCTGTAATTATCGGTATTTTTGCGGTGCCGTTGCTGTCGCCAGTATTCTTGGTGCTGGCGGTAGCGGTATTTTGCTTGTCGTTTGGTAAGATACTCACAGATAAGGGTTTGGCGCTGCGGCGATATCTAGCGGGATTAAAGAAGTATATTGGCGTGGCTGAGGTTGAGCGTCTCCAGATGCTACAGAGTCCTGAGGGCGCAGAAAAAGTGACAGTCGATCCGACTGATGGGAAGCAGTTGGTGAAATTGTATGAGCGAGTATTGCCGTACGCGGTGCTATTTGGGCAGGAAAAAGAGTGGAGTGCGCAGCTAGGCAAGTATTACGAGCAGGTTAGTGAGCAGCCAGACTGGTACGCGGGTCAAGGCGCGTTCAACGCAGCGGCGTTTGCAACCGGGATGAGCAGTCTGTCGAGCGCAGCCGTAAGTGTGAGTTCGTTTGAATCCTCGACGGGTGGCTCGACTGGCGGCGGTTTCGCTGGCGGAGGCGGCGGAGGAGGCGGCGGCGGCGGCTGGTAAGCTATGCCTGATATTTTACTGCTAGCGCTGGCGGCAGTGTTACTGCTGCTGTCAGGGTCGTTCTCGGGGCTTAATATTGGGTTGATGATGGCCCGGCCGGATGATTTGCGGCGCAAGGCTAGGCACGGCGATGTGATCGCTGCGCGAGTGTATCGCTACCGCAAGGACGGTTATTATCTGATATTTTGTATTTTGCTCGGCAACGTTGGTGTGAATACCGCGATGTCGATTTTGCTGGGTAATATGACAAATGGCGTGGTTGGCGGGTTGATCGCCACGTTACTGATCACGATGTTCGGTGAGATTTTACCGCAGGCAATTTTCTCGCAGCGTGGTTATCGCTTTGTGCGGTATTTCTTTTGGCTGCTGGATGTGATCTATGTGCTATTTTGGCCGCTGGCTCGGCCAATGTCGAAGCTATTGAATCGCTGGGTAGGCAAGGAAACGCCGCAGTTATATTCGCATCAGGAGCTGGAGCAAATTATTCACGAACATGCCGAGCGGTCAGACAGCCCGGTCGATTACGACGAAAGCCGGATCGCTGCCGGTGCGCTGCAATTTAGTAAAAAGACAGCGGGCGATCTGGTGACGCCGATCGGTGAGGTGTTTACCGTGGAGTTGGATGATGAACTCGACGCGACGCTGCTTGCGCAGATCAAGCATGCTGGGCATTCACGGATCCCGGTGCGTGATGAGGAGCGGCTGGTGGGGATTTTATATGTGAAGGATGTGGTGGGGCGTGAGCTGCCGCTGCCGATTAGTCAACTGTACCGGGATAAGATTCATGATATTGATGTACGGTCGCGGCTGGACACAGTGCTCAGTCGATTTATCCAAACACGCAGTCATTTGTTCGTGGTGATGGACGATGAGAACGAGCTAGGAATTATCACGTTGGAGGATGTGATTGAAGAGATTTTGGATCAGGAAATCGAGGATGAATACGATAAGGAATTATAAGTAGGTTACTTTTTTATTAAAATAGCTTGACTTTTTACAGTACCTTGTATAGCATAGTAGTATGTATAACGAAATTACAAGGAGTGTACTATGAGAAGAGTCGATATTATCAAGCGAGCGGGGCGAAATCTTCGCCAGTCGAAAGGCCGGACGATTTTGACGTCGCTAGCGATTTCGGTCGGGGCGTTTACCATTGGCCTGGCATTGATGGCCGGTGAGGGCGGCCGGCTCTATACGAATAGTATAGTCGATGCGGCGGGTGATAAAAGGGCGATTTCGGTTAATAAAAAGATTGAATCAGACAAAAAGGATGAATTGCCGCAATATAATAATTCATCAGAAACTAGCAAACAACGAGAAGCAGCTGCACGCAGCAAATATTCCCTCAATGATGCTGATATTGAAAAACTACGAAAAATGCCGCACGTAAAAACGGTAACTCCAGCGTACTCAACCGCCGGCATAGCGTATGCTCAGAGCTCAGGAAATAACAAAAAATTTGTCCTAGACGTAACGGTGAAGGCTGATAAGACTCGGGCAGAATTAGCGGCGGGAACGCTGGAAGATTTCATGCCAAAGCCGGGGGAAATTATCATTCCAGAGACCTATGTAACACAGCTGGGCTTTAAGGACGCACAGTCGGCGATTGGCCAGACGATCACGCTTGGTATTCGTAGCGCGGAGCAGGGTGGTGAAGTTGTAAAAGAGGTCTCCCTGAGAATTACTGCAGTAGATAAGAAGTCGGATACTATTTTATTCTACGAACCAATGCTTCGGATTTCGGCAGCTGATGCCAAGAATATTTATGAGTTGAGCCATGACAAAAATCAACCAAATCAATATTCAACGGCGATAGCCTTAGTTGATAACGAGAAAAATACTGACGCTGCTAAGGAAGCAATCAACAAGGAGTATCGCGCGTATTCAATTCAGGACATCCGAAAAACACTGCTGACGATGGTTAATACGGCCCAAGTTGCGCTAGCGGCGTTTGGTGGCTTGGCGCTGCTGGCCAGTGTGTTTGGGATTGTTAATACTATGTATATTTCAGTGCTGGAGCGAACGAGTCAGATTGGCTTGATGAAGGCGCTGGGCATGAGCGGTCGCGACATCGGTAAATTATTCCGCTATGAAGCAGCGTGGGTTGGTCTGCTGGGTGGCTTGATCGGCGTTGGGCTGGCGAGCTTGGTGACGCTCCTCAATCCAGTGATTGCGAGTGCTCTGAAACTGGGTGCAGGGACGGACCTACTGATTATCAGTCCGCTGCAAATTGGATTGCTCGTACTTGGACTAGTGGTGATGGCGGTAATTTCTGGCTGGCTACCGAGCCGCAAGGCAACAAAATTAGACCCAATTGAGGCGTTAAGAACGGAATAGGAGAGAGATCATGATTGAACTAAAGAATGTGACGAAAATTTATGGCAAAAAGAAGAATCAGTTTACAGCGCTAAAAGATATCAGCTTGACTATTCCAACGGGGGCAAGTGTGGCGATTTTAGGAAAATCTGGCTCAGGAAAATCGACGCTGATGCACGCAATTTCCGGCCTGGATAGGCCTCAACGCGGCCAGGTGATCATTGACGGACGGGATATCTTGCAGCTGAAGCCAAGGCATATTGATGCGTTTCGGGCAAAGAAAATCGGCTTTATCTTTCAGAGCTTTTTTGTCCAAGGGAATGAGAGTGTGATCGATAACGTTAGCTTGCCACTGGAGATCGCGCAGTTGCCACATAAAAAACGAGCGCACAAAATTAATGCAGCACTCAAGGCAGTGGACCTATACGACAAGCGAAAGAATCGTGCCAAGGACCTATCGGGTGGGCAAAAGCAGCGTCTAGCGATCGCTCGGGCAATTGTCGGTGATCCGCAAATCATTTTTGCGGATGAGCCGACTGGCAACCTAGACAGCGAAACGGGCGCTAAAGTGGAGGAATTACTGTTTGACTATAACAAGAAGAAGGGTGCGACATTGATCGTGGTGACGCATGACGCAGATTTAGCGAAAAAATGTGATCATCAGATTATAATAAAAGATGGGCAAGTTGAGCATTCGACTGTGCCACAGGAGGCGAAACGTGGACGCTGAGAAATATGCTGAAGGCTTGGCAACGCAGCTGCGTAAAGGGTTTTTGGCGTACTGTGTGTTAGCAGTGTGCAGCAATAAGGCTCGCTATACCGGTGATATCATTGGTCGGCTGCAGGATGCGGAGCTTATGGTAGTGGAGGGAACAGTGTATCCGCTACTGAATCGATTACAAAAAGATGGGTTGCTCCAGTATGAATGGCAGGAAAGTGAGCAGGGCCCACCGCGCAAATATTATTCACTGACGGCGGACGGCCGAGCAGTAATGGAAGCGCTAAAGAAACATATCAAGACGCTCAATGCAACGCTAAAAAAACTCGAGAAAGGAGTTGAATCATGAAAGAAATAACCCGGGTGCACTTGGCGAAAACACCGTATGATATAGAAGTCGATGCCAAGAAACAGCTGGAGAAATATGTGCAGGCAATTGCCCGGACAATGGATTCAGATGAGGCGATGCGTGAAATTGAGGCGCGGATGGTCGAGCTGCTAGCCGGCCGTGGGGTCGCCAGTGGTGGTGTGATCACAGCAGCTGATGTGGCGGCGCTCAAGGAGCAAATGGGTGAGCCGCAGGAGTTTTCTGAGGATGGTCAAGCAGCACCGGAGGTGGACGAAGAGTCTGAGCGTCCGGAGCGGCGGCTGATGCGTGATACGGAGCATGCGCTGATCGGCGGCGTATGTGCGGGTATCGCGGCATACTTTGGCATCAATCCGCTCTGGGTCCGGATTATTGCTATCATTTCGCCGCTTGTGTCATTTGGTACAGCAGTGTTGATTTATATCGTGATGTGGCTGTCAGTTCCGGAGGCACGAACTGCCTCTGATAAGCTGCAGATGCATGGTAAGCCAGTAACGTTTAATTCACTAAAGCGTCAGGCTCACCAAAGCGAGACGCCCATAGAGCAGCGGAAGGGCATGCAATCGGCAGTAGCAAAAGTGATCCGGTTCATCCTCGGTACGAGCCTGCTCATGGCGGCGCTGATGATACTCTTTGTACTTGTCGTTGGGGGAATTAGTAGCGTGATGGCAATGAGTGGGCTTGAGGGGCTCTCTGCATATCCGTGGGCGTGGGGTCTATGGGTGTCGTTAGTAATCGGTGGGATTGCAGCATTATGGCTGACCGCAACGCTGAGCTACAGTGCCTTTACGTGGAAGCTGAAACGATTATCAGTAATTAGTATTATCGTGACATTAATCATAGGGGTACTGTCTACCTCGAGTATGGCATTGTTTGGTATGCGGACCTCAAATGAACTTGCACGTGATGAAGAGCGTTTGACGAAAGTTGTCCCAGTTGAGCTACCGAGTGACATGAAGGACGTAAAGTATGTCCATCTCGAGGGTGATCGTGCACGACTGCACTTGAATAATACAACGCAGGGTGAGGTCAAGGCTGAGCTTCGTTATGTACACTTGAAGGATAGGCGTCCGCAGCCAAAGGTCACGGCAGTACGTGACGGTGATCGACTAGTATTAAAGGTTGAAGACCAACAGTCTCGCTGTCGCACGACATGGTTTGGCTTTTCACCGGAGGTTGATATTTATTGCCTTGGATTTGTATCGATCCATGTATCAGGTCCGTTATCAGCATCGCCCGAGTCCCAGGTCCGCCCAAACGTAGTTTGGCCAAGGACATAAGGTTGGCGAACGGTCATTGAACTGCTACACTGGGGGGATGAAAGGATCTAGTAAGTAATGGCGTGGTGGCAAGCGATCATCCTCGGCATCATTGAAGGCGTGACGGAGTTTTTGCCAGTTTCTTCGACGGGACATCTGACGATTGTCGAGAAATTAATGGGGATGAGAATTGATGATCCAAGTCTGACGGCGTTCACGGCAGTGATTCAGATTGGCGCAATCTTGGCAGCGATCATCTATTTTTGGAGCGATATTTGGCGTGTGCTGAGCGCGTGGTGGCGCGGGCTATGGTGGAAGCGGGCGCGGCGACAGTTTGATTATGCGTATGGCTGGGCAATTATTATTGGTTCGGTGCCGATCGCAGTGATTGGACTACTATTTAAGGATCAAGTCGAGACGGTGCTGCGTAGCTTGTGGTTTGTGGCGGTAGCGCTGATCGGCTGGAGCCTGGTGATGTGGTGGGCTGATAAGCGTTCAGAAAAAACCAGTCACCGCAGTGAACAGCAAACGACGTGGCGAGATACGCTGGCGATTGGCGTGGGGCAGTGCCTGGCGCTGATACCCGGTATTAGCCGATCGGGGGCAACGATCTCGGTGGGGCTGCTGCGGGGATTTGACCGAGTGGCGGTGACGAAGCTCAGTTTTTTCCTCGGTATTCCGGCCTTGATGGCGGCGGGGCTGCTGGAGATGCTGACTGCCTCAAAGCACATTGCTGGCGGCGTGGGCTGGGCGGCAACGATACTTGCGACCATCGTGTCATTTGTGGTCGGCTACCTCGCGATATCGTGGCTACTCAAGTTTGTGGCGCGGAATGACTTTTCGTTATTTATTTGGTATCGAGTCGGGCTGGGTGTGCTGATCATTGGATTACTGGCAAGCGGTGCAATCGGTGCGGTGTAGTGGACGAGATAATTTGGAGCATGGAGCGTAGGGCATAGCTGCGGAATGAACGCCGTTGCTTGCGAGTGGCGGTGTTTTACGGTCTGTAGTACAATGAAACCATGTTAGATATTCGCTTTATTCGAGATAACGCCGAGGCGGTGCAGACTGCGGCGAAACATAAGGGGTACGATGTGTCTATTGCGACATTGTTGCAATTAGATGACGAGCGTCGCGAGCTGCAGCGCCAGGTTGACGAGCTGCGCCAACAGCGTAATGAAATTGCTGCGCAGATGAAGGGCGGCAAGCCTGAGCCAAGTTTGATTGAGCAGGGCAAGGTGATCAAGGCCAAGCTGAGTGGGCTCGAGGCACAGCTGAGCGAGGTCGAGGAACGCTACACGGCGCTACTCAAACAAGTCCCCAACATGCCGCACGCCGACGTACCAGTTGGTCTCAGCGAGGACGAGAATGTGGAAGTCAAGGTCGTCGGTGATATTCCAATCTTTGATTTTGCGCCAAAAAATCACTATGAGATTGCCGAGGCAAAGGGTTGGCTCGATAAAGAGCGCGCCGCCAAGGTTGCCGGTGCTCGCTTTGCTTATATCATGGGTGATTTGGTGCTGTTGCAGCAGGCAATCATCCAGTTTGTGATGAACTCTCTCACGAGCGAGGCGACGATGAAAGAAATTATCGCGAGCGCTGGTCTCGAGGTTGATCCGCGACCATTTACTCCCGTTTTGCCGCCGCTGATGATCCGGACCGAGCCATATGATCAGATGGATCGTCTCCAGCCAAGCGATGATCGCTACAAGATTGAGGGCGAGGACTTGTGGCTGCAGGGAAGCGCTGAGCATGTACTTGGTAGTATGCATGCGGGTGAGATTTTTGATGCGAAGCAGTTGCCACTTCGATACCTGGGTCTTGCGACTAGCTTTCGAAAAGAGGCGGGGACGTACGGCAAGGATATGGAAGGGCTGATTCGGATGCATCAGTTCGATAAGCTCGAGATGGAGAGCTTCACCGAGGCGAGAGATAGCTATAACGAACACCTGCTCTTTATCGCGATTCAAGAATGGCTTTTGACTCAGCTCAGGCTACCGTACCATGTCCTAATGAAATGTACGGCTGATATCGGCAAGCCCAATGCGCGCGGCGTCGACATGGAAGTCTGGCTACCGGGTCAGGGCAAGTACCGCGAGACGCATACCGCTGATTACATGACGGATTATCAGGCGCGCCGCTTGATGACGCGGGTACGTACGGATAACGGGGTTGAATTGATCCATACGAATGACGCGACGGCCTTTGCGCTAGGGCGCTGTATGGTGGCGATTATTGAGAATTACCAGACCGCCGAGGGCGATGTCGTGGTGCCAGAAGCCCTTCGTCCATATATGAATGGCCGCGAGATGATATAATGGAGTCTAGGAGGGTATATGGCACTGACGAACGATGACAAGCAATGGATCAAGGGCGCGATCGCTGATGGCGTGGTTGAGGCGTTGGAAGCCGTTGTCTTGCCGCGATTTGACGAGCATGACAAGCGGTTTGACAGGATCGAGGCTAGACTTGATTCGGTTGAAGAGGACGTCTCTGGACTGAAAGATGATGTCTCTAGTCTGAAAAGCGAGATGTGTGAAGTTAAAAGCCGACTCAATGGGGTTGAAAGTGAGATGCGCGAAGTTAAAGATCGGCTCGGCCGAGTTGAAGGTGAGTTGCAGGCACTGACGAATGACATTAAAGAGATATACGATGTTATTTACGGCAAGCCGAACAAATCATTTATGAGCGCCAGCTTTGCCAAAATGTCATCGAAAGAAAAGCTGCTCGTGATTAACGAAGAATTACTAAAAATGGCGAAGGACGCGGGTGTTATTTTGCCGCGCTAGGGTATCAGTAAAAGGAGGAATTATGATCAAAGATATTACCATTACCGGTGTCAAATACGAGTTGACGGATACTACAAAGAAGTACGTCGAGCGCAAAATCGGTGCGCTGGGCAAGTACTTGCCGCGGCATGCTCGCAAGAGTGCGACCGCTGATGTAAAGATCAAGCAGATTGACAACCCTGGCGGCAACAAGTACGAGGTTGAAGTAATTATTAATGTACCAGACAAGAAAATCACCGCCAAAGATTCGACAATGAACGTACTGGCGGCAGTCGATATCGTTGAAGCGAAGCTGAACGGACAGCTACGTAAATACAAGGATGATGTGTTGGCACACGTCGGCAGCAGCCGCGGCGTACTGGCACGGTTCAAGCGCGGTTTCCAGCGCGAGCAGTAGGGGATTCAATTAACCCCTTTAATTTTCTAGCCCTGCACGGTATAATTGTATACAGTTTTTGAAAATGCCTGAAAGTGAGGGAGTTTTAAGGTTATGGCAATGACACAACAAAAGGCGCTGAGCAAGATTTTTGGCGATCCGCAGAAGAAGATTTTGAAGCGGCTGCGTAAACAGGTTGACGTAATTAACGGTCTGTCCGAGAAATATGAAAAGATGTCGGATGAGGAGCTACGAGCGCAGACAGAAACGCTGAAAAAACGGCTGACGAAGAAAAACGTAACGCTCGATACGATTTTGCCGGATGCCTTTGCGGTGGTGCGCGAAGCCGCCAAGCGCGTCATCGGCGAGCGGCCATATGACGTCCAGTTGATCGGCGGTATGGTGCTCCATGAGGGCAATGTCGCCGAGATGAAGACCGGTGAAGGTAAGACCCTGGTGGCGACGCTGCCAACGTACCTCAATGCACTAGAGGAAAAGGGTGTTCACGTGGTGACCGTGAACGATTATCTGGCGCAGCGCGACGCTGGCTGGATGGGTCAGGTGTATGACTTTTTGGGTCTGACGACTGGCGTGATCATCAACGAAGCGTCATTTGTGTACGACAAAGAGTATGATAATGAGCACCACGACGATCCACGTATGCGCAAGCTCCGCCCGGTCACTCGTAAAGAAGCCTACGCTGCCGACATTACGTACGGCACTAACAATGAATTTGGCTTTGATTATCTACGCGATAACATGGTAAATGACGTCGCTTTGCTCAGGCAGCGCGAACTGAACTTTGCCATCGTTGACGAGGTGGACTCAATCCTAATCGATGAGGCGCGTACGCCGCTGATCATCTCGGCGCCAGCGGCGGAGAACCCAGACAATTACTACACCTTCGCCAAGGTTGCCAGCAAATTAGTGCCAGAGGACTATGTTTTGGATGAAAAGCGCCGCAGTGTGGCCTTGACCGATGAGGGCGTGGAAAAAGTCCAAAAATTGTTGGGAATAAAAAATTTGTACACGCCAGACCACGTGCGCAGTGTATACCACATGGATCAGGCGCTGCGAGCACAAACATTGTTCAAGCGTGACAAAGATTACGTGGTGACTAATGACGGCGAGGTGATCATCGTCGATGAGCACACCGGTCGTTTGATGCAAGGTCGGCGCTACAACGAAGGTTTGCACCAGGCCATTGAGGCTAAAGAGAATGTGCCCGTGCTAGAGGAAAGCATGACGCTGGCGACCGTGTCGTTCCAAAATTATTTCCGTTTGTATAATAAATTGAGCGGTATGACCGGTACGGCGTTCACCGAGGCTGAGGAGTTTCAACAAATTTATTCACTGGATGTCATTCAGATTCCACCGAATAAACCAGTGATTCGCGACGACAAAGAAGACCTGATTTTCAAGACCGAAAAGGGTAAGCTGAAGGCGGTGGCTGAAGCCATCAAGGACTATCACAAGCAAGGCCGGCCGGTACTGGTTGGTTCTGGCTCGATTGCCAAGAACGAGCAGATTGCCAAATATCTGGAAAAAGAGGGCATCAAGTTTGAGATTTTGAACGCCAAGAATAATGAGCGTGAGGCGGCAATTATCGAGAAGGCTGGTGAAAAGGGCGCGATTACGCTGGCGACAAACATCGCTGGACGCGGTACCGACATTAAATTGGGCAAGGGCGTCAAGGAGTTGGGCGGCCTGGTAGTGATCGGTTCGGAGCGGCACGAGTCACGACGCATTGACAATCAGCTGCGCGGTCGTGGCGGTCGTCAGGGCGACCCAGGCGAGACGCAGTTCTACGTGTCGACCGAAGATGATTTGATGCGAATTTTCCAGGGTGAGCGCATCGCGGCGCTGATGGACCGGCTGGGTGTGGATGAAGATACGCCGATTCAAAACCGCGCCGTATCGAAAACTTTGGAAGCAGCCCAGAAGCGCGTCGAGGGCTACAATTTCGATACGCGCAAAAATGTTGTTCAGTACGACAACGTGATTAATCGTCACCGCCGTGTGGTCTACACGATGCGGCGAAAAATCCTTGAAGGCGACAATATTCAGCCGGAAATTGAGCGATTGTTGCGAGATAGAGTCAAAGAATTAGTGACGCTACCGACAAAAAACAACCCGAAGTTTGTCGAGGAATTTACGTCGGCCTTTCCAGTCGATGAAGCGGCGGTGCGCAAGATTGGTCTCGAGAAAAAGGACCGGCTGCGCCTCCAGAAAGCCATGAAACTAGCACGTCAGGCCTATCGGGAAAAAGATGAAGAAATTGGTGCTGAGGAGCTGCGCGGTGTGGAGCGCGAGGTGTATATGGCGGTGCTCGACACCTTGTGGATGCAGCACCTGGAGAATATGCAGCATCTACGCGAAGGTATTCACTGGCGCAGCGTTGGGCAGCGCGATCCGTTGGTAGAGTACCGGGCGGAGTCACAAAAATTGTTCACCAGCCTTCAGGAAAATCTGCGTAACGAAGTTCTGAACACAATTTTTCATATTCATAAATCCGACGCAGTGATTCGCCAGTCGCAGGATGATGAGTACGATACCGAGCTAACACGCCTAGCTGAAAGCGCAGTTGAGCGTGGCGTTAATGAAGTTGGTGCGGGCGAGGAAAATCGTGACGATGACTTTTCAGTGAAAAAGGGTAAATCAAACACCGAGTCGAACCGCGCCAAAAACCAAGCACGCAAGAAGAAAAAAGCGCAGCGCCAAAACCGCAAAAAGAATCGCAAATAAATCTAAAACCGGTGGGCAGAGAGCGACAGACAGATGAAACATACGGTCAAAGAAATAAAATTGAAAAACGGCGCGAAAGGCCTGTTTATTGATGTGCCGGACGCGACAGTGATGAGCTTTCAGGTGCAGTTTCGGGCGGGCAATCGCTATGTCCGCGACAAGGATATCTACGAGACGGCGCACATCATGGAGCATATGGCGTTTGGGGCGAATGAGAAGTTTCGTTCGGAGCACGCGTATGAGCAGGAGTTTACCAAGAATGGCGCCTATCATAATGCGTTCACCTCTGATTATTCAATGGTGTATGAGGCCGCCTGTGCGGATTTTGAATGGGATCGGATTTTGGATTTACAGCGGCTGGCGATCACCACACCGCGCTTTAATGCTGAAGAACTAGAGGCTGAAAAGGGTAATGTTCGGAGTGAGCTGACCGGCTATCTCAATAACCACAACCGCGTGATGTGGCCGCGGGTGCAGCAAGCACTGGGCGAGGATATTTTGACGTATAATCAGCGGCTGAAAACGATTGACGCGATCACGCTAAAGGATATCAAGGAGCATCATCGGCGGACGCATACGCTCAATAATATGCGGTTTGTGGTGGCGGGCAAGTTGACCGGGCGGATGGCGACAATTCGTGAATCGCTGGAGCAGTGGCAGCTAGAGCCGGGCGAGCGATTTACTATCCCACACGATAAGCTGTCAAGTGCCGCACCGATTTTTATCCGTCGCAAGGAGGCCTCGAATCTGACATTTGGCTGGTCGATGAATCTGCCGCGCGAGCTGAGCGATGAGGATTCTGACGCTATGGGCTGCTTGGATCATATCTTGACCGGGACGATGAGTTCGCGGATTTTCGGGGCGGCGCGCAAGAAAGGGCTAGCTTACGGCGTGTTTAGCGATACCTCGGTCGGGTTTCATGATTCGGCTTGGGACTTTGGCGGCCAGGTCAACCTCGAGACAGCAGAGGCGCTGTTTGATATTATCGTGCGCGAACTGCGCCGGGTGCTGAACGGGACGATCACCTCGGAGGATATCGAGAATGCCAAATCGTATGCACTGGGCCGTTACCAGATGGGGGCACAGACGGTGGCCCAAATCAGTAATTTTTATACCGGGCGTTATTTTGCCGATGATTTCGTCAAAAATTATGAGGGCGTGCCGACAGCGATTTTGGCGGTGACTGCTGATCAAATTGTTCGGGTGGCGCGAGAGTTTTTTGCAGCGAATACCTGGGTGCTTGCTGGCGTGAGTAGCGGTGATAAAGAACTGCTCGGGCGACTGCAGAAGAAGCTTGAGGGGCTGTTTTAGTATTACTCAATGCTATAATAAACCTATGAAGATCATTATCGCTGGCTATGGCCTTGAGGGTATATCAAGTTTGAGATATTTTCAGCAGGCTTTTCCTGATGCCGAGTTTGTGATTGCTGACCAGAAGGCGGTTGAAGATGCGCCGGATGGCGTGGCAGTGCGGACTGGCGAGTCGGTGTTCGCCGAGCAGCTACAGGATGCCGATATGGTAGTGCGAGCACCGGGTGTGCCACCGCGGCTGCTCAAAACGTCGGGTAAAATATGGTCGGCGACCAATGAGTTTTTCGATAAATGCCCAGCGCCGATTATTGGCGTGACGGGGACGAAAGGCAAGGGTACGACCTGCAGTCTGATCGCGGCGATCTTGCGGGCGGCCGGTCAGACGGTGCATCTGGTTGGGAACATCGGTGTGCCGGCACTGGACGCGCTGCCAAGCATCACAAAGGATGACTTCGTTGTGTACGAACTATCGAGTTTTCAGCTGTGGGATCTCGAGAAATCGCCGACCATTGCCGTGGTATTGATGATTGAGCCGGACCATTTGGAGGTGCATACGGATTTTGCCGAGTACCTTGACGCCAAGAAAAATATTCGTCGCCACCAGGGTATTATTGATACATGTTTATATCATCCAACGAATAAATATTCAGAGGAAGTAGCCGCTACGCCTTTTAATGGACTATTGGATGAGCAAGGTCATGCGACGTGTGAGTATTGCGGAGATGATGCGCTAGATTTCGCGCACCGCTATGCTGTCCCTGACGAGGATCAGGTGTATGTCCGGGATGGCTACTTTTGCGTGCAAGATCGGCGGATTTGTCGCACCGATCATTTACGGCTGCCGGGCGCGCACAACCTCGAGAACGCCTGTGCGGCGATGAGCGCAGTGACAGAATTGCCAATCACAGTGACTGACGAGCAGTACGCGGCTGGGTTAGAGAGTTTTATGGGACTGCCGCATCGATTAAAATTCGTTGCTGAGAAGAACGGCGTGAAGTATTATGATGACAGTATCGCTACCACGCCGGGCAGTGCTATCGCGGCGCTGCGGGCGTTTGAAGCGCCGAAAGTGCTGATCGTCGGTGGGTACGACAAGGGGGCGGATTATGATGAAATGGCCACGGAGATTGCCAAACAAACGGTGCGAGCGGTGATCATTATCGGGGCAAATGCGGCGAAGATTGAACAGTCGCTGCGCCAAGCATCGGTCACGGCGACGATAGTAGTGCTCGGCCAGACAACGATGGTGGATGTCGTCGCCCAAGCCAGTCAATTATCTCGCCCAGGCGATGTTGTCATCCTCAGTCCGGCGGCCGCCAGCTTCGGGATGTTCAAAAATTACGTCGACCGCGGCGAGCAATTTGTGGCGGCGGTGGAGAAGTTGTAGGTGTTTCGACAGTATTTTGTCATTACACTACATGCGATCCTCACACTGGCTGCATACACTGCCTGGTTGTGGCTCGATTATAGAATAGTCACAGTTTTGGTGGTGCTACATTTCATAATGCTTGAAATTTTACAGGGGTGTCCACTGTCGCACATGCAATTTGCCGGAGACAAAGAGCAGCGATTTTATGAGTGGTGGTTGGCGAAATTAGGGGTAAAAATGTCCTCGCGATGTCGAGAGAAAATGAGAGTATTTATGCGCTACAGGTTACCGGTACTCATTATTATTTTGGCAGTTATGCTGCAGGTGGTACTGAAAATACGGGTATGGATTACGCTATAGTGTCTTGATACACCTCAGGCTTCAACACTCCGATATACGGTAGGTTTCGGTATTGTTGGCGGAAATCTAGGCCGTAGCCGACGACGAATTCGTTAGGGACGGACAGGCCGACGTAATCTGCGGCGACGTTGGCGATACGCCGTTCGGGTTTGTCGAGTAGTGAGCAGACTTTGACCGAGGCCGTGCCGCGACTGGCGAATAATTCTAGCAATTTTTCTAGCGTTCGGCCGGTATCGACGATGTCCTCAACCAGTAGAATATGCCGTTCGGTAACGTCGCTATCAATGTCTTTGAGAACGGTGACCGCGCCGGATGATTCAGTCGCGTCGCCGTAGCTAGAGACGTCAATGAAATCGATTTCCATATAGCAATCCATGGCGCGTACCAGATCGATCATGAACGGCGCCGCACCGCGCAGTACGCCGATGACGAGCGGATTCTTGTCGCGATACTCTGCTGTCAGCTCCTGGCCCAGCCGCGCCACCGCGTCATTAATTTGTTCAGCAGTTACGAGGATGGTAGCGATATCTTGATTCATAGGGGTAGTATAACATGTTTTGTGTTGATAGAGGGGGTGATTATGGATATGCTTGCGAAAGGCTGGAACTAAGGATATACTGGCGGAAAAGATAAGGCGGAGTTTATTGTGGAGAAAATAGATGCTGACGGGTGGAGGTTTAGTGATATTCAGGACCTAAAGAGCCATCTGGTAGATGTATTAGATGGTGTAGATCAAGAATTACTAGATAGTATACGGCGTATTGATAGCCCTAGTCAACTTGGGATAGTTATTGCAGCAGTTAAAGACTGCTTGGAAGAAAGACGAGAGCGTATTGAAGGGTACAAGGAATTTATAACAGAGACACAGGAGAAAATTATACCCTATTTATCGTGGGTAATCTATGCAGAAGATAAGATTAATGAAATGGTCAAAGAACGCAAGGCATTCTTAAAGACCAATAAAATAATAGGCAAATATTTGTCCGATCTTCGTAATGCGCAGACTATTGAGAAGTAGCCTTATATTTAGCTGAAAAAATATATGTTAATATCTGCTAAAATATATCCATGCAACCACTCAAAAAACGCATCCAAACCCTGCGATCAGAAGTAGAACAGGCCAAGGTGGCGCTGGATGTTGCGGCGTTGGAGCAGGAGATGGCGGCGCTGGACGAGCGGCTTAACCAGCCGGAGATTTGGCATAATCCGGACGAGGCGCAGGCGCTAGCAAAAAAGGCGGCTAGCTTGCGCCAGACAGTTGAGCCGTGGCGGACGCTCGGGGTGCAGCTGGCAGATATCGCTGAGTTGATGGAGCTGGGCGACGATGATCTGCTGCCAGAGTTTGAAGTGCAGGTGGCAGCGCTGGAGCAGGAGTTTACCCAGCGCAAGACTGATCTACTATTTAGCGGTCCGTACGACAATCGCGAGGCAGTGGTGCGGATTTCGGCCGGTGTGGGCGGGCTGGATGCTCAGGATTTTGCGGCGATGTTGGAGCGGATGTATCTGCGCTGGGCGGAGCGGTCGGGGATGAAAGCCGACACGCTGGAGCGCTCGACCAATGATGACGCGGGGATAAAGACGGCGGTGCTGGAGATTTCTGGGCCGTTTGCCTATGGAAAATTGCGCTCAGAAAATGGTGTGCATCGGCTGGTGCGCCTCAGTCCGTTTAATGCTGATAATTTGCGCCAGACTAGCTTTGCACTGGTGGAGGTGCTGCCAAAGATTGATACGCCGGATGAAATTGCGATTGACCCGAGTGATCTGAGGATTGATGTGTATCGCTCGGGCGGCAAGGGCGGCCAGGGAGTGAATACCACTGACTCAGCGGTGCGGGTGACACACGTGCCGACGGGCATTACCGTGGCGATCCAGAACGAGCGTTCACAGATCCAGAATAAAGAAACGGCGCTGAAGATCTTGCGCTCCAAGTTGCTGGCGATGAAGCTGGAGCAACACGCCGAAACCCTGTCTGATCTCAGGGCCGGCGAGTCAGCCAACTGGGGTAGTCAGATTAGAAACTACGTCCTGCATCCGTATACGCTGGTCAAGGATACTCGCACCAAGCACGAGAACCGCAACGCCCAGGGCGTGCTGGACGGGGATGTTGATGAGTTTATGACGGCTTATTTGCGTGAGTCGCGCGGCTGACGAAAGACAGCAATGGTGATCATCACGGCAAAGGCGATAAGGCTGATGACCATGACGGACAGGAAATGTACGCCAAATGGCCAAGCAGCTTGCTTGACAAGAACGTCGATCGGATATTTTCGGTTGGTGTCATCGCCGATGATGTAATAGAGCCACGCGCATGTACCCACCAGAAAGCACACCATGGCGAGGCCATACCATACTAATGTTGAAGTATGGCGTGCGAGCCATCGACTTTTATCGGTAATCGCCTTGGCTTGCCAGCGATTGGTATTGATGAGTGTATAAAGCGGCAAGGCGAGACAACCAGTAGCCAGGAGTAGCCCAGTCGCAGTGTACATGATATATACGAAAATACCGCTGTGTTGTGCTATGTCTTGTAGCAGCGTGACGTGGGGTGTGAGGAATAGGCATATGAGCGTGGCGCCAAGTGACATGACCATAAGTAGCGCCAATAGTCGCAAGCCAATCTCCAGTATCCTATAGGTGCGCCGTACGGGTTGCGCTGACTCATCAGGCGATTGCCCCACGAGCTGTCGTAGCCCCCGTCCGAGGTAATATATACCCCAGACGATGCTGATAAATAGGAATAGTCCACCGACCAGGAAGAGTGGCCAGCGTAGAGCATTGGCAGTTTGTCCAGGAGCCTCGCAACATGACCATGTATCTTGCGGTCGCGCCGCATCAAACGTATCCGGTAGGAATGGCACGCTGATATTACTGATAATTATTAATCCGACCCCGATGATACTGAGGGTGATAAACATGATGCTGAGACGGTTGAGTAATGCGGCTGAAGGTTTCATATGTCTAGTGTAGCATAGTTTGCTGTGCTGATTCGCACCATCGTAAAAAATCTGCTATACTAGTGGAAATGATTTTGTTAGATAGGGTTACCAAAACGTATGGCAAGGACAACAAGCCGGCCTTGAACCGGGTGAGTGTTCATGTCAAGCCTGGCGAGTTTGTGATTTTGGTCGGGACATCGGGCGCGGGGAAGTCGACGCTGCTCAAACTGCTGACCCGCGAGGAAAAGCCGACTGGTGGCAAGATTGTCGTTGGTGGGATTGATTACGACACGCTCAAGGACAAGCACATTCCGTTGCTGCGCCGAAAAATTGGCGTCGTCTTTCAGGACTTTAAGCTTTTGCCGAATCGGACGGTGTTTGAGAATGTGGCGTTTGCGCTGGAGATTGCCGGCATGACTAACCGCGAGATCAAATCAACGGTGCCAAAGGTGATCGAACTGGTGGGACTGAAAGGCAAGGAAAAGAATTTCCCGCATCAGCTATCTGGCGGTGAACGCCAGCGGGTGGCGATTGCTCGGGCGGTGGTTCGCCAGCCGAAGATTTTGATCGCCGATGAGCCGACCGGTAACCTCGACCCCAAGCACAGCTGGGACATTGTGCGCTTGCTAGAAAAAATTAACAAATACGGCACCACGGTGCTACTGACCACGCACAATGTTGATATTGTTAATAAGTTGAAACGACGGGTGATCACCATTGATCACGGTAAAATTACCTCTGATCAAGCCAAGGGGAGTTACAAGCAATGACCGATATTTCACGTAAAGCCGCTGCCAAGGCGCGCGTCGATCCCAAAGTCCTCAAGCGCACGCGGCAGCGTCGCCGTCGAGTGCTGACGTTCTGGCGAATGTGCCGGTATGGTATCAATAATTTTAGCCGTAACACTTGGTTGACGATTGCAGCGACTGCGGTGATGGCGGTGACACTCTTGATCATTGCCATCACTATGGCTGCCCGGCAGGTGCTGGTTGACTCGGTGGATACGATTTCGCGCAAGGCTGATATGTCGATCTTCCTCAAAGGCTCAACCGAGCAAAAGGTAGTTGACGAGCTAATGTCACGCCTCAGTAAGCTCCATAATGTCGAAAAGGTGACCTATATCTCGGCGGAGCAGGCGCGCAAAGAACAGATTGAGCAGCACAAGAATGACCCAGCGTTTCTTGAGGCGATCAAAGAATCGAGCAATGAAATGCCGGCTTCGCTGCGGGCCTCGCTCAAGGATTTGAACGACCAGCGACCACTGATTGAGTTTACGAAACATGACGAGTTGTATAAAAAGCATAAAGACCCTGCCAAAGAGCCGTCGTTTATTGGCGATCGGCGCGATGCGATCAATGCCATCGGTGATTGGGTGCGGTTTGCCAGTATCGCTGGCTCGATCGCTACCGTGGTGTTCGTGGTGATTTCGTCGCTGGTGGTGTTTAACACGATCAGGATGGCAATTTTTAACCGTAAAGACGAGATCCAGATGATGAAGCTGATCGGTGCTGATCGCGGATTTATTCGCGGGCCATTTATCGTCGAGGCAATCATGTATGGATTTATCGCGGCATTGGTGGCGTCGGGGATCGGTTATCTATTGCTATTCTCGGCGCATGACAAGCTGGCGGTGCGGCTGCCGATGGATAATTTGATGAACATTAGTACCACGTATGCCGGGCTGGTGGTGCTGGCGATGATTATGATCGGTGCGTTGATCGGCATTATCTCGTCATTGATCGCGACGCGGAAGTACTTGAAAATATAATGTATTACCGCCGCTGACCTCTGGGGATTTGGTGGATCAAAGCGCTTGACGCCCACGTATTGCTTATGCTACAATGAAAAGCAATGAAGATACGGTCCACCACACCAGTTTCAACATCACGAGCCACACGGGCAGCTCTCGTGGCGGTTAGTGCTGTTGTTTTGGGCGCTGGCGTGTTCCAGCTTGGCCCACACGTATTCGCGCGTGACTATGACGCGGAAATCAATGCTCTCAATCAACAAGCCCAGCAGGCGCAGAACGAGGCCGATCGCCTCGGGACGATGGCGGCGACGCTGGAGGAAGAGCTCGGGCGCATTAACGCGCAGATCGATTCGATCCGAGCGGAAATTGCCAAAAGCCAACAAAAGCACGATGCATTGGTTGCTGAGATTGCTAAGAATAAGCTAGCGATTGAAAAGAGCCGCAAGGTCATGGGTAAAATTCTCTCAGATATTTACCTCGATGATCAGATTTCACCACTCGAGATGCTGGCGAGCTCCAAGTCAATCGGTGATTATGTCGATAAGCAGGAGCAACGTAGTAGTTTGCGATCATCACTGAATGATAAGATCAAGGAGATCAAGGCGCTGCAGGCGAAGTTAGAAGAGAATAAAAAGTCAGTTGAGAATGTACTCAGGGATCAGAAGGCCCAGCAATCACAGCTAGCGTCCAAACAGGCAGAGCAGGCTAAGCTGGTTAACGATACCAAGAATGACCAGAATGCCTATGCAGCCTTGGCGACGCAGCGCAATAACCAGGCAGCGAAATTACGCGAAGAGCAGGCGGCGGCTAACCGACGGGCGCTTGGTAGTGTATCAATTCCGGGCGGTGTCCCAGGCGGTGGTGGCTATCCGGGCGCGTGGGCTAGCGCTCCCTTAGATGCCTACGTTGATCCATGGGGTCTGTATACGCGTGAGTGCGTGAGTTATGTGGCGTGGAAGATCCACAGCACCGGGCGATTTGTGCCAAACTTTGGTGGTGCGGGTAATGCTAATCAGTGGCCATCAACGGCAGCTCGCTATGGCATCTCGAATGGTTCAACACCAAAGGCTGGCGCAGCAGCGGTGATGCACGTTGGCTATTATGGCCACGTGATGTATGTTGAGTCGGTCAATGGTGATGGTACAATTACGGTCAGTGACTATAACTTGGCGTGGGATGGACTATACCGGCGGTATACACGTTCAGCCTCAGGTTTGACGTACGTGTATTTTTAGTAGCACGATGAGCCAATAAAGCCCTCGCATCAGCGGGGGTTTTTGTGTACAATAGATGTATGACAGAGCAACGGAGGGTAGGAACACGGGCTCGCTTGTTTTTGGGCGGGCTGTTGATTGCGATTGTAAGTTTTGTAGCCGGGACACGGTCAGATATGATCATGGCGCAGGTTGGATCGCTGTTTGGTCTCAGAACAGCGACGGGGTCGCTGGATGTATCAACGATGCAGAACGTGTATCGTGAGCTCAAGGCTCACTATGATGGCAAGCTGGACGAGCAGGCGCTTGCTCGCGGGGCAGCGCGCGGTATGGTGGCAGCAACGGATGATCCGCATACGGCGTACATGGACCCAGATGAGGCCAAGGAGTTTGAAAAGAGCCTATCGGGCAATATTGGCGGCGGTATCGGGGCGGAAATCGCCAAGAAGCATAATGTGCCGACAATTATCCGACCGCTCAAAAATAGTCCAGCCGAAAAGGCGGGCATCAAAGCCGGCGATGCTATCGTCAAGGTTAATGACACGGTGGTGACCGACATGCCAGTTGATCAAGTGGTGCAGCGTATTCGCGGCGATATTGGTACGACGGTCAAGCTAGTGCTGTCGCGTGGTGGCGAGCGTAAGGACGTGACAGTGACACGCGAGGAGGTCGTTGCGCCGGCTGCCGAGTGGAAGATCGACGGTGAGATTGGTATTTTGACAGTGAGCCGTTTCAATGACGATACCGGCAAGCAAGCGCGCCAGGCCGCTGAGGAGTTTCGCTCAGCAGGTGTCAAGACAGGTGTCAAGAAAGTCATCCTCGATCTCAGGGGAAATCCTGGTGGTACTGTGGCGGCCGCACAAGCGCTAGCGGGGCTGTGGCTGAATAATCAGGTGGTGATGACCCAACGGCGCGGTGAGCAGGTTATCTCGACGGAGAAATCGACCGGCCAGCCGCTCCTTGGTGATATCAAGACGGTTGTGCTGGTTAACGGTGGTAGCGCCAGTGCTAGCGAGATCGTGGCGGGGGCGCTCAAGGATCATGGCAAGGCAACGCTGGTCGGCGAAAAAACCTATGGCAAGGGTAGCGTGCAGCGGCCAATTGATCTGGCGGATGGCTCGATTTTGAAAGTGACCGAGGCGCGCTGGTATACACCGCATGGCAAGAATATTGATAAGTCGGGCATTGAGCCGGATGTTAAGGTCGAGATGACAGCTGAGGCGGCAGATAGCGGACGTGATCCACAGTTAGAAAAAGCAAAGAATGTATAGGTTCAAAAAGGGGAGGGTAAAGGTATGCAACACAGAAAAAAAATACTGTTGGTTGAAGATGATACCGCACTGGCGGCAGTGTATCGGTCGCGGCTGGAGCTTGAGGGCTTTGAGATTCGTGAGGTTCATAATGGTGAGGACGCGCTGTCGGCAACGGTGTCGTTTCGGCCGGATTTGATCGTGCTGGATGCGATGATGCCGAAAATCAGTGGCTTTGACGTACTCGATATCCTGCGCAATACGCCGGAGACAACCAATGTGCGGGTAATCATGCTAACGGCGCTGAGTCAGCAGAAAGACCGAGAGCGGGCAGAGGCGCTCGGGGTAGACGAATACCTCGTCAAGTCGCAGGTGGTGATCGGCGACGTGGTAGCGCGGGTCAAGCATCACTTGGGCGTGTCATAGCTAGCAGGCTCTCTACTCTAGGTTGGTATAATGGAGACTATGGAGTGGCTGTCAAATATTACCACAGATACGTTCGCGGTGTTACGTCGGCCGGTCTCGTCAACAGAGGTAAAAGAGTATCGGCAGCGTACGGGGCTTTCGCGTTGGTCGCTGTGGTTTGATGTATCACCAACTGATATGGTATTGCTGGCAGTTGCGTGGGCTGTCTTTTGTGTTGGGCTCGCTGTTTTGATGCCACTAGTGGCGCGCTGGCTTGTTTTGGTAGTGATGATTAGCATCCTCGCTGCCGCGTCAATAATGGTCTTTTTCCGTGCCTCGGAGCGGGCGATACGTCGGCATGTACGAATGGCTAATTTTGCGTCTCGTTGCGGGCTAGTGTATGATCCGATTGGTAAAAATGGCGCAATTGGCACGGGACTGGTATTTGATGTCGGCTATTCGCGGCATTATCGCGGTGTGTTATCCTATGAGCACGCCGGGCAGCGGCTACTAGAGGTCGGTCGCTATGAATATACGGTCGGTAACGGTAAGCATCGGCGAATGTATAGCTGGTACTACGCTGGACTGCGCCTACCTCGTCAGGTGCCGCATTTGGTGCTGGACTCAACATCCAATAATGGTACACTGCTAGGCAGGGCGCTGATTAGTAATCTGCCGGTAGTTATTTCGAATAGTCAGCGCATCAGTCTAGAGGGCGATTTTGACAAGTACTTCACGCTATACGCACCAAAGCAGTATGAGGTCGATGTACGCTACATACTGACGCCCGATGTTATGGCGGCGCTGGTCGATCAGTCATCTCACTTTGATATTGAGCTGGTGGATGATATGGCATTTTTCTACGTACTGCAGAGTGAAAAGTCGGATGATCAAATGTTTGGCGATATCTTTACCGTGCTGACAGTTGCGGGTCGTGAACTGTATCATCAGGTTGATAGATATACTGATGACCGCGTTACGGGTGTGCCTGGTAGCAACACGGTTGCAGAGCAGGGTAGGCGGCTCAAGAAATGGATACGGCCGGCGATACTGCAGTAGGACAGATAGGGTCATTGACAACGAGACGAATACATGATAGTATTTAGCTATTGTGGTGCATGATAACTATAGATACGTACCAGAGATCGACGACACCTTAATTGGGGAAAAGCTAAAAAAGGGTGAGGCTATCTCGTTTTCGCCTGAAGAGATGCCGTCCGAGATTGCGCTATTACTTGGCGGCTCTGCGTCACAGGGTATTGATCCGGTCCGACTGCGCATTCTCAATGTGAGTGATTGGCCCGTGTCACACAGTGGTCGGCTGGTATATAGTGATCAGGCTACAAAGAATAATTATAGTAATGACGGATATACCATTGATCCAACCTGCCGCTTTCTAGTCGTATCTGAAGATCCTGACCTTGAACATGGTCAGGGTATAAAGGGTATTCGTCCACATAATTCAGTTGTGGTGGGGAGAAAAAGTGAGTGTGAACGGTTTCCGGAGCTAAATAATGTATCCGTTTCTCGTTGCCATATCAAAATTATGTGCGATGAGGACGGTCGATTGACTATTGTCGATACATCGACAAACGGTACGACGGTCGAGTACTATCGCCAGCCGAGCAGTCAGTGGGATGATCTGCGGAATTTTGGTGAGCAGAGTGCGGCGGTGGATCCAGAACGGCGGCGTCATGAACTGATCTTTGCGAGGCCGACTTCACGGGGTAGGGATAGGTTTGGTAATGATCTTGATACACGATTAAAGGTGACTGGTGAGAGCCTCGGTGATGCAGTATTAGCGTGTCAGCTGAGTGATCGAGAGGTAAAAGCTATCGTCGAAAAATACGCGACCCCTGAACGGTGGCGTACTGAGGACATGCACGAGCTAATCCGCGAGAATAATGAATTGAGGGTTGAGCTAGGTGAGTATATCTTACAGAAGCTAGAAAGCAGTAGTATAGCTTTACCGGATCGAGTATTGAGAAATGGGCAAAAAAACATAAACTATACCGGATATGATTACCCTAATGTTTCGAGCCACGAAGCGGTTGCATTGATTGCACTGTCGATGCTTGATGGGACATTCAAGAGAACGCCACATGACCCAGTAGAAATAGACGAAAGTACTGGAAGCGTTGTTCGTGGACAGCACCGCTGGACAGCGGCTAATATTCTGGGTATTGGCAACATCTACCTAGCAGAGGTTGCAGGTATAAAACGAAATTAGTTAAACCGGTAGGTTAGCCGACACAGACTTGAGTTCGTCGCTCAGTTTTGCCGGTGAACTTGGTTTTCTTGACCTGTTTGAAAGTGACGACACCAGACTTAGCGGCGTGGATGGTGTAGTTGCGGCTCATGTACGCGCCCTCGCCGGCGACCTTGGTAGCGCCTGTTTGGCGGACGAGTACCTCGCCGGCGTTAACTTTTTGGCCGCCGAAACGCTTAACGCCGAGGCGTTGGCCAGGGTTGTTGTGGATGTTTTTACTTGAGCCACCAGCTTTGACTTTTGACATTGAAACTCCTTAAATTTTCTAAACCTAATCCGTACCAGTATAAGTGACGGCTGATAAAAAGTCAAGAGTCTTTACTTAATTCGGCAGGTGTTGTATAACTAGGGTCTATGAGCAAGTGGGATATGACGGAAAGAAAAGCTGGGTTAGGTGAGTCGGTAAATAGAAGAACGCTACTGGTGGGTGTCTTGGGCGCTGGTGCAGTGGCATTCGGTGGTGCTGTGCACGACTCTCTAAAAATGCCTCGCTACGGAGAGGCGCTGCAGGCACTGCACACAGTACAGGCGGCAGCAGCGGAAATTGCTCAGCACGGCGTGGATGGCCGGACGACATCAGAAGAGACAATCGAAGAGATACTGCGACGCGAGAGTAGTTCGATAGCAGAGATGGGGGTCGCACTTTCTGAACCGCTGGAGCACTACGCTACGGGTGAGGGGCGGTATGCGTCAGCTGGAGCGAATATGGTGGATGGACTATTGGGCCAGATTGGGCGAGAGATGTTTGCTGATACCGATCAACAGATGACGACGGAAATAACCGAGCAGGCGCGGCCAGCATTGGCGTTTTTGGTCATGGCGTTGAATCAGCAACGCATCGGCCTGGGCGCTGGAGTTTTACTAGCGACATGTCAGCAGTATTATCAGGATGCAATTGCTCCTCCTGTGGCCAAGCAAATGGCAGAGGCGCGTCGAGCGCAGCTTAAGCTTTTAGAAAAGGATTTGGTGGGTTATTTGGGGCAGCTCGCAAACTATGATCCGGCGCTACAACTCAGTCGTCCGGTGCTTAGGTAGCTTGCAGGATCAGTAACTCGCGGGCGACGACCTGGTCAGGGCGGCGGTAGATGAGTGGCGTACGACGGTTGAGATGGTGATAATTGAGCTTTTGGAGGTGCTTTATCAGCGGCAGATGAGTGGCTTGGCCGGACGCGTCGTACCACGCTGGCACGGCGATACACAGCGGCGTGTTCGGCGCCAGTTGCAGGCGAATGTTGGTGAGGAAGCTGGTGATAATGTGGTTACAGTTACCGACAACTGCCGCTAGTTTTTGGGGTGTGGGCGGCGCGGAGAAGGGCTGGCCAAGGTAGGTTTCGCAGACAACGGCAGTGAGATGCGTGCTGTTTAGCCAACGGTGTGTGGTGGCATCGGCTTGATGGATATCGATAATATGTCCGGGCGCAGTGGAGGTCAATTGTAGCCATGATAGGTTCTCAGTGGTGTAATCAACCATTTTCTGGCTGAGGTCGGTGCCGACGACGTCGTAGCCGGCGAGCAGGGCTTCTTGTAGGACGGTGCCGGTGCCGCAGAAGGGGTCGAGGATTGTCACGGCGGCTCGGCTTCCAGCCATCTCCTCTAAGTCGAATGCATCCGGCAACGCCGTCCGCAGAACCATCGACTTATCGGAGAGGCTAGAAGCCGAGCCTGCCGCAGAATTGCTGCACGATCTGTGATGAGCTAGCGACCCAGCACCCAGCGCTAAATTCAGCATAATCTGCGCTAATTTGGGCGGCAGCATGCCAACGAAGGCGTCGCGCTTGGGGCGATGACGGTCGCGGCGGGTATAGGCGGTAATGTTCTGGATACCGCGGCTCTCGGCAATGAGGAGGCGGCGGTCGGTCGTTTTGACGAGTAGCAGCTCAACTTTATGCGGCGATGTACCGAGCTTGTTGTTATGTGCGGTGGCGGTGGAGAGAGCGGGCTGGTCGTTGGGGATGAGACGGAGGCTGGTGCCAGATTTTTTGAGGGATGATTTGAGGATGAGGCCGGTTTTTTGGACATCACGGGCGCCAACAGCTAGGCCATAGACACTGAGGCCGAGGGTGATTTTATGCGGCGAGTGTGCCCACTTGGCTTGATAATGCTGGGTGATGAAGCGTGAAGCGGCGAGGAGCGAGGCCTTGTCGGTGCGGCTGGCCGGCAGCTCGGTGATTACTTTGGCGCATTTGATGGTGCCGCCCAATGTAGTAATGTCGAATTGAGACGTTTGAACCTCGGCGAATTGCTGGCTGATACGATTGACATTATCCATACCAAAGACCGCCGCAAGTTCGGCGAGTGAGATCTCTGGCTGGCGGCCAAGCAGGGCGATATACATGGTTTGATTATAGCAAAAACTGCGTGATATAATGGGGGATATGGTATCGAAAAGGATACGGAAGTTTTTGGAGGCATGTAAATCACCGCGGACGATCATGAGCCTTGTGACGTTGGCGGTGCTGGTGCTGATCATTTTTCTGTCGCGCGCCGAGCTAGCGCGGGCATGGGAATTACTTGGCCGAGCAAATATCTGGCTGTTGATGCTACTGGTGCCGTTTCAAATTATCGTCTATTTTGCGGGCGGTGAGATGATCTTTGCCTATCTTCGCGATAAAAAACTGATCGGGCATATCTCGCGGTTTGAGCAGACGCGAATTGCGCTGGAGCTCAATCTGGTCAATCACATTTTTCCGTCGGGCGGCGTCAGCGGCATTTCCTACACAACATGGCGGATGCACAAGCTCGGCGTCAGCTCGGCGCGCTCAACGTTTGCCCAAGTGATCCGCTACGTGACGGGCTTTTTGTCGCTGATGGTGCTACTGATTTTGGCAGTGCTGATCTTATCAATTGACGGGCAGGTTAATCGCTACATCGTGACGTCAAGTTTCTTCCTTGTGCTGGTGGTGCTGGCGCTAACCTTTGGGCTGATTTTTATGTTCTCGTCGCGAAAGCGCATGCACAACACGGCGGTGCGGGTGTCGCGAGTCGTGAATGCGGTGGTGCGCTGGGCGACACTGGGCAAGATCAAGCGGCTGCTGGTTTCCACAAAGATCGAGGCGTTTTTTGCTGAGATGCATGATGATTTCGTGGAGCTGTCGGAGCATCGGTATTTGCTCATCAAGCCGCTGGTCTGGGGGGCGATTTATGCTATCTTTGATGTGTTGATGTTCATCGTGGCCTTTTGGGCGCTGGGCGTGTCGGTCAATCCGGCGGTGCTGATCATCGGCTACGGCGTGGCGGGGCTAGCTAGCCTCGTAGCCTTTACGCCGGGCGGGGCGGGCGTGTACGAAGCGATTATGATTGTGTTTCTCAGCATGACCGGTGTGGCGCCGGACGTTGCCATTGCTGGAATTGTGCTGACGCGGGTGATCTTGCTCGCGGGGACGATTATTTTTGGGTATATATTTTATCAGCACGCGCTGATCAAATACGGGCGGCCAGATGACGACGATGGCGCCGCGGTTTAGCGTTAGCGATTTTGTGGCGGTCATCAATCAGGTCCTGGACACCGCCGTCCCGGTCGTCGAGGTTGAAGGCGAGGTCGCCGAGTTCGCGGTGCGTCAGCAAAAGTTTGTCTTTTTTACGCTCAAGGACAGTGAGAGCGCAGTCAATTGTTTCATGATGGCGTGGCAGCTCAGGACGCCGATCGAGGAAGGGATGCGCGTGGTGGTGCGGGCCTCAGCTAAGCTGACTGCCAAGGGTAAGTTTAGCCTAACGGTACAAGAGGTCAAGCCACTGGGTGCGGGGCACCTCAAGCGTAGCGCCGAGCTGCTCAAGGCGAAGCTAGCGGCTGAAGGGCTGTTTGATGCGGAGCGGAAGCGCCCCTTGCCGCAATATCCTGCTCGCGTGGCGGTTATTTCTAGCACCCAGGCGGCGGGCTATGCGGATTTTATGAAAATTGCTGGTGAGCGCTGGGGCGGGGTGCAGTTTATCGTCGCTAACGTGAAGGTCCAGGGCGACGGCGCAGCTGATCAGGTGGTGCGGGCGATTGCCCACTACAACCAGCTGGCGGAGCCGCCAGAGGTGATTGTGCTAATTCGTGGCGGTGGTAGCGCGGAGGACCTGGCGAGTTTTAATGACGAATACTTGGTGCGAGCGGTGGCTGGCAGTCGCGTGCCGGTGCTGACTGGTATCGGGCACGAGGTTGACGAGAGTTTGTGCGATCTGGCAGCTGATCGACGGGCGGCTACGCCGAGCAATGCTGCGCAGCTATTATTTCCGGATAAGCATGACCTGAGGCGGCAGTTAGCGCTGCGGCTGGGCGGCGTAGCGGATGTAATTCAACAGCAGATTGCGGAGCATCGTTTACGTGCAACAATGTCGCAACAAGCGGCGCTCGAACAGTGGTCGCGCCGCGTTGATATTGCTAAAAATGCAATATTATCGCAACAAAGAATTATTGCTGAGTACGACCCAGAGATGGCGCTGCGGCGCGGTTATGCGATGATTAGCGGCGATCGTCAAATTGGTAGTAAGGTAACAATTACAACAAAAGATATGATTATGAAAGCGAGGATTGAGAGCAGTGAACAGCGATAAAATAAACGAAAAAACGATTGAGCAAATGATGGCGGAGCTGAACGAGCGCATCGCGTGGTTTCAGGGCGAGGAATTTAATCTGGATGAGGCCAAGCAGCGGTTTATCGAGGCGCGGCAGCTGGCGAAAGACATCACGGCGGCGCTGGACGATATGCAGCACGACATTACAGTGCTTAGCGAGGACTTTAGCGCGTGATATGGCTATGGTGGCTTGGCGGGGCGATTCTGATGATCTTTGCGCTGCCAGCATTGATCGGCGCACCGTATGTACCGTCAAAGTCGCGCGAAGTGCGGCGGTTATTTACTGAGGCGCTGCCACTTGGTAAGGACGACGTCGTGCTTGATATCGGGTCGGGCGATGGTGTGGTGCTCATGATAGCAGCCCAGCAGGGTGCGCGGGCAATTGGCTATGAGATTAATCCGTTCCTGGTGCTGATATCGCGCTGGCGGTTGCGGAAACTGTCGGGTGTCCGAGTACACTGGGCGAATATCTGGCGGCGGTCGGTGCTTGACAAGGTAACGGTGATGTACACCTTTGGCGATGGGCGCGATATCGCAAAGATGTTTCAGCTAGCCGAGCGTCAAGCAGCCGCCCAGAGCCAGCCGCTGACTTTCGTGAGCTACGGATTTGCTATCCCTGGCACGCAGCCGACAAAAGAATATCATGGCTATTTTCTTTATCAGTTGCCGGGAGGCTTTACATCACCCAAAGCATAAGCTATACTGATGCATATGAGTAGAAAAACAGAGATGGAACAGGGCTATGTGAATAGCTGGATGATTGTAGCTATTAGCGCAATCGTGCTGTTCGTGGCGGCTGGTAGCGCGGCAATTTGGGCGTACCTCGCATATTCACAGGAAAAAACTGCGGTCGAGAGCCGGATGGCAGTAGCTTCGGCCAAGGCACGCGAAGAGCAGTCAAAGACTGACCGTGAGAAATTTAACGAAGAAGCCAAAAACCCGCGCATTGAATTCGTTGGCCCTGAGCAGTACGGCCGTGTGTCGTTTATGTACCCAAAGACCTGGAGTGTTTACGTGGCAGCTGATGGCGGTGATCGCGGCGATTACAAGGCATACCTCCATCCAGTCATCGTGCCACCAACGAGTACAAGCAATAATAATCCCAACAAGTTTGCGCTGCGCCTCGAGATCCTCAACAGCGACTTTAACAAGACGCTGGAGCAGTACGCTAGCTTGCTGAAAAAGGGTGATTTGACCTCAAGCAGCGTTGAATATAACGGTAATACCGCGACGCGCATTGACGGTGCGTTCAACAAGGACTTGCGCGGCTCAGTGGTGCTAATGAAGGTGCGTGACAAGACACTGCGTTTTTCAACTGATGCTGACACGTTCAAGCCGGATTTTGAGGCTATTCTCAAGACGGTGAAATTTGTACAGTAATTTTCTCGGTCGCGGCTGGCGCGTGAAATGGCACGGGGCGGCAGCAGTTCTTTTTGGCGCCTCGGTTTGCTATACTAGAAGTATATGGCGCAGCCACAGTGGAGTGATAGGGAGTTTGCCGCAATGCCGAGCATAGCGGTGGCGGCGCATGAGCTGAAGGCGCCGCTGGCGTTGATTCGGCAGATGAGTTTATTGATCGAGGATGGTCGGCTTAGTCCGGCTGAGGCGCAGCAGATGCAGCGGCGGGTGACGCTAACGGCGGAGCACTCGTTGGCTTTGGTGCAGGACTTGGCGCGTACCGTGAATGTGCAGCCGACGCTGTTTCCACTGGAGCCGGTTAATCCACTGGCATTGCTAGCCCAATTGGCACACCAATCACGTGACATGCTGCGGCTGTATGATCGGCGGGTGATGTGGCCGCGGGCGGGCAAAAAGCGGCTGGTGGTAGCCAACCCGTTGCTGCTCGGGCGGATTATGATGAATTTTCTCGATAACGCGATGCGCTACAGCGAGGCTGGGGCCGCAATTCGCGTGACTGTTCGCCAAGCTGGAACGATGGTGCGGCTGGGTGTACGGGATTTTGGGCCGATGATGAGCCTGGCTGAGTATCGGCAGCTGGTGGATGAGGTGGCCATGCGTAAGTCGGTCAGAACTCGGCCAGATAGCAGCGGCCTCGGAGTATATATCGCTGCGACGTTTGCGCGGGCGATGGGCGGGCAGATCGGGCTGATACGCCACCGAGACGGACTGACGTTTTATGTTGATGTGCCGCTCAGCGAGCAGATGAGCTTGTTATGAAAAAACTCCTGATCATCGAGGATGATCCGCAGTGGGCGGCAGTGCTGGAGCGGTATGCGCTGGAGGTGGGGTATACGGCCCGGACAGTGGTGGCGGCTGGACAGGCGATAGCGATGATTGATGAGTGGCGGCCGGATGGTTTGGTGCTTGATATGCTGCTGGCGGGTGAGACGGGGATGGCGCTGCTGAATGAGCTGCAAACTCATGAGGATCTGGCGCAGCTGCCGGTGGTGGTGTGTAGTAATGTGACGCTTGATCTGGATCAGCTGCGGCCGTTTGGCGTGCGGGCGGTGCTTGATAAGGCACGAATGACGCCTGACGACGTGCGGGCCGCGCTCAGCGTGCTAGGCGAGGAGGCTGAATGAAAGACGGTGAGCGATTCAAGGCTATTGTGCTACGGCGGACGGATTATGCGGAAGCTGATCGGGTATTGCAGTT
This sequence comes from uncultured Candidatus Saccharibacteria bacterium, assembly GCA_963516175.1. Taxonomy (GTDB): domain Bacteria; phylum Patescibacteriota; class Saccharimonadia; order Saccharimonadales; family Saccharimonadaceae; genus Nanosynbacter. The sequence continues at coordinate 7,577 of CAUPZG010000001.1, read as the reverse complement.
ACTAACGCCCCAGGGGCGGCGGGCAGTGATCGCCAAGGGGGTGCGCCGCGAGCGGAGCAAGCTGGCTGGCGGCATTGAGCTCCTGGCGCTGTGTGACGTGGTGATCCGTTCGGGCCGCGGTGAGCTGGGGCTGCTGACCAGTGCCAGGCTCAGCACGTTTTATCGGCATATCCTCGAGGATTATGAGCGGATGCAGTTCGCTTACCAGGCGCTCAAGCTGGTGGCGCAGGCGACCGAGACCGTTGATGGGCCGGAGTGGTTCGCGGTGCTCAGCCAGGTGTTGGCGTGGCTTGATCGGCCGGCGGTTGATCGGCTGCTGGTCGAGACGTGGTTTTATATGCAGTACGCCGGGCTGCTGGGCGATGAGCTTAATCTCCGCACCGACGTGGCCGGGCGGATGCTGACGAGCGATAAATCATACATGTACGATCCAAGCGAAAAAGCCCTAAGGCCAAGCGAGCAGGGCGATTTAACGGCCGATCATATCAAGCTACTGCGCCTCATCCAGGCCAAGCCGCTGGAAAATCTCACTCACATCGGTGGCCTCGGCCCGGTCATCGCTAGTTGCTGGCTGGTGGCTAGGCAGCATGCGGCGGTGTAGTCATGAGGAATTTAGGCAGCCGTGGTGATGTGTGGTGAGGTAACGACAGTGGCGACGGCTGTCTTTCCAAGTTCGGTATCTGGCTGGATCAACTGGCCTGTTTCTAGATTAAAGCCGATCTCCCTAGCGTAGAGGTGGTAGAAATATCTGACATGATTACGAAACGAATGTAGGCTTCCAGAAACTTCTTTTTGCTGTGATTGCTCCATGATGTGTTCAATGTCACGTTCAACCGCTTGAAGTCCTTTTATGGCGCTAATTTTCGCCTCGATATTCTCCTCCGGGTCGCTTGGTTCATTTGAAGAAAGCGCTAAATCATGCGTCACAACATGCGTATGCATGTCGAGGATGGTGCTGGTTATTGTCGGTTGGTTATTATTGTGGCGGGGAAATTGCTCCCAAAAATTAGCAATTTGCTGCTGGATTTTGTGAAATAGTTCACGGCGCGCACCGTCTGGGAGCTCAGGGTTACATTTGGGGTTGGTTTCATTGAATAAATTCTGGATAGAGCACAGCGCCTCTGTAGCGGCGAGAATATACTCTGTGTTGATATTCTTTACACGGTCGATATAAGTGGCTGGTTCGTCATATCGTGGCTCGGGGTCATTACTCAGCTGCTCCTCAAGCAATAGACCCGAAACAAGACGAGTTTGTTCATAAGGTGTCGCTGGATCAATTAGCGCGCCGGTGAGGTTCTGGAGATACGGCATCGGGTTGTCATTAAATATACTGCGTTCAAACAATAGTGGCCATTGAGCCAATAAATGTTTCATCTGGTCTGGAGACCGCTGCGCGTCAATAATAGAGTAGAGGCGATTATCAATGATATATGGCGGAGAGGGGTTAGGGACCTCATCCGTTGCGCTCTCAGCAGGGTACATAAAATAGCCTGATTCGGCATAGGAAAATGCTCGGTTTTTTGACATATTTTGACCCTCCAAGTTCTCGTTCTAGGGCGACTATACCACGATAATTAAAGATATGTCAAATGTGCTATACTGGAGCAATAATGATGACAATCGTCGCGTTGCCAACGCGGAGAAAGGGAAGACTGTGAGTACTACAAAAATGGAAGACATTATCAGCCTGTGTAAGCGCCGCGGCTTTATTTATCAGGGGTCGGATGTGTATGGTGGCCTGAGTGGTACGTGGGATTACGGTCCGCTGGGCGTGCAGCTGAAGCGTAATATCATGAATTTGTGGTGGCGCAGGTTTGTTGACGAGCGTGACGACATGTACGGCGTTGATGCAGCGATTTTGATGAATCAGAAAGTCTGGCAGGCGAGCGGGCATGTCGATACGTTCTCTGACCCATTGGTGGAGTGTAACCACTGCAAGGCGCGTTTTCGCGAAGATCACTTGCTCAAAGATCAGAAGGAAAAACTGGACGAGTACGAGGCCCTCACCGAGAAGATCCAATGGTATCGCCAACACGCCATGGCACCGAATTTTTATGACGAGATCAAAGAAAAAGAGCCCGAGTTGTTCAAGAAAATACTGGACATGGAGCTTGGCCCAAGTGAGATTGACCTCGAGGAGGCCAGCGATTTTGGGCTGAAAGAGTGGTCGCATGTGCTGAGAGTAATTAAATGTCCTAACTGTGGTACGCGAGGTGATTTTAGTGAGCCGCGACAGTTTAATATGATGTTCAAGACATTTGTCGGTGCTAGCGGGCAAAATGAGCTGGCGATTGATGAGTTGACGGGGGGCGTCGATGGTAAGCGTAGTCCTAGTGGCATGAAGGTGATTACCTACGATCCACAGTCGATTTCCTACCTCCGCCCTGAAACCGCCCAAGGTATCTTCACCAATTTCAAAAACGTCGTCGATAGTTTTTATCCTAATCTGCCGTTTGGTATCGCTCAGCAAGGCAAGGCATTTCGTAATGAGATTGCGCCGCGCGACTTCGTCTTCCGTTCCCGCGAGTTTGAGCAGATGGAGATTGAATATTTCGTCGACCCTGAGCATTGGCAGGAGGCGTTTGATGAGTTACTGGCGGCGACGCATGAGTTTTTAGCAGAGCTAGGCTTGAAACCAGAACACATCCACGAGCTGGACGTGCCGGCGGAGGATCGGGCGCACTACAGTAAAAAGACGATTGACATTGAATACGATTATCCAATTGGTCGTGAGGAGCTAATGGGCATCGCGTATCGGACTGATTTTGACCTAATGAACATCCAGCGCGCCAGCGGCAAGAGCATGGAATACACCGTCAAGGGAACGAACACAAAATTTGTTCCGCATGTCATCGAGCCGTCGTTTGGTGTCGAGCGAGCGCTGATGGCGGTGCTGTCAGGTGCGTACCGTGAGGATGAACAAAACGGTGAAAAGCGGGTGTATTTGGCGCTACCAGAGCATTTGGCGCCGGTCAAATTTGCCGTTTCACCGCTACTTAAAAACAAGCCAGAATTGGTGGAAAAAGCCCGCGAAGTCTACGCCGCACTCACCAAAGCCAACCCCGGCCGGGTGATGTGGGACGACAACGGCAACATCGGCAAACGCTACCGCCGCCAAGACGAAATCGGCACGCCGTACTGCGTAGTCATCGACTTCCAGACGCTCGAGGATGGCACTGTCACCGTGCGTGAGCGGGATACGACGGAGCAGCGGCGGGTGAAGGTCGGGGAATTGCAGATACTAGACATGAAAAAGTAAATTGGTTTTGAGGAGCTAAATATTGATAGAAAGTAGACCTGAGTTTGATAAAATTACATCGTTTGATGAGTTTAATAAATACTATTGGTATCGTGAAGAAATTTCACAGATATGCAGGTCATTAGGGTTAGAATATAGAGGTACAAAACAAGAACTCAATCACATTATTGAGCAGTACTTTAAGGGTAATCTGATTAAAAAGTCATCAATAAAAAACGAGAAGAAGCAAGTTGAAAATATTACATTAGATACGCCATTACTTGAATGTGGGTTTTCCTTTAACGCAAAATTTAGAGAATATTTCTCCGCCGTAACAGGTATTACACCTTTTAAATTTACTGCTGATATGGCGACTGCTTGGCGGAAAGTAAAAAGAGAAAAGGATGGCAAATTTACAATCAAAGATTTGCTAAAGGTGTATTATGGTGAATCAGATTATGCCAAGTATGATAATTCGGTTTGTCAATGGAATCAATTTTTGAAGGATTTCTGTGCAGACGAAAATAGTCGCAACTATTCGAACAAATTAAAAGTAGCTGCTATTCTTTGGAAAGAAGTTAGAAATTCAAAAAAGGAAAAAATCTATTCTAAGAATCTTTTAACTAAATATGAACATAAAATAAAAGATTGTGGCGACGGAGCTGGGTCTTACCGAGCCGATAGTTCACGATGATTTAATTGAACGTAATTTTGGTATTATGACCGGAAAACCGGCTACCGATATCGAGGAGATGTGTACGCCGGATATTATCAAGACAGAAGTGTCATGGCGATATCGGCAAAATGATATATGCTGCGGTAACTAATACGCCATGGCGTCAGGTGTTGACTGATTTTTACTTTGGTAATACGGATATTATCGGGCCGGTCAATATACCTTCAATGTGATACTATTTACGTATGAGAGAAATTGAGATAAAAGTTAGATTGCGAGATAAAGAAGGGTTGCTGACTGCGCTGGCGGCTAAGGGTGTTGTTCTCAGTGAGCCGGTGCATCAGCGTGATCAAGTGTTTGGCTTGCCGGGAGAAGCTGGCGGTGATGGCAATACAGCGCCTTGGCTGCGGGTGCGTACCGAAACGCATGGACAAGGCGAAAATGAAACCCAGCGGACGTTATTCACTCTCAAACGATCAGTGACTGGGCAGCTGGATAGCATTGAGCGCGAAACAGAAGTTGGCGACCCAGACATCATGATTGCTATCGTCAAGGAGCTAGGTTTCGTGCCATTTTCAGACTTGTCGAAGACTCGCCGGACTGGCAAGCTGAATGATGTGGAGGTGTGCATCGACTCGGTGGAGGGTTTAGGCGACTTTATGGAATTGGAGCGATTAGCTGGCGAGAACGCCGACCCTGCCGCTATAGTTAATGGTCTGTGGCGCGAGATGGCTGAGTTGGGGATTACTAGCCGGCACGATGAGGTGACGGATGGCTATGATATTCTGATGAAGAGGTTGAGGGAACAGTAAATGCGCTCAATTATCTTACCGAGGTACCCGCGCCCGACATTTTGCAGTCCATCACTCCTCCTGCTATAATAACCACATGCATATTATTCTTGGTGGGACGAGCGGGCTTGGCCTGGAGATGGCGCGGCGGCTCAGAGAAAATGGTAAGCGCGTGTTGGCGCTGGGGAAGACGTATAATGTTCAGAAACATGGCGAGGGATTCCCGTTGGACGTGTACTATCCCGAACAAGTGGAGGCAGCGCCGGCGCGGATTGAGCAGATTCTGGGCGGCGATGCTATTGAGCAGTTTGTCTGGGCGGCGGGCTATGGTTGGCGCGGTAATTTCGAGGATCAGCCTGATGCGCGCTCGATGGCGGAGGTGAATTTTGCTGGTCCGTTGCCACTGGTGCAGTGGGCCTGGCATAGGATGGCGCAGCAGCAGATACGATCCACACTAACGGTAATCGGCTCGACTAGCAGCATCAAAGCTCGCGGGGACGAGGCGGTGTATGTAGCGACCAAGCATGCCCAGGCGGGGCTGGCCCGTAGCTTGGCCCTGCAGGCGGACGAGCAGCATTTACCGATTCGCGTAGCGCTATTCTTGCCCGGGGCGATGAAAACGCCGTTTTGGCAAGGGCGTCGGCCGGATGATTATGCCTTTTTCAACAACCCAGCCAAGGTGGCTGAGCATATACTCACCGCCATCAGTACGCAGTACCAGACATTCCTCGAATGGCCACTACCAAAGGGCACGTTGGTCTAGTCTTGCTGAAGTGCTATAATGCGGGCATGACATACGAATTGAGTAGAGAATATTTCGGAGTAAAAATTGTAGTAATTGGCGGCGGAACTGGTAGTTTCACGCTGCTGTCGGGTTTGAAAAAATATACCCACAGCATCACGGCGCTGGTCAACATGGTTGACGACGGTGGCTCGACAGGTATGCTGCGTGATGAGCTGGGTGTATTGCCGGCGGGTGATGTGCGGCAATGTCTGGTGGCGCTGAGCAGCTCACCAAAGGTGCGCGACCTGTTCAACTACCGGTTTGACGAGGGCAGCATGAAGGGGCACGCATTTGGTAATTTGTTCATGGCGGCGCTGGAAAAGATGACGGGGAGCTTTTCGCAGGCGGTCGAGACGGCCAGCGAGGTGCTCGGCGTCAATGGGCGGGTATTTCCGATCACACTGGACGATACCAAGCTATCGTTAAAGCTGCGTGACGGTACGGTCGTCGAGGGCGAGCACGCCATTGAGGTGACAAATATTCCGGGTGATGAGCGGCCGTGGCTAGAACTCAGCCCGCCAGCAACGATTAATCCGCACGCTCGGCAAGCGATTCTGGATGCCGACCTCGTGGTGGTAGCGCCGGGGTTGTTGTACGGTAGTCTGGCGCCAGCGCTACTGGTGCGCGGCGTGACACGGGCTTTGGCTGAGACCAAGGCCAAGAAGGTGTATGTCTGTAATCTCGTGACCAAGCCGACGCAGACCGACGGCTTTACGGTGGCAGACTTTGTCGATGAGATTGAGCGGTTTGCTGGGGTGAGTATGGATTATGTGCTGTATAACAATTATCGTCCACCACAGGAACTGCTTGATAAGTACGCGCACAATGGTGAGTATTTGGTGGAATGGGATGAGGAGGAGCTCAAGAAAAAGCATTACTACGCCTCGGGTAAGCACTTGATCGCTAACGGCGTTCACCAGCATAACAAAAAGGCCGATCCGCTGGCGGCGCTGCGTAGTCTGATCCGTCACGACAGCGATAAAATCGCGCGAGAACTAATGAGGATTTACTTTTCATGAGTTTGAGAGTGTTTCTTGATCTTGATCGCACCTTGTTTCGGACAAGTGAGCTGGACGAGGCGGAGTGGGGGCTGCTTGGACGGCAGTTTGGCATTGACAGCGAGGCAGAGCTGGCGCGGCGGACCGACTTTCATGTGCGCAGCGAGAAAGCCTATTATTATGATTTCGCGGCGCATGTGCGGGCAGCGGGACTCGGAGAGGAGGCGGTATTCGCATTCCTGCTTCAGTCGACGCTAGCTGATGGGCGAATGGAGTACGACGGAGTGGCTGAGTTGGTGACGTGGGCCAAGCACCGCGGAACCGTGCATGTCTTGACCTACGGGCCAGCGAATTACCAGCGGTTCAAGGCGGCGCTATGTCCGTCGCTTAAGGAGGCAGAGATTATTACCACACTGCAGTCGAAAAGCGAGTATTTCCGCGAGCAGTGTCCGACTGGCGAGGTGTGGATGGTTGATGATAAGCCAATCGGCGGTGACCTGCCTGATACTGTGCGGTTTATTCAAACAGTAGAGTATAACAGCATTGCGGCGCCAGAACATCCAGCATGGCCAGTGGCGACGGCATTAGGCCAGATTCCTGGTATAGTAGATAGGTATGAACTTTCCAATTGATCAACTGCCCAAAGTACTTGATACGCCAAGTTTTGTATATTCGAGGCGGATGTTGAAGGAGCGGGCTCAGCAGGCGCTAGCGTGTCAGGTGCCGTTCGGCTTGACGGTGCGTTACGCTGCCAAGGCAAATTCGTATCCTGAAATTATACGGCTGTTTGATGAGTTGGGGTTGCAATTTGACGCCAGCTCAAGCTACGAGGCGGCGCTACTGCTCAAGCAGGGAGTGAGCGGCCCAAGTATCAGCCTCTCGAGCCAGCAGCCGGCGCACAACCTCGATGAACTGCTCCAGGCTGGCGTGCGCTACGTGGCGACGTCACTTCATCAATTGGAGCTGGTTGCCTCGAGTCCATACCGCCCAAGTACGGTCGGTCTGCGGCTCAATCCTGGTATGGGTTCGGGACATAATAACCGGACGATGACCGGTGGGGTTAATTCTAGTTTTGGGCTGTGGCATGCCT